>NZ_MAJV01000003.1:0-342392 GCF_001691065.1 Aliivibrio sp. 1S128 | reverse complement strand
GCATCCGGACGCGGGATGGAGCAGCTTGGTAGCTCGTCGGGCTCATAACCCGAAGGTCGTAGGTTCAAATCCTGCTCCCGCAACCACATTTAGATTGAATGCTTTATAGCGTTGATCATGCGACACTAGCTCAGCTGGTAGAGCGCAACCTTGCCAAGGTTGAGGTCACGAGTTCGAGCCTCGTGTGTCGCTCCAAACAAAATAAAAGCGCTGAATTATATTCAGCGCTTTTATTTTCTTTAAAATTAATGCTGTGAAGCATTAACCCCACGAAAAACTCTGCTCTTTTAGAACATTCTGATTCAAATACTAAACAAGAATCAAACCGTCTGATGAACTATCTGTATTCACTGTATCTCTCAATGACTTATAGTATCAGAGGGATAGTTATATGCGTTAATTACCATATAACTAACAGACTTATCCACACATTAGTTTTTGTGGATAAGTCTGTTAGTTGTTTGAAAATGGCATTAAAAAAAAGAATGTATTTTTAGATCTTATTTCTATTTAATGATCAATAACATTTTTGCTTATTTGTATCTATTTGATAAGTAAGGGTTTTGTGTTTTATATGCATTATTCTTGGCCATTTGAAAGATCTTTTTCCTTGACTTCCTTGATCCTAATCATATTCCTGTCTTGTGTTTAACTTTTCTATTTTTTGAATTGTTAAGTCTGCTTAATAATGTTTTCCACATTTATTTCGATCCACCTCAAACTTTATAAGTCGTAATTAATAGGTATAGAAATATTATTATTTATTAAGCGTCTCTTGGTAACCCTTTTTCTATAATGCGGATAAGTCTTTGTTCTTTTCTATTTTTGTTTATTTGGTGTGATTTTTGCTGTTCTATTGCCCAATGAATGTGAATATCTAAATTCTCATCTAAATCTAGACGCTTCATTAGTGCAGAGATAATAAGTTCTGACTGAGGAGCATTTCCCATTGCAATCGAGATATTACGCAGCCATTGTAAATATCCAATACGACGAATTGCAGAGCCTTCCATGTTTTTTAAAAATGTGGCTTCATCCCAATCAAAGAGGGAAATAAGATCTGCATTATTTAAGGAGTCCCTGCGATGAAAATCATTTTGTTGTGTGATATCGGCTTCTCTATTCCAAGGGCAGACAAGTTGGCAATCATCACACCCATAAATACGATTCCCCATTAAAGGTCTAAACTCTTCAGGAATAACGCCGCTGTTTTCTATGGTGAGATAAGAGATACACCGACGCGCATCAATAACTCCATTTTCTAATATGGCATTTGTGGGGCACGAAGTGACACAAGCTGTACATTTACCACATTGGTTCTCAACAGGGGAATCAACCGGTAGTGGGATATCAACTAAGAGCTCGCCCAAGAAAAACCAAGACCCTGCGTCTTTATCAAGTAGAAGCGAATGTTTTCCGGTCCAACCAAGTCCTGCTTTTTCAGCTAAGGGTCTTTCTAAAATTGGGGCAGAATCAACAAAAGGGCGGTAACCTAATTGTTCTACTTCTGCTTCAATCTTTTGACCTAGCTTTTTTAATTGGTTACGAATCAGTTTGTGGTAGTCACGGCCAAGTGCATAGCGACTAATATAGGCCTGAGTGGTGTCGCTTAAATTACTGGCAAATCCTGCTTCTGGAGGGAGATAATCCATACGCGCACTAATAACGCGAATGGTTCCTGGGTGTAGTTCATTCGGTCTTGCTCTCATTACCCCATGCCGAGCCATCCAATCCATAGAACCATGGTAGCCAGCATCAAGCCATTGCTCTAAAGCTGCTTCATGTTGAGATAAATCGATGTCACAGATCCCGACCTTTTGAAAGCCAAGTTCTTGTGCCCAAAGTTTGATGTTATTAGCGAGTGCTTGATAGTCAATTTTCACAAGGAGATTACATTTTTTTATTACAGTATAATGAGTAAAAGTTTATCATATAGCTAAGATAACTCGTAATTTGATACTGCTGATAAAGTACTATTAAGTAAGATGTACCAATACAGAAGATAACTTGCGTATAAATATTCACTATATAAATTGTGAATTTGATACCAAGTCTATCAATTTAGACAATTAGAATAGTGAAATTAGTGAATAATGGAACGCTTTGAATTTAATTTAGCTACTGAAGACGACACTGTTGAATTTGGTAGACAGCTTTCTCAAGCTTGTAATCAACAAACAACGATCTTTCTGCATGGTGACCTTGGTGCAGGTAAAACGACTTTTAGCCGAGGATTTATTCGTTCACTAGGCCATGTAGGTAATGTAAAGAGCCCAACATATACTCTAGTTGAACCTTATGAATTGGATAAGTGGCAGGTATACCATTTTGACCTATATCGTTTAGCCGATCCTGAAGAACTAGAGTTTATGGGTATTCGTGATTACTTTACCGATGATGCAATTTGTTTAGTTGAATGGCCTGAGAGAGGGCATGGGTTGTTACCTGAACCTGATATTGATATTGATATTCGCTATGAAGGTGAAGGTCGTCATGTTGTGATTACAGGTAATAATGAATATGGATGTAGTTTAGTGCAGCGGTTGGATTTGTGTTAATCGGTAAATATTTGCGAGTTCTTTGGTATATGCTATTTGTTGTTTTATCAGCAAATAGTTTTTCTGTTTCTGCTAATACATTAGAGGGAATACGTGTTTGGCCATCACCTGATGAAACTCGTATTGTTATCGATTTAAACTCAGAGGCAAATTACAGTTATTTTACGTTGAGCAGCCCATATCGTTTGGTTGTTGACCTTAAAAATACTAATGTAAAAGCAAAACTACCACTTAGCGTTAGTGATAGTAAGGTGTTATCAAAAATAAGAAAGAGCTCTGCGCCATCAAAAGGGACAACTCGACTTGTTTTTGAATTAAAACACTCCGTTACAGCAGAGATTTTTAAATTAGCACCGACTCCTGGTGGCCAGTATGGACACCGTTTAGTAATGGATTTACCTCATAAATCTAAAGGAAATTCAAAACCAGTTCAAAGTAAACCTATAGCTTCTTCAAAACCAATTATTAATTCTCAAGCCAATCAAATTATTGGAAGTGGTGAGATTATTATTGCCATTGATGCCGGACATGGCGGGGAAGATCCTGGTTCTATTGGACCGACAAGAAAATATGAGAAGCATGCAACTCTCGCTATATCGAAGAAAGTGGTCGCGCAAATAAATGCTCAACCGGGTATGAGAGCAATACTTACTCGTAGCGGTGATTACTTTGTTAATTTAAACCAACGAACTGAATTAGCGAGAAAAAATAGAGCTCACTTTTTAGTGTCGATCCATGCCGATAGCTTTAGTTCTCCAAAGCCACGAGGTGGTTCTGTTTTTGTGTTAAATACACGTCGTGCGAATACCGAAATTGGTCGTTGGGTAGAGAAACATGAGAAGCAATCAGAGCTTTTGGGAGGCGCAGGAGATGTGCTATCTAAAAATAATAAAGACAGAAACGTAAGCCAAACTATTTTAGATATGCAGTTTCAAAACTCAACGGAAGAAGGCTATAAATTAGCGGTAAATGTACTTTCTGAAATGGGTAAAGTGATTAAACTGCATAAATCTAAACCTGCACATGCGAGTTTGGCGGTATTGAAATCACCAGATATTCCATCAATCTTAATTGAAACGGGTTTTATGTCGAACCCTACTGAAGAGAAGCAACTGTTCCAGCGAGCTCATCAGGATAAGATTGCTCGAGCGATCTCAAGGGCCATTACTCGTTACTTTAAAGATAACCCACCTCAAGGTACTTTACTGGCAGCAAAAGGACAGCAGCAGAAACACAAAGTACGATCTGGTGAATCACTGTCTGTTATCGCGAAAAAGTACGGCACTACGACGGCTAAGCTAAAAAGTGCAAATAAGCTTAAGAGTACTGGTTTAGCGGTAGGGCAAGTGCTGATTATTCCAAATAATAAATCTGTGTATGTTGCTCCGAAAACGACGACATCAAGTTCAACGCAAGCACGTACGATTATCACCCATAAAGTACGCTCTGGTGAATACTTAGGAAAAATTGCATCTAGATATAAAGTATCAACCAGTAGCCTACGTTCATTAAATAGATTGAAGTCCGATACCTTGTTTGTCGGTCAAAAATTGAAAGTGAGTATTGTTGCGCCAGTTAAGAAACATACGGTGAAACGTGGTGAGTTCTTAGGTAAAATTGCGACTAAATATGGAGTGTCTGTATCCAGTCTGAGAAAGGCCAATAAATTACGTTCAGATGAATTGGCAATCGGACAGGTACTCGTTATACCAACCAGTTAAAAGGACAGGGTTATGCCAATTCAGATCTTACCAGCTCGATTAGCCAACCAAATTGCGGCGGGTGAGGTTGTAGAGCGCCCTGCTTCTGTTGTAAAAGAGCTTGTAGAAAACAGTATCGATGCGGGAGCAACTCGCATCGATATTGATATTGAAAAAGGTGGCAGTAAGTTAATTCGTATCCGTGATAACGGTTTTGGTATTGCGAAAGATGAATTAACCCTCGCCTTAAGCCGCCATGCGACCTCTAAAATTACCACTCTTGATGACTTAGAAGCGATTGTCAGTTTAGGCTTTCGTGGTGAAGCCCTTGCTTCGATAAGTTCCGTCTCTCGTCTTACCTTAACGTCTCGAACTATCGCTCAAGAAGAGGCATGGTCAGCGTATGCTGAAGGGCGAGATATGACGGTAAAGTTGAAACCAGCAGCTCATCCAATTGGCACGACTATCGATGTGGTTGATCTTTTCTTCAATACCCCAGCTCGTCGAAAGTTTCTCCGTACAGAAAAAACAGAATTCACGCATATTGATGAGTTATTAAAGCGAATAGCGTTGAGTCGATTGGATATTACGATCAATCTGCGTCATAACGGCAAACAAATTCGTCAATATCGAGCAGCCCAAACTAAAGCTCAAGTTGAAAAGCGTCTTGCCGCGGTATGTGGTTCTAATTTTCTACAGCATGCGTTAGAGGTTGAGTTAGAGCATGGCGAACTTAAATTCCATGGTTGGATTTCTTCACCAGAAGGGGCGCGTGCGCAAGGTGATATCCAATATTGCTATGTGAATGGTCGAATGATGAAGGATAAATTAATCAATCATGCTATTCGACAAGGTTATGAGTCCTCTTTACTCGCCAATCAATATGCGGCATATATTCTATTTATTGAGATTAATCCTCATGATGTAGATGTGAATGTTCATCCTGCAAAACATGAAGTGCGTTTTCATCAAGCCCGCTTAGTGCATGACTTTATCTATCAAGCGATTTATGGTGCATTGCAGCAAAGTGCAAGCTTATTTTTGTCTCAGCATGACCATGACAGCGATAACCAAGTTGATGATAAAGAAGCCTATTTTCCACCGATGAAAGAATATGTTCGTCAACCTCAACAAGATTCTCCGCACAAAGAGGTTGATGTAAAGGCTGAACAGTTAAGAGTTGCGGTAAATTCCACGCCAAATTACCCCAACAAAGCCCCGTCAGATTCTTGGGTTTCATCAAGTTCATCTACCCGACTTTCGCCAAAAGCGGAAGGTCCAAAAGCACAAAGATTATATCAAAGCGATAAGCCATCTCAGAAAGAGTTGAATCAATATAAGGCATTGCTAACGACAACGACGAAAGATTTTCAGTCGTCACCTCATCAAATAAATGAAGCCCGCTTAAGTCATTCACCAGACGTTACAGAAATAGAAAAATTTGTACCGGTATTAAGTGTGGAGACTGATAAAACAGTATCATTAGGGAAAGTATTAAGCATTGTCGAAAACGTTTTTGCTTTGTTACAGCAAGGTTCTCAGTTACAACTTTTGGATTTACGCTACGCTGAATTTGTAAAAAGCCATGGCCAATTAAATACAGTACATGTTGAACCATTAAGACCCCAACCTTTATTGATCCCCCTTTCTGTTGGAATTGAAGAGGGAATATGTAATAAAATATTGAATTATGTTTCTTTCTTGAAACCTCTTGGAATTGATCTTAAAGTTAAAAATAGTACTAACGTGATCGTTATGGCGGTTTGTCAGCCGATAAGGCAGCAGAATTTACAACAATTGATCCCGAATCTGTTAAGGTATCTAGATAACATCAATCCGTCACTTGAGCAGGTAATAATTTGGCTTTCTCATCAAATTCAACATGAAGAGGCCAATTATAGTACCGCTCAAGCGATACAATTAGTGATGGAATTAGAGCAGTTATGGGGAAGTGGTTTATCCCAATTTAATCAGAAGCTGTTAAAAAACATCGATATTACTCAGGCGATACAAGCATTTAGTCATGAATAAAGCATTACCAAAAGCCATATTTTTAATGGGACCGACTGCATCAGGAAAAACAAGCTTAGCAATTGAATTGCGAAAACGTTTTCCTGTAGAGTTGATAAGCGTAGACTCAGCCCTTATCTATAAGGGTATGGATATCGGTACGGCAAAACCAAATGAGGCGGAACTTTTACAGGCACCTCATCGTCTTATTGATATTTTAGAACCGACGGAGAGCTATTCGGTAGCTGAATTTCGTCGTGATGCTTTAAGAGAGATGGAAGACATTGTTGCTCAAGGAAAGATACCTTTGTTAGTTGGTGGTACGATGTTGTATTACAAAGCACTACTTGAAGGTCTTTCACCATTACCAGCAGCGGATGCTGACATTAGAGCTCAAATTGAGCAAGAAGCGGTGACTCTTGGATGGGAAGCTATGCACGGTCAGTTAAAAGACATTGATCCTGTATCAGCAGCTAGAATTCATCCAAATGATCCACAACGACTTTCCCGAGCGTTGGAAGTATTTCGAATTTCGGGTAAAACATTAACAGAATTAACCCAGATTAAAGGTGAAGCTTTGCCTTATGAGGTGCATCAATTTGCGATAGCGCCAAAAGAAAGAGCAGAAATTCACCGTCGAATTGAACTGCGTTTTAAGATGATGATGGAAGCTGGTTTTGAAGAGGAAGCTCGTACGTTGTACGAACGAGAAGATCTTCATGCGAATTTGCCATCGATTCGATGCGTAGGTTATCGACAAATGTGGGACTATTTTGATGGGGAAGGCACATTAGATGACGCAATTTTTCGCGGAGTTTGTGCGACTCGTCAATTGGCCAAGCGACAAATTACCTGGCTACGTAGCTGGGAAGAGTTAACTTGGCTGGATAGTGACAACATTGATGGTGCCCTACAAACGATCTCTGATCGTTTAGAGAAAAAATAAGCACAATAAAGTATCAATGTTGTTTAACTTCAGAGCATTTAGTCATAAGCTAAAGACTAATAGCTAAATAAAATTACAATTACAAACCAAAAAGGAAAAAAAAATGGCTAAAGGGCAATCTTTGCAAGACCCATTTTTGAATGCACTGCGTCGTGAAAGAATTCCAGTGTCTATCTATTTAGTGAATGGGATTAAATTACAGGGACAAATCGAATCATTTGATCAATTTGTTATCCTATTGAAGAATACAGTAAATCAGATGGTATATAAGCATGCGATCTCTACTGTAGTTCCAGCTCGTGCTGTAAGCCATCACACTGCAAGTGATCGCCCACAAGGCGAGCGTCCACAAGAAACAACAGAAGAGTAGTATTATTCTATTATTGAATAGTTGGACTCTTAAGGAGTTAATGCTTGTTTGACCGTTATGAATCCGGTGAACAGGCTATTCTTGTGCATATTAACTTCACTTATGAAGGGGAGTTGGAAGATCTCGACGAATGTAAAATGTTGGTGTCTTCTGCGGGGGTAAACACATTGGCTGTTGTGACGGGAACCCGTCAATCCCCACTCCCTAAATATTATGTAGGTGAGGGTAAAGCACTAGAAATTGCCGATGCTGTTCGAGCAAATAATGCAGACATTGTGATTTTTAATCACGCATTGTCTCCAGCTCAAGAACGAAATTTAGAACAAATATGTGAATGTCGAGTAATAGACCGAACTGGACTAATACTGGATATTTTTGCTCAACGAGCACGAACCTATGAAGGTAAGCTGCAAGTTGAGTTAGCACAATTACGTCATATATCTACTCGATTAATCCGTGGCTGGACACACCTTGAACGTCAAAAAGGCGGAATTGGTTTACGAGGTCCGGGTGAAACGCAATTAGAAACTGATAGACGATTATTGCGAGATCGTATCAAAGCAATCCTACGTCGATTAGGTAAAGTTGCAAAGCAACGTGA
Organism: Aliivibrio sp. 1S128; assembly: GCF_001691065.1. Taxonomy (NCBI): domain Bacteria; kingdom Pseudomonadati; phylum Pseudomonadota; class Gammaproteobacteria; order Vibrionales; family Vibrionaceae; genus Aliivibrio; species Aliivibrio sp. 1S128. The sequence goes on along the minus strand of NZ_MAJV01000003.1, from coordinate 334,207 downwards.
ACAAGGTCGTAGAGCAAGAATTCGGGCTGAAATTCCAACCATTTCTTTAGTTGGTTATACTAACGCAGGGAAATCTACGTTATTTAACCGAATTACTGAAGCTGGGGTTTATGTCGCAGATCAATTGTTCGCAACACTTGACCCGACTTTACGTAAGATTGAAGTAACCGATGTTGGAGCCTCAATACTTGCTGATACAGTAGGTTTCATTCGTCATTTACCACATGATCTTGTTGCTGCCTTTAAGGCAACATTACAAGAAACGCAAGAAGCTAATATTTTGTTACATGTAGTTGATGCCAGTGATGAGCGTTTTCGTGAGAACATTGAAGCAGTAGATATTGTTCTTGAAGAGATAGATGCCCATGAGGTGCCTTATCTTCTCGTAATGAATAAGATTGATAACTTAGAAAATCAACAACCAAGAATTGAACGTGATGAGGAAGGAGTCCCTCGATGTGTTTGGGTTTCAGCAATGGAAGGTCAAGGCATTGAATTACTTTTTCAAGCATTAACGGAACGGTTAGCAGGGCAAATGGTAGTTCATACATTGCGACTACCTCCTGAGTTGGTTGGGCGTTTTCGAAGTAAGTTCTTTCAAATGCAAAGCATTATAAAAGAAGAATATCAGGATGATGGCAGCTTGCTTATTGATATACGTATGCAGCAAGTTGATTGGTCTAAGTTAGAAAAACGTGAAGAGACTCCGTTAAGTTACTTTTTAGTGACAAACGAGAGCGCACAGGATTCTTTATCTTCATAATTACCTTGGAGTTTTCTAATGGCGTGGAATGAGCCTGGAAATAACAACAACAATAATAATGGCGGCGGCGATAATAAAGACCCTTGGGGTAATAAAAATCGTGGCGGTCGTGAACAAGGCCCACCAGACCTTGATGAAGTTTTTAATAAACTAAGTCAAAAGCTAAGCGGTAAGTTTGGCGGTGGAAATAAAGGCGGAAACAATAAAGGTGGCAGTGGCTTACCTTCATTTGGTAATGGCGGCGCAATTGGCTTAGGTCTCATTGCGGTTGTCGCAATTGCTATCTGGATATTTTCTGGTTTCTATACGATTGGCGAGAGTGAGCGTGGTGTCGTTTTACGCTTAGGTAAATACGATCGTATGGTTGATCCAGGTCTAAACTGGAAACCAACCTTTATTGACCAAGTAACAGCTGTAAATATTCAATCGATTCGTTCATTAAACTCAAAAGGCTTAATGCTAACAAAAGATGAGAACGTTGTGACTGTTGAAATGGGTGTTCAATATCGAGTTGCTGACGCACGAAAATATTTATATACCGTCGTTAATGCTGATGACAGTTTACGTCAAGCGACTGATTCTGCACTTCGTGCTGTAATTGGTGACGCAAAAATGGATGATATCTTGACCAGTGGTCGTCAAGTGATCCGTCAACGTACTCAAGAAACACTGAATCGTATAGTTGATAAATATGATATGGGTTTAATTGTTGTTGATGTCAACTTCCAACTTGCTCGTCCACCGGAAGAAGTGAAAGCGTCGTTTGATGATGCAATCGCGGCTCGAGAAGATGAAGAACGTTTCATTCGTGAAGCAGAAGCCTACAGCAATGATATTCTTCCAAAAGCCACAGGTCGTGCTGAGCGTTTGAAGAAAGAAGCTCAAGGTTATACTGAACGTACTGTGAACGGAGCTATTGGTCAAATTGCTCAGTTTGAAAAGTTGTTACCTGAATACAATAGAGCACCTGAAGTCACACGTACTCGTTTGTATCTTGATACAATGGAACGTGTATACGGTAATACAAGTAAGGTTCTTATTGATTCTGAATCAAACGGTAATTTGTTGTATCTTCCATTAGATAAGATGGTAGGTAATCAACAAGGGTCTGCTAAATCTTCTCCTAAAACATCAACATCATCATCTAAAAATTATGATTTTGAGTTAGAGAAAAATGGACAACCAGATCCAAAAGCGAATACTACAAGCCGTACTTCAACTCGTGAAGGGAGATATTAATCATGCGTAAGTTAATGATCCCAACGCTTATCGTTGTTATCGCTATTTTCTTAATGTCACTGTTTGTGATACCAGAAGGCGAACGCGGTATCGTAACTCGATTTGGTCGTTTGATTAAAGATGACAACAACATTACACGTATTTATGAACCTGGTTTACATTTTAAAATGCCAATGTTCGATCGTGTAAACGTGTTAGATGCTCGAATTCAAACAATGGATGATCAATCAGACCGTTTCGTAACATCAGAGAAAAAAGACGTTATTATCGATTCATACGTTAAATGGAAAATTAAAGATTTCGGTCAATTCTATTTAGCAACAGGTGGCGGTAATATCTTAACGGCGGAATCTTTATTGCAACGTCGTGTATCTGATGGCTTACGAGCTGAAATTGGTAGTAAAACCGTTAAAGAAATCGTTTCTGAAAAACGTGAACAAGTAATGGCAACAGTACTTCTTGACTCTCAAGAAGGAACTGGTGATTTAGGAATTGAAGTGATTGATTTACGAATCAAGAAAATCAACCTACCAGAAGAAATTTCAGAATCTATTTACCGTCGTATGCGTGCAGAGCGTGAAGCCGTTGCTCGTAAATTACGTTCTCAAGGTCGCGAGAAAGCCGAAGTTATTCGTGCTCAATCAGAGCTTGAAGTGGCCACTATTATTGCAGAAGCGGATAAAACAGCACAAATTACTCGTGGTGATGCTGATGCAAAAGTAGCGAAATTGTATGCAGATACGTTTAATAAAGAACCTGAGTTCTTTAGCTTTATTCGTTCATTGAAAGCATATGAAAATTCATTTAATAGCAAGAATGACATCTTGGTACTTGATCCTAAGGCTGACTTCTTCAAATACATGAATGATCCAAAAGGCGGAAAATAAATCTCGTGTAGATTTTAATTCTAACTAATTAACAAGGTCCTTCGGGGCCTTGTTTTGTTTTTGTCTATTAATTTATCTCGATAGAGAGGTTGTATGAGTAATGCTATTTGGTTGGCGATTGGCGGTGTACTTATTGTTGAAGGGCTAGGCCCATTAATTGCTCCTAATGGGTGGCGTAATATGGTGGCTCAATTGAGTGAGCAACCAGATAATACCTTGCGACGTATTGGTGGTTGCTTAGTTGTGACTGGTGTTGTGATTTGCAGTGTGATGCTTTGAATTTTGTTAGAAATCTAAGCGCATAAACTTGGTTTGATTTTATTGAGAATAATAAATGACAAATTTGTTTATATTGGCAGCGGTTTATTGTGAAAGTGAGTTTTCCCTTAAAAATAAATGAAACATTTTTCTATCAATGCTAGAATCCATTTTTAACTAACAAGCAGACTTTGGAAAGATGGGAAATAACGTAGTCGTTCTGGGCACCCAATGGGGTGACGAAGGTAAAGGTAAAATAGTAGACCTTTTAACTGAAGATGCAAAGTATGTGGTTCGCTATCAAGGCGGTCACAATGCAGGCCATACTCTAGTTATCGACGGTGAAAAAACCGTTCTACACTTAATTCCATCAGGTATCTTACGTAATAATGTTGAATGCATTATTGGTAATGGCGTAGTACTTTCGCCTGATGCTTTACTAAAAGAAATGGCGCCACTTGAAGCGCGTGGCATTCCAGTTCGTGAACGCCTATTCATTTCTGAAGCTTGTCCTCTAATTCTTCCTTATCACGTAGCGCTAGATCAAGCGCGTGAAATCGCACGTGGTAACAAAGCAATTGGTACAACTGGTCGTGGTATCGGTCCTGCGTACGAAGATAAAGTATCTCGTCGTGGCCTACGTGTTGGCGATTTGTTTGATAAAGCGGCTTTTGCTGAAAAACTAAAAGAAGTAATGGAATACCATAACTTCGCATTAGTGAACTACTACAAAGTAGACGCAGTAAGCTATGAAGAAGTACTTGAGCAAGCAATGAGCTATGCTGATCTACTTACTTCAATGGTTATTGATGTTACTGATACTCTTGACGCAGCACGTAAGCGTGGCGACAAGATTATGTTTGAAGGTGCTCAAGGTACACTTCTAGACATCGACCACGGTACTTACCCTTATGTAACGTCTTCTAATACTACTGCTGGTGGTGTTGCTGCGGGTTCTGGTTTTGGACCTCGTCATTTAGGCTACATCCTAGGTATTACCAAGGCATACTGTACTCGTGTTGGTTCAGGTCCATTCCCTACAGAGCTATATGATGGTCTAGAAAAACAAGACCCAATCGGTAAGCACTTAGGCGATGTTGGTCATGAGTTTGGCGCGACAACTGGCCGTTTACGCCGTTGTGGTTGGTTTGATGCTGTTGCTATGCGTCGTGCAATCCAAATCAACTCATTATCTGGAATTTGTCTAACTAAGTTAGATGTTTTAGATGGCCTAGAAGAGCTAAAAATCTGTACTGGTTACATGATGAAAGATGGCTCTTTATTAGAAGTTTCTCCAATGGCTGCTGAAGCATTTGAAGAAGCAACACCAGTATACGAAACTATGCCTGGTTGGTCTGAAAATACATTCGGTGCACAAACAATTGAAGCGCTTCCACAAGCGGCTTTAGATTACATTAAGCGTATCGAAGAATTAACAGGTGTTCCAATTGACATTATCTCTACTGGTCCTGACCGTAATGAGACAATCGTTAAAGTACACCCATTCGAAGTTTAATAACGAACGAATGAATAAAAACCAGCTCATGTAGCTGGTTTTTTTGTGCCTAAATTTTGAGGCTTGAGCCTTTTAATTCATATTATCATCAATTATTTAATCAACGATTTATAAAGTATGGGCAAAAAATTGCCACTTAGGGTGAATTTTGCCTAAAGAACTTGCCGCTTACGTCGATACAATAAATACAGTGACAAAGAGTTGATGAATTTATGAAACTACGACATCTCGTAGCAGCTTGTATGGTGGCACTTGTGCCCGTGCATGCTTCTAGCGAAGAGATCGGGGAACCGATCCCAATTTATACCGAAAACCAATTATTCCGGCTGTTTGATACTAACTCACAGTTAACTCGTGTGAAGAACGTGGATAATTGTCAATTAGTTGAAGATATCGTTGCTCGTGCAACCAAAATTGATTCTCCTGCGTATGAGTTCCTTTATGGGGATATGCTTGCATGGGGAGTGTGTGTTGACCGTGATGTAGAGCTAGGTCTCTATTATATGGAAAATGCAGCAAGGCAAGGCTTACCCGCCGCACTTGAGCAAATTGGTCGATATTATGCCAAAGGCACATTAGTGCAGCAAGACAGAGAGAGAGCGATCCCTTATCTGCGTGAAGCGGCAGGGATGGGTAATATTAATGCTCGTATTCATTTAGCGGAATTACTGCTTAGTGATTATGGCAGCCCGCTAGATTATGAAGATGCGTATCGATGGTTATATAATTCGATAACTTCTGATGGTCGTCAACATAGACGAATTGCTAATTTGAGAAATGGATTAGAGATGCGCATGCCAGGTAACGTTATTGCGAGAGCAAAAAGGCGAGATACCTTCTGGTAGAACCTAAGTGCTAATATGTAACTGTTTTTGTTAGATAGGTAATGTCATCAACTCTAAAAAACGCCCAGCGATTATTCATCGCTGGGCGTTTTTGCATTTTAATTTAGCGGTTTAAAGAACTTTATGAGGGCCAAAGCATTCGTAGTGAATACGATCTTCAGTAACACCCAGTTCAATTAACTGTTTCGCGACATGTTGCATAAAGCCCACAGGACCACAGAAATAATAATGACCAGTATCAGAGATGATCTCTTCTTTAACGTCAGCTAAGTTAATTAAACCGCCAAACTGGAAGTCTTGATTTAGCTTATCTGTTTCCTGTGCTTGGTTATACCAAGTATACGCAGAGATATGTTCATGCTTCTCTGCTAAAGCAGAAATATGGTGTTTAAATGCATGTTGAGATCCATTTTCTGTCGCGTGCAGCCAAGTTACTTTTTCTTCATGCTGGGTAAGTGTTTCTAGCATAGAAAGAGTAGGAGTTAAGCCAACACCTGCAGAAATAAGCGTAACAGGTGTTGATGCTTCAACATCTAAGAAAAAATCGCCAGCAGGCGCAGTAAGATTTACCTTATCGCCAACATTGAGTGACGCATGTAGATAATTTGATGCTTTACCGCCTTCCTCTCGTTTTACTGAAATGCGGTATGTTTTTTCTTGAGGCGCAGAAGATAAACTGTATTGACGCACTTCTTGGTTTTCGAATTCTTCAGGATTTAAATAAATACCAATGTATTGACCTGGTTTAAATGACGATACCGCTAAGTCATCTGTTGGCATAAGCGTAAAGCTAGTGATGAGCTCACTTTCTTTTTCTTTTGCTATTAGCTCAAACTCACGCAGTCCGCGCCAACCACCATCAAGAGCATTGTTATCTTGATAGATTTGTTCTTCACGTTGAATGAATACATTAGCCAGAATACCGTAAGCTTCAGCCCACGCATCTAATACTTCTTGGCCTGGAGAAAACATTTCATCAAGCGTTGCGATTAAGTGTCCACCAACAATATTGTATTGCTCGGCGGTGATCATAAAGCTGGTATGTTTGTGTGCTATTTTTTCAACAGCAGGCAGTAAGACTGCTAGGTTTTCAATATTACCCGCATAAGCACAGATTGCATTGAATAACGCTTCTCGTTGATCGCCATTGCGCTGATTACTCATGTTAAAAATATCTTTTAACTCTGGATTATGAGTAAACATACGATCGTAAAAATGCGCGGTTAATGCCGGGCCGGTTTGTGCAAGTAATGGAATAGTGGATTTAATGATGTCGATAGTATTTTTGCTGAGCATGATTTATTACCTTTAAAGGTGTATTTATAATGTATGTTATAAGTTGTATCTAAAATATATCTTTTAGTCAAGAGAAGAATTACAATGAAAAAGACATTAAGGAGAGGATATGCAGCTTACAAATTTTACCGACTTTGGCTTGAGAGCCTTGATATTCCTAGCTTCGTTACCTAAGGATGAATTAACCAGTATTACTATCGTGACAGAAACATTTGATGTGTCACGTAATCACATGGTTAAAATAATAAACAAATTAGGCCAAGAAGGTTACGTAAAAACGGTTCGAGGAAAGAACGGTGGCATCTGTTTAGGAAGACCAGCAGAGCTGATTAATATCGGAGATGTGATACGTTCTATTGAGCCATTACAAGTTGTGAATTGTGCTCCTGATTTTTGTCATATCACATCGGCTTGTCGATTGAAGAGCGCACTCGCTAAAGCCAAGCAAGCATTCTTAGGTGAACTGGATAATTACACCATTCAAGATATGTTAACTGACAACAATGAATTACTGATTTTGTTAAAGAGAGTTTAGCTTGTAATTCCAGATCCTTTCCTATCTGTTGTTTCTATACTCAGGTACAATTACCTTATTATCTCCTCCGACTAAGCAGGTCAGCCTATGTCTAAGATTATTCAAAACGATCCTTTCCAAGATCGAGAAGCAGAAAAGTACGAGAATCCAATTCCAAGCCGTGAGTTCATTCTTGAATTTTTCCAAAAAGCAGAAGCGCCTTTAAATCGTAATGACTTATTCGAAGCCCTGGGTTTATCTGGTGAAGATAACTACGAAGGTTTACGTCGTCGTTTAAGAGCGATGGAGCGAGATGGACAATTAGTCTTTACTCGTCGTCAGTGTTACGCATTACCAGAGCGTATTGAGGTATTAAAAGGCCTTGTTCTTGGTCACCGTGATGGCTTCGGCTGGATCCGTCCTGAAGGCAGCATTGGTAAAGATAACGATGTGCTTTTGCCTTTCCACCAAATGAAAAAAGTTATTCATGGTGATGTAGTACTAGTTCAGCCAACAGGTACTGATAAACGAGGCCGAAAAGAAGGTCGTGTTATCCGTGTATTAGAGCCTCATAACGATGGCATTGTTGGCCGATTCTTTACGGAAGATGGATTAAGTTTCGTTGTGCCTGACGATTCGCGTATTAATCAAGATATCTTCATCCCTAATGAGCATAAAATGAGTGCTCGAATGGGGAATGTTGTTGTGATTAATATCACTGACCGTGGTGGCCGTGCTCGCGGCATGTCAGGTCAGGTAATTGAAGTTCTTGGTGAGAATATGGCTCCGGGAATGGAAATTGACATTGCACTTCGTACACACAATATTCCTCATGTATGGCCAGCAGCGGTTGAAAAACAAGTTGAAGGGCTAGCAGAGGAAGTGCCAGAAGAAGCAAAAGAAGGCCGTGTTGATCTTCGTGAATTACCATTGGTAACGATTGATGGTGAAGATGCTCGAGATTTCGATGATGCCGTATTCTGTCAAGCGAAAGCCTCAGGTGGCTGGCGCTTATGGGTTGCGATTGCCGATGTTAGTTATTACGTTCGTCCAGAAAACGCATTAGACAAAGAAGCGATTCAGCGTGGTAATTCAGTTTACTTCCCTGCTCAAGTGGTTCCGATGTTACCGGAAATCTTGTCTAACGGTTTGTGTTCATTGAATCCTCAAGTTGACCGTTTATGTATGGTGTGTGAGATGACTATCTCTGCATCAGGAAAACTGTCAGGCTTTAAACATTACGAAGCGGTGATGAACTCACACGCGCGTCTTACGTATAATAAAGTAAGCGACATTCTTGATGGTGACGAAGAACTAACTCAACGTTATGAACCGCTGGTTCCGCACTTGAAAGAACTGCACAACATGTATCAGGTGTTAAAAACAGCACGTGAAGCGCGTGGTGCCATTGAATTTGAAACCATTGAAACTAAATTTATTTTCAATGCTGAACGTAAAATAGATCGCATCGAACCTGTGATCCGTAATGACGCACATAAAATCATCGAAGAATGTATGATTTTGGCGAACATTGCTTCAGCGACTTTTGTAGAAAAAGCAAAAGAGCCAGCGTTGTACCGTGTGCATGAAGCGCCAGGTGAAGAACGCTTAACGGGTTTCCGTGATTTCTTAGGAGAGTTAGGTTTAAGCTTATCTGGTGGGTTAACGCCATCTCCAACAGATTACGGTCAATTAGTTCATTTAATTGCTGATCGTCCAGATAAAGAATTGATTCAAACGATGTTACTGCGCTCAATGAAGCAAGCGGTATATAACGCAGATAATCAAGGTCACTTTGGTTTGGCTCTTAAGCGTTATGCGCACTTTACGTCGCCAATTCGTCGTTACCCTGATTTATTATTGCATCGTGCTATTAAGTATCTTATTGCAAAAGAAAAAGGTCATAACACCGATCGTTGGACACCAACAGGTGGGTATCATTATTCGTTTGATGATATGGATGTGTTTGGTGAGCAATGTTCAATGACAGAGCGTCGTGCAGATGATGCGACACGTGATGTGTCTGATTGGTTGAAGTGTGAATACATGCAAGATCATATTGGCGAAGAACTAGAAGGTGTGATTGCCAATGTCACGGGCTTTGGTTTCTTTGTTCGATTGAATGAGTTGCACATCGATGGTCTGGTACATATTTCATCTTTGGCAAATGACTATTATCAATTTGATGCTGCGGGTCAGCGTTTAACGGGTGAGAGTTCAGGTCAGATCTTCCGATTGGGTGATCAAGTGACGGTGAAAGTACTTGCCGTTAACTTAGATAGTCGCAACATTGATTTTGAATGCACGACATCAATGCGTAAAGCGCGTGGTCAAGGTAAAACAACCAAAGACAATGCGAAGAAGCGTGATGATAAAAAAGCCCCTCGTCGAGATCCTAACTTTAAAGCAAAAAAAGGCGATAAAGTTGAACCAAAAGGTCGCGGTCAATTAGCTGATCGTAAATCCAAAGGTAAGGGAAAGGTTAATTCAAAAGCTCAAGCCATGGTTGAACCAACGAAACGTCCTGACGGTTCTGCTGAAGGCGCTCCGGCGAAGAAAAAACCAAGACACAAGAAAAAAATACGTGCAAGAAAGCCGAAACCAAAGGCTGAGTAAGTAAACATTCGATAATGAGGCAACGTTGCCTCATTAGCTCCACTAATTTGTAATAGAAAGAAGCGATAACATGAGTAATGAATTTCTTTTTGGTATCCACGCAACCAAAGCTGTATTAGAGCGTGATCCTGCCCGTTTCATTGAAATCTTTGTATTAAAAGGTCGTGAAGACGATCGTTTATTACCTATCATCACTGAACTAGGTGAACTTGGATTTAAGATCCAAGAACTTCCACGTAAAACGTTAGACGACAAAGCGAAAGGTGCAAATCACCAAGGTATTATTGCTCGTGTTACGCCTGCTAAGCAGTTGAATGAACGTGATTTAGACGACATCATGGATAAAACAGAGAATCCATTATTCTTAGTTCTTGATGGTGTAACCGATCCTCACAACCTTGGTGCTTGTCTGCGTAATGCTGATGGTGCAGGTGTGGCTGCGGTTATTGTTCCTAAAGATAAATCAGCATCAATGACAGCAACAGTAAGTAAAGTGGCTTGTGGTGCGGCTGAAATGGTGCCTCTTGTACGTGTAACTAACTTGGCTCGTACTATGCGTGCACTTCAAGAGAAAGGTGTATGGTTTGTTGGTACCGCTGGTGAAGCTACACATGATGTATATCAAGCGAAACTTACAGGGCCATTAGCTATCGTTATGGGTGCAGAGGGGGACGGCATGCGTCGTTTAACTCGTGAGACTTGTGATGACCTCATTAAAATCCCTATGGCAGGTTCTGTAACGAGCCTAAATGTTTCTGTAGCGTCAGGTGTCTGTTTGTTTGAAGCGGTACGTCAGCGTTCGCTACAAGGCTAAATAGTCTATAAAAACAAGTGGCTAAGAGTGAAGGTAATGATGATTTCATTGCCTTCTTTTTTTAAACTAAATGAACGAAAATATTTTTGTGATTTAGGTATCTTTTTCTTGCCAATAACGCTGTTTTTCTATACTATCCGCCGTTCTTAATTCTCAGTCTTTTTTTTAGTTCCTTGCTTCCCTTGGATGACTGAGCCAATCGTGGAAGCTGAATAATCCGTAAGGAGCAACCAATGCGTCATTATGAAATCGTATTCATGGTGCATCCTGATCAAAGCGAGCAAGTTGCTGGCATGATCGAGCGTTACACAGGTTCAATCACAGAAGCTGGTGGTACTATCCACCGTCTAGAAGATTGGGGTCGTCGTCAAATGGCTTACCCAATCAACAAATTGCATAAAGCACACTACGTTCTTATGAACGTTGAGTCTGAGCAAGCTGTTATTGATGAACTAGAAACTGCATTCCGTTACAACGATGCTGTTCTACGTAACATGATCATGCGTACTAAAGCTGCGATCACTGAGCCATCAGTAATGATGAAAGCTAAAGAAGAGCGTACTGCTAAGCGTGAAGACGCTGCACCACGCGCTGAAGAAGCTGCTGCTGAGTAATTGATTTGATGACCAATCGATTGGAGTTAAGCGGTATTATCGCCAAGGCTCCGGTTCGAAGTCTTAGTCCTGCGGGCATACCTCATTGTCATTTTGTCATTGAACATCGCTCGATTAAACAGGAAGCTGGCTTATCACGTGAAGTCTATTGCAGAATGAACGTGGTAGTTAGTGGACAAGGGTCTCAAGCTTTAACTGCAAACTTGGCTCAAAATAGTAACGTTACGGTAGGTGGTTTTATCACGTACCAGACAGGCCGAAATGGCGTGGCGAGAGTAGTGTTACATGCTGAGCATATTAAATTCATTTAGATCTGGAGATAGCCCATGGCTCGTTTCTTCCGTCGTCGTAAATTCTGCCGTTTTACAGCAGAAGGCGTACAAGAGATTGACTACAAAGACGTAGCAACTCTAAAAAACTACATCACTGAAGCTGGTAAAATCGTACCTAGCCGTATCACTGGTACTCGTGCTAAATACCAACGTCAGCTAGCTCGCGCTATCAAGCGTTCTCGTTACCTTGCACTTCTACCGTACACAGATAAGCATCTGTAAGTCGATAGCAGTTTAAATAAGTTTATAGAGGACTAAGATAATGCAAGTTATTCTACTTGATAAAATCGGTAACCTAGGTAGCCTTGGCGACCAAGTTAACGTTAAAGCTGGTTACGCACGTAACTTCCTTATCCCACAAGGTAAGGCTGTTATGGCAACTAAAGCTAACGTAGAGATGTTTGAAACTCGTCGCGCTGAATTAGAAGCTAACGTTGCTAAGCAACTAGCTGCTGCAGAAGCTCGTGCTGAGTCTGTTAACGCTCTAGAAGTTACTATCGCATCAAAATCTGGTGACGAAGGTAAACTATTCGGTTCAATCGGTACTCGTGACATCGCTGACGCTGCTACAGCTGCTGGCGTTGCAATCGCGAAAAGCGAAGTTCGTCTTCCTGAAGGCGCTCTACGTACAACTGGTTCTTTCGAAGTTAGCATCCAACTTCACTCTGAAGTATTTGCTACATTGAAATTAGAAGTTGTTGCTGCTGAGTAATCAATAGCCAACTAATAATTTAAACGCCAGCCTTAGTGCTGGCGTTTTTTTTATCTATTACTTATCTAACTGACTACATTTCATAACTGCATCACTCCTTCTTTAATTTCTCATCTTCTTTATTTCATAGTGAAAATAACTCAATTACTACTTGAGAAAAATTCATAATCAGATCCTTGACTTTGAACTCTATAACATACATTCTGTAGACATATAGACGTCCAAATGACGTCAACACGGATGATGTATTTTTGTAATGCTTTATATTTGGCATTACAGCAGGGAGAGCAAGATATGGCCTATTCACACGCAAGCCACCTAGAGTCACTGAATCAAAATATTGCTGAGCTTGATGGTAGTATCAATGTCTCTTTTGAGTTTTTTCCACCAAGTTCAGAGAAGATGGAAGAAACGCTGTGGAATTCTATTCACCGTTTAAAAACACTAAAACCAAAATTTGTGTCTGTAACGTATGGGGCTAATTCTGGTGAACGTGACCGTACCCATTCCATAATAAAAGAAATTAAAGAGCAAACAGGCCTTATTGCGGCACCTCATTTAACGTGTATTGATGCAAGCCGTTCAGAGTTAATCGACATTGCGAATGATTACTGGGCAAATGGTATTAAAGATATTGTTGCACTGCGTGGTGATATTCCTGCGGGCGGTGGAGTACCTGATATGTACGCATCAGATTTGGTGGAACTGTTAAAATCTCAGCATGATTTTGATATTTCAGTGGCTGCATTTCCGGAAGTACATCCAGAAGCGAAAAGCGCACAAGCGGATTTATTGAATCTAAAACGTAAAGTGGATGCCGGTGCTAACCGTGCAATTACTCAGTTTTTCTTTGATGTCGAAAGTTACTTACGTTTCCGTGATCGCTGTGTTTCTGCGGGTATTGATGTGGAGATTATTCCTGGAATTCTTCCTGTATCGAACTTCAAGCAAGCCTCTCGTTTTGCCAAGATGAATAATGTGAAGATCCCTGGGTGGATGGCACAGCAGTTTGATGGCTTGGATGATGATCCTGTGACTCGTCAAATGGTAGGTGCAAGTCATGCGATTGATATGACGCGTATCTTAAGTCGTGAGGGGGTGAAAGACTTCCATTTCTATACGCTAAACCGTGCAGAACACACTTATGCGCTTTGTCATACACTAGGTGTTCGCCCTAAAGGTTAATATTTACCTAAGAGTTATTGATAAAGAACCGCTCACTGTAGCGGTTTTTTTGTGTCGGTATCTGTCTAAAAGATAAAAGAAAAGGCCACCGAAGTGACCTTTGAATAATAGGAAGGTTGTTTTAACGCTTAGGCTTAGCCAGTGTTACGCATACCTGCGGCAATACCTGCAATCGTAACCATTAGCGCTTCTTCAAGTTCTGGTGACGTCTCTTCTTGTTGACGAGTACGGAACAGAAGCTCAGCTTGTAGCATGTTGAGTGGATCTACATAGATGCTACGTAATTTAATTGACTCAGAACCCCACGGGTCACGCTCCATTAAGTGATCGCTGTTCTCTACGTTCAATACCGCTTTAATATCCGCTTGTAATTGATTACGTAGACGCTCACCTAAAGGCCATAGAGATTTGTCTGTTAAACGTTGATCGTAGTATTCAGACATCTGTGGATTACACTTGGTGTAAACCATTTCAAGCATTCCAAGGCGAGTAGAGAAGAATGGCCATTCACGACACATCTCTTCTAATAGCTCTTGGTGACCTTTATCAATTGAATATTGAATTGCTTCACCAGCACCTAGCCATGCAGGAAGAACTAAACGGTTCTGACTCCATGAGAAGATCCAAGGAATTGCACGTAGGCTTTCTACGCCGCCATTTGGATTTCGTTTAGCAGGGCGAGAGCCTAAAGGTAGTTTACCTAGTTCTAGCTCTGGTGTTGCTGCGCGGAAGTAAGGAACAAAGTCTTTCTCACCACGAACAATATTACGATAAGCTTCACACGATACTTCAGAAAGTACGTCCATTAAATCACGCCATTCTTGCTTAGGCTCTGGTGGTGGAAGAAGATTCGCTTCAAGAATCGCACTTGCGTATAGGTTAAAGCTGTTTACTGCGACTTCAGGTAGACCCAACTTAAATCGGATCATCTCACCTTGCTCAGTAACACGTAGGCCACCTTTTAAGCTTTTTGGTGGTTGAGATAGAAGTGCAGCATGGGCTGGTGCACCCCCGCGACCAATTGTACCGCCACGGCCGTGGAATAAGGTTAGTTCGATGTTTTCTTTTTCACAGACATCGACTAAGGCTTCCATCGCACTGTATTGCGCCCAACCTGCTGACATGACACCGGCATCTTTTGCAGAATCAGAATAGCCGATCATCACCATTTGATGGTTTTGAATAAATCCACGATACCAATCAATAGAGAACAGCTGCTCCATGACTTCTTTTGAGCGATTCAAATCGTCCAGAGTTTCAAATAGTGGACACACATCCATACGGAACGGACAGCCAGCTTCTTGAAGTAATAAATGAACAGCCAATACGTCTGATGCGGTGCGAGCCATTGAGATAACATAAGAACCTAATGCTTCTTTAGATTGTTCTGCAACGACTTTACACGTATCAATAACTTCTTGAACTTCAGGAGATGGCTCCCAGTTACGAGGAAGTAGCGGGCGCTTAGAGCTTAATTCATTAACAAGGAAAGAGATCTTATCTTGCTCGCTCCATTGGTCATAATCACCAATGCCTAAGTAGCGAGTCAACTCTGATAATACGTTTGAGTGACGCGTACTTTCTTGACGAATATCGAGGCGAACAAGATGCACACCAAATGCTTTCACACGACGAAGTGTATCAAGTAGAGAGCCTTCGGCAATAATAGCCATACCGCAAGCGTGCAGAGATTGGTAACACGCATATAATGGTGCCCAAAGTTGATCTGCATCGGTAAGAATTACTTTATTTGAGGTTAGCTCACCTTTCATTTGAGCATCTAGGTTTTCAAGTGTATCGCCTAATAAAGTACGAAGCTGTTTAAGAACCGCACGATAAGGTTCGTGTTGTTCCCCTGCAAGCTCTCGAACTTCATCAGTACATTTCACCATAGAAAGTTCACTGATAAGTTCATTCACGTCTTTTAAGAACAGATCTGCAGCTTTCCAGCGAGAAAGAAGCATCACTTCACGTGTGATCTTGTGTGTGACGAATGGGTTACCATCTCGGTCACCACCCATCCACGAGGACATATGAACAGGGCGAGCATCAATTGGAAGGCCTTCACCTAAATGGCTAGTTAAGCGTTGATCAAATTCTCGTAAGAATTCAGGGATACCTTGCCATAGTGAGTTTTCAACAACAGCAAATCCCCATTTAGCTTCATCTAGAGGCGTTGGACGCTCTTGTCGAATGACATCTGAGTGCCATGCTTGTGCAATTAATTGTTCAAGGCGACGTTCTGTTTTTTCACGTTCAGAGAACGAAATATCGCTAAGTTCAAGTTTTGACAAGCATTCGTTGATTTTAATTAATTTGTTGATCATGGTACGACGTGCAATTTCTGTAGGATGTGCAGTCAGTACGAGTTCAATATTTAATTCACGAACTGCTTGTGTGGTATCTAATTTGCTAATGTTATTTTGGCTTAACTTAGAGAATAAAGTACTAATAGCATCAGGTTCGCACACATGAGCTTCACAGTGACGTGAAATGGTATGATATTGCTCTGCCATGTTCGTTAGATTTAGGAATTGACTGAATGCACGAGCAACCGGAGTTAGTTGATTGTCTGGAAGGTTTTTAATTTCTTCAATTAATGCATTACGGTCATTGTCGCTTCCTGCGCGTGCTGTTTTAGACAGCTTACGAATGGTTTCAACTTTTGCTAATAGCTCTTCACCATGTGCGTCTCTAATTGTATTTCCAAGTAGATGACCCAACATGCTTACATTGCTTTTTAAAGCCGCGTACTTTTCATTCATAGTTACTTCCTATACTGTAATTTTGTTACATCCTAAATTTTTTCTACATCCAATCTATCCGAATTTACGGCTATTCGTCAAATATTGAAGTATAAACGGCGTTCTTTTAGATAAGTTATTGCCGTAGATCATCGAATATTCATTTTCATATTGACGAGTTTTGTAAATTTATTTCAGATTAGAAACAATGTTTGTACATTAATTTGCTAAGAACATTGATTGTTGGATCAATAAAGGAAAATGCTAAAAATTCATCAGGTTGGTGTGCTTGTTCGATAGAACCCGGACCTAAAACTAGAGTGGGGCAAAGATCTTGTAAGAAGGGTGCTTCGGTACAATAGTTCACGGTTTCGACTTCTTGCCCACAAATTTCGGCAGTACTTGTAACAATAGGGCTGTCTGAACTACATTCATAACCTGGAATTGGATCGTGTAATGACGTAATTTCAATTTTACCGGGCCATTTAGCTTCAACTTCTTTCAACGCATCGCGCAACATATTATCTAATCCATCAAGACTTATCCCTGGTAAAGGGCGGACATCATAATGAAGCTCACAACAACCACAAATACGGTTTGGACTATCGCCACCGTGAATATGACCAAGGTTGAGTGTTGGATAAGGAATTGAAAAACCAGGGTTGTGATATTCCTTAACGAGTTTATTTTTTAAATGCATTAAGGCAAACATGATTTCATTCATAATTTCTAATGCATTAACCCCAAGAGCAGGATCTGAAGAGTGTCCAGATTTTCCTGTGACTCGAATAGCATTGGCAACATGACCTTTATGACCTCGAATTGGTTTCAAACTTGTTGGTTCACCAATAATGCAATAGTCAGGTTGAATTTGAGTATTTGAAGCAAAATGACGAGCCCCTAGCATGGTTGTTTCTTCATCGCAGGTAGCAAGGATGTAGAGAGGTTTGGATTGATCTTTCCAATTAATATTTTTGATGGCCTCTAAGATAAAGGCAAAAAAACCTTTCATATCGGCAGTACCTAAACCATAAAATCGGTCATTGGCTTCGGTTAATGCATGAGGCTCGTAATTCCAACGGCCTTGATCGTACGGGACAGTATCGGTATGCCCTGCTAATAATAATCCGCCTTCCCCTGAACCTAGTTTTGCAAGTAAGTTCAACTTACCTTTTTCAATTTCTTCAATTTCAACTTCACACCCTAAATCTTCACACCACTGCGCTAATTTATGTATTACTTCAGCATTACCTTCATCCCAACTTGGATCTGTAGAGCTGATTGAAGAGGTTGAAATGAGTTGTTGATAATAATCTTTAAATTCTGGAAATTTCATTTATTCATACATCCACTGTTGACAGAAAAGAGAGAACCCTGTAAAACACATATTAAATCACATAAAGTGAATAGAAATACAGTTTAGTTTAATTTTAATGAATAAACTAAATTTTAAAAAGGAAAAGCAGTATCTAATATACGTAACTCTCAAGTTACCTTGAATGGCTTTTTCCTTCAATAGTTGAAGAGATAAATGGACGTATTTATGTTGAAAACAACCATCATCGGAGCAAGCGGATACACAGGTGCAGAATTGGCACTGATGGTATTTAAGCACCCACACCTTTCTTTATCAGGCTTATATGTTTCTGAGAATAGTTTGGATAAAGGAAAAGCAATCAGTGAATTGCATGGTTCATTAAAAGGGATTGTAGATGACGCCTTACAACCTTTAGTTAATCTGAATCAAGTAGCGAAAGAGAGTGATATTGTTTTACTCGCAACGGCGCATGAAGTTAGCCACGATTTAGCGTCTACTTTTTTAGAGAATGGTTGTGTTGTTTTTGATTTGTCTGGCGCATTCCGTGTTCAAAAAGAAGGTTTTTATTCTAAATTTTATGGTTTTGAACATAAATACGAAGGTTGGTTAGATAAAGCCGTTTATGGGCTAGCAGAATGGAACGCGGATGAAATTGCTAAGGCGCAATTAATTGCCGTTCCGGGATGTTATCCAACTGCGTCACAATTAGCATTAAAACCATTAGTCGAAGCAAATTTATTAGATCAAAATCAATGGCCAGTTATTAATGCGACAAGTGGTGCGACAGGTGCTGGGCGTAAAGCGAACTTAACGAGCAGTTTTTGTGAGGTGAGTCTTCAGCCTTATGGTGTATTTAATCATCGCCATCAACCTGAAATTGCAGCGCATTTAGGATGCGATGTCATTTTTACTCCTCATCTTGGTAATTTTAAACGCGGTATTTTAGCGACAATTACCACGAAGTTAGAGAAAGGGATAACGGAAGAGCAAATTCAAAAAGCATTTGAGAAAGCGTATGCAAAAGAACCAATTGTACGTTTATTGGGAAATGAAATGCCAAAGCTGCAATCTGTTGAGAAAACGCCTTTCTGCGATATAGGTTGGAAAGTACAAGGTGAGCACCTAATTGTCGTTTCTGCTATTGATAATTTATTAAAAGGCGCATCAAGCCAAGCAATGCAATGCATTAATATTCGTTTTCGGTTCCCTATGTTAACCGCTTTAATATAGAGTATGGAGTGTAATATGAACCAACGTCCATTGGTGATTAAGTTAGGTGGTGCAGTATTGTCATCAACCGAAACGTTAACACAATTATTTAAAACGGTTTCAAACTATCAACAACAAGCTCAGCGCTCATTAGTTATTGTACATGGTGGTGGCTATCTTGTTGATGAGTTGATGGCAAAATTACAACTTGAAACGGTTAAGAAAGAAGGGTTACGTGTCACGCCAAAAGATCAAATTGGTTATATCACAGGAGCACTTGCAGGAACGGCAAATAAAATGCTGCAAGGTCAAGCGATGAGAAATGGTGTGAACGCGATGGGATTAAGTTTGGCTGATGGCGGTTTATGCAAAATCACACAGCTTAATCCTGAGTTAGGTAATGTTGGTTTGGCGACGGCAGGTGATGCAACAATATTAAATGCAGTACTAGCAACGCAGGTAACACCGATCATTAGCTCTATTGGTATTACAGCTGAAGGTGAGTTAATGAATGTGAATGCTGATCAAGCGGCGGTTGCGGTTGCTACTGCGCTAGATGCTGATCTAGTATTGCTGTCTGATGTTGCTGGTGTATTGGATGGCGAAAAACAATTAATAGCAAGCCTAGATTCAGAGCAAGCGGAATTATTGATTCAACAAAAAGTGATAACTGACGGCATGATCGTGAAAGTGCGAGCAGCTTTAGAGGCAGCACAAGAGCTTGGTCGAGCTATAGAGGTGGCGTCATGGCGTTCACCTGAAAAATTAGCTGAGTTGTTTATTGGAAACAGCATTGGCACCCAGTTTCAGCCTTAATAGGCGAGATGTTAAACCATTTTAATTTTATAGAATACAGTCGCCGCGAGTATGCGGAGCAAGGAGAATAGAATGAATAAGAAAATCGAAGTAAACAAGGTTGTTGTTGCATACTCAGGTGGTTTAGATACGTCTGTGATTATTCCGTGGCTAAAAGAAAACTACAATTGTGAAGTTATCGCGTTTGTTGCTGATGTTGGTCAGGGTGCGGAAGAGCTTGAGGGTATTGAAGCAAAAGCCATCGCATCTGGCGCAAGCGAATGTTATGTGGCTGACTTAAAAGAAGAAATGGTTTCAGAGTATATCTTCCCTACGTTAAAAACAGGTGCTCTTTATGAAGGGAAATATCTCCTTGGCACGTCAATGGCTCGCCCTATTATAGCGAAAGCACAAGTTGAAGTGGCTCGTAATGTTGGTGCAGATGCCCTTTGTCATGGCTGTACAGGTAAAGGTAATGACCAAATTCGTTTTGAAGGTGCTTTTGCTGCGTTAGCCCCTGATTTACATGTTATTGCCCCATGGCGTGAGTGGGATTTAGTGAGCCGTGAAGAGTGTCTTGATTACCTTGCAGAGCGTAACATTCCTTGTACCGCTTCACTTACTAAAATCTACTCTCGTGATGCAAATGCATGGCATATTTCAACTGAAGGTGGGGTTCTAGAAGAGACATGGAACGCACCAAATGATGATTGTTGGGCATGGACAGTCGACCCTGAACAAGCACCAAATGAATCAGAAATCGTTTCAATCAAAGTAGAAAAAGGCGCCGTTGTTGCTGTTGATGGTAAAACTATGACACCTTATGAAGTGGTCGTTTATCTAAATGAGAAAGGCAGTAAACACGGTGTTGGCCGTATTGATATCGTAGAAAATCGTCTAGTAGGCATGAAATCTCGTGGTTGTTATGAAACTCCGGGCGGCACCATTATTAATGAAGCATTGCGTGCTGTTGAGCAACTTGTTTTAGATAAAGCATCATTTGAATTCCGCGAAGAGTTAGGAATTAAAGCGTCTCACCTTGTGTATGACGGCCGTTGGTTTACGCCTTTATGTAAGTCAATTTTAGCGGCAACAGAAGAGTTAGCTCAAGATGTGAATGGTGAAGTTGTCATTAAGCTTTATAAAGGCCAAGCGACAGTAACGAAGAAGCGTTCAGATAATAGTTTGTACTCAGAAGAGTTTGCTACTTTTGGTGCTGATGAAGTATACGACCAAAGCCACGCGGAAGGGTTTATTCGTCTTTACTCATTATCAAGCCGTATCCGTGCACTAAACAGTAAGTAAATTAAAGGCACTCATTAACATACGTCAATGGCTAACATATAATTAATAACAACTGTTAAACAATTTGATTTACACTAATCGAAGTTCATTTAATAATTAAATGGACTTCGATTTTTTTTGTCCTGATGATTTATAATGGGGTTTGCAAGCAATACTTGAATAGTTATGTAAAAATAATGAATTTAATTCTTTATTTTTATTTGGAATTGCCGTAAGTTTAAACCATCAAGAAAAATACTGAATTAAATCAGAATTAATATTTGCAAAAAGCAGTGAGCACTGTCCATTTAGGAGATACACCATGGCATTATGGGGCGGACGTTTTAGTCAGGCAGCAGACACAAGATTTAAACAGTTTAACGATTCACTTCGTATCGATTATCGTCTTGCAGAACAAGATATTGTCGGTTCTATTGCATGGTCTAAATCACTGCTGTCAGTTAATGTTATTTCAGAGTTTGAGCAACAGAAACTTGAATTAGCACTGAATGAATTAAAGCTAGAAGTGATGGAAGATCCTGAGCAAATATTACTTTCTGATGCTGAAGATATTCATAGTTGGGTTGAAACTCAGCTTATCGGAAAAGTGGGTGATTTAGGTAAAAAATTGCATACTGGTCGTTCTCGTAATGACCAAGTGGCGACGGATTTAAAACTATGGTGTCGTCAACAAGGGCATCAGCTTCTTCGTACGCTTGATTTACTTCTGAATCAATTGGTTAATGTTGCGAGTGAACACCAAGCAACAATACTTCCTGGTTATACACACCTTCAGCGTGCGCAGCCTGTTACATTTGCGCACTGGTGTTTAGCATATGTAGAGATGATAGAGCGTGACTATTCTCGTCTTGAGGATGCAATTAAGCGTTTAGATACGTGCCCATTGGGATCCGGTGCTCTTGCGGGGACGGCTTATCCGATGGATCGTGAAAAATTGGCACGTAATCTTGGCTTTCAGCGTGCAACACGTAACAGTTTAGATTCAGTATCAGACCGTGACCATGTAATGGAGTTGATGTCGATCGCTTCTATTTCTATGGTTCACTTATCTCGTCTTGCTGAAGATATGATTTTTTATAATTCTGGTGAATCTAACTTCATCGAGTTGGCAGATACGGTGACGTCTGGTTCATCGTTAATGCCACAAAAGAAAAACCCTGATGCATTAGAACTGATCCGTGGCAAGTGTGGCCGTGTATATGGTGCACTGGCAGGCATGATGATGACAGTAAAAGCACTGCCATTAGCCTACAATAAAGACATGCAAGAAGATAAAGAAGGTTTGTTTGATGCATTAGACAGTTGGTCTGATTGTATTGAAATGGCTGCGCTTTGTTTTGAAGGCATTAAAATAAATAAAGAACGCACTCTAGAGGCGGCAAAACAAGGGTATGCCAATTCAACAGAATTAGCTGATTATTTGGTAGCGAAAGGAATTCCATTCCGTGAAGCTCATCATATCGTTGGTGTTGCAGTGGTTAGTGCCATAGAAAAAGGCTGTGCATTAGAAGAGTTGTCTATTGCTGAGTTAAAAGTGTTCTCTGATGTAATTGAAGATGATGTGTATGCAATTTTAACTATCGAATCTTGTCTTGCTAAACGTAATGCTCTTGGTGGTGTCGCTCCAGAGCAAGTCGCTTATGCGGTCGAGCAAGCTGGCAAGCGTTTGCAGGAACGTGACTCAACGGGCGTTAAAGTTCGTCCTGCACGTTTAACGGATTTAGATGCATTAGAAGGAATGGTCGCTTACTGGGCTGGTCTTGGAGAGAATTTACCTCGTAATCGTAATGAGTTAGTGCGCGATATCGGCTCGTTTGCTGTGTCTGAGCATCATGGGGAAGTGACAGGCTGTGCTTCCTTGTATGTGTATGACTCAGGTTTAGCCGAAATTCGTTCTCTGGGCGTAGAGGCAGGTTGGCAGAGCCAAGGGCAAGGTAAAGCGATCGTTCAACACTTGGTAGAAAAAGCGCGTGAGATGGCAATTAAGAAAGTATTTGTGCTAACTCGTGTTCCTGAGTTCTTTATGAAGCAAGATTTCATACCGACCTCTCGTTCTTTGCTACCAGAAAAAGTACTGAAAGATTGCGATCAGTGTCCTCGTCAGCATGCGTGTGATGAAGTGGCATTAGAAGTGAATCTTCAAGAGCAAATAATCATTAAAGCGAGTGTGGCTTAAATAATTATGCGAGGCGCTTAACTAATTAATCTAAATAAAAAGAAAAAGTGGTGAACTTTTTAAGTAAGTACTAGTCTTATTAATACTGCTTTTTCTTAGAAAGATTCTAAGAGACCCCAATATCTTGATTGATGTTGGGGTTTTATTTTTTGTGCTTACCTTTAATATTTGATGATTTTATCAAACGATAATAGCCCATTGCTAATAAATGCAATGTCAGTAATCCGCTAAATGCAGAACTAACCATAAAAGTAGCAATTGCCTCTATTTGGTAAGGACTGGCTTGAAAAAATTCCAACCAAGTTAACCATCCTCCGATAGAAAGAAAAATAAGTTGTTTTATACAACGAGAGCAGCGACCTAATTTTTGTTTAAAAATATCAGTTCGACAAGATTGGCAAGCCATATCAGTCCACTTAAAAAATGAGCAAGGGCGGCTATTTTAGCGAGAGGCTCTGAAGATAGAAATAAAAAAGTCGATGTTTTCACATCGACTTTTATTTTGCTCTTTGTTATTGATGCTTGATTAACAGCCTGGTCCACAATCTAAACAGTGTTTGATTGTTTCTGGACCTAAATGTAGCTTAGCATTTAAATCACGAAGTGCAGTACGCACACCTTCTTCAATTACTGGGTGATAGAAAGGCATATCTAACATTTCTGAAATCGTCATTTTGTTTTGGTGAGCCCAAGCTAACAAGTGTGCTAAATGCTCGGCATTTGGGCCCATCATCTCAGCACCAAGGAAACGACCTGTACCTTGCTCACCATACACGTGAAGAATCCCTTTGTTACGCAGCATTACTCGTGAGCGACCTTGATTTTCAAAAGACACTTCACCTGTTGCAAAGCAACCGCATGTACCTAAGCGAGTGGTAATTTCTTTATATGTTTCACCAACCATTGCGATTTGCGGGTCAGAGAATACCGCTGAGATTTTCGAGCGACGAAGGCCTGCGCGGATCTCTGGGAAACGTCCTGCATTATCACCAGCAATACGTGCTTGATCAGCGGCCTCGTGCAATAGTGGCAGTTGATTACTGGCATCACCAGCAATGAAGATAGTTGGTAATGATGTTTGTAATGTGTAGTGATCGGCTGTTGGTACACCGCGTTCGTCTAATTCAACCGATGTGTTTTCTAAGCCCAATTTGTCGGTGTTTGGACGACGACCGGTTGCTGCAAGTACATACTCAACTAGGATAGTTTCTTGTTCGCCTTGTTTATTGATGAATTTGATTTCAACACGGTCTTCACCTGATTTAGTGGTAATGCGCTTCATGCTTTCAATTTTCACATCAGCATCAAGATAAAATTCTTCATTAAACGCTTTATTCGCATAGGCCATCACTTCAGGGTCTGTAACAGGACCTACTTGACCACCTAAACCAAATAATTTGGTATCAACACCTAAACGATGAAGTGATTGACCAAGCTCAAGACCAATGACTCCTGGACCAAATACCGCGACTGATTTTGGTAAATCATCCCAGTTAAAAACGTCGTCATTGATAATTAAGCGATCACCGAGCTCATTCCATACCGCAGGATAAGCAGGGCGAGAGCCTGTTGCTATCACAATGCGTTTAGCTGTTACGATAGTGTGGTCGTCTACTTGTAGCGTATTGTCATCTAAAAATTTGGCGTAGCCAGAGATTTTATCTTCAGTTGGTATTTCATCAACGCCTTCTAAAACAAACCCAACAAAACGGTCACGTTCAAATTTTACTCGGTCCATGACTTCACGGCCATTAATGACTATTTCGCCTTGAGGGTGAATACCAAATTGAGGTGCTTTTTCTATTTGGTGTACGCTTTCTGCTGCTGCAATTAACAGCTTTGATGGCATGCAGCCAACGCGAGCACAAGTCGTACCATAAGGACCACCTTCGATCATGACAACACTGTCAGTATGTGCTTTTGCTGCACGGTAAGAGCCTAAACCTGCTGTACCACCACCGATAACAGCTACATCAACATTGACTTGTTTCATAATTAATATCTCACGTAGATTTATTTTAGAAGAAGTTTTGAAATGGCCCACGGGGTCGTGGGCCATTTTTATTCATTTCGAGCTAGAGATTAAGCTAGGAAAGCTTCAAGCTCTTCGCTACCACCAATGTGTTTACCACCGATGAATACTTGAGGAACGGTAGTGCGGCCAGTAATTGCACGTAGACTTACTGTTGTTGCATCTTTACCTAGAACCACTTCTTCGTAGTTTAGACCTTTGTCGATTAGGTTCTGTTTCGCTTTCATACAGAAAGGGCAGCCAGGTTTTGTAAATACGGTGATTGACTCTTGTTCTTTGTGTTCAGGAGCAAGGTAGTTCAGCATCGTATCTGCATCAGAAACTTTGAACGGGTCGCCAGGTACGTTTTCTTCGATGAACATTTTTTCAACGATGCCGTTTTTAACTAGCATGCTGTAACGCCATGAACGCTTACCAAAACCAATGTCATTTTTCTCAACTAACATGCCCATACCATCGGTGAAATCGCCGTTACCATCTGGAATAAAGGTAATATTTTCTGCTTCTTGGTCTGCTTTCCATGCGTTCATTACAAACGTGTCGTTTACAGAGACACAAACGATTTCATCAACGCCGTTGTCTTTAAATACAGAATAAAGCTCGTTGTAGCGAGGTAGGTGGCTTGAAGAACACGTTGGTGTAAATGCACCAGGAAGACTGAATACGATAACGGTTTTGTCTTTGAATAGTTCTTCTGTTGTCACGTTAACCCAAGCATCACCTTTACGTGTTGGGAAAGTAACTTGAGGAACTGATTGGCCTTCTTTAGATGTAAACATAATGATGTCCTTTAATTTTTAATAAATTTTAAATTTCTTTCCGGGGTCTGCCCGGTTGATGTAGCTATTATGCAAAAGCTGGCTTGATAGTTCTAATCGTTTGGTGTTATCGTTTCAATCGTTAAAAGCTATCGAACTTATTGCCATCAATAAGATATAAGCTTTCAGGAGTGTAATACATGAATATCCGTGATTTTGAGTACTTGGTCGCACTTGCTGAGCATAAACATTTTCGTAAAGCCGCAGAGTCTTGTTTTGTCAGCCAACCAACGCTAAGTGGTCAAATCAAGAAGTTAGAAGAAGAAGTAGGATTGACGCTGCTAGAGAGAACCAGTCGTAAAGTATTGTTCACCGAAGCGGGTTTACAATTGGTCGATCAAGCAAAGCGTATTCTTATTGAAGTAAAGTTATTTTCAGAGCTTGCTAATCAGCAAGGTAAAGAGATGGCAGGGCCATTACATTTAGGCTTTATTCCAACGGTGGGTCCTTATTTATTGCCTTGGATCGTACCGACATTAAAAGCACAGTTTCCTGATTTGAATTTATATCTTCACGAAGCGCAAACCCATCAATTGGTTAAAATGCTAGAAGAAGGCAAGATTGATTGTATGATCTTGGCCTCGGTTGACGAGACGAGTGGCTTTATTGAAGTGCCTATCTATGATGAACCGATGGTGTTGGCTGTTCCTAAAGAGCATAAGTGGGCAGAAGAAAAGTCGATCGATATGTCTCGCCTTAATGGTGAATCCGTATTGATGCTTGGTGATGGCCATTGTTTACGAGATCAAGCATTAGGTTTTTGCTTTGCGGCAGGAGCAAAAGACGACGATCACTTTAAAGCAACAAGCTTAGAAACGTTGAGAAATATGGTTGCTGCTGGAGGCGGTATCACCCTAATGCCTTACTTGTCTGTCCCTAAAGAGAAAGAGCGTGATGGGATTTGTTATTTACCGGCTAAAGCTCCGGTTCCGCATCGTCAAATAGTATTAGCTTATCGTCCGGGTTCCCCATTAAAAGGTCGCTATGAGGCATTAGCAAAAGAAATCGAAAGTAAAATGGCTGACGTTATCCATTAAACTGTTTTATAGATAAAAGACGAATAAAAAAAGGGACGCTTAAGTAGCGTCCCTTTTTTATTATTTTAAGATAACGGATTTAAAATAAGCTTTCGTCTTCTTCGCCATCTCCATCGGTATCACCTGATGAATAAAGCGTATCTTGGAAATCTTGTTTTACGTATTCTGTCGGCTCAGTTCCACCAGCAAAATATTCCCACATACTGGTTTCATCATTTTTATTGGTTAATAGACCCGTTTCACGATCTATTTTTACCTTGATGATATTAGCAGGAAGACGTTGGCTCTCTTCTGGAACACCATCAAGCGCAACTCTCATAAAATTAACCCAAGCGTAAATAGCCGTTTTACCGCCAGCTTCGCCACCGGTAGGCATCTCTTCTTTGGTCATGTTGTCGTTTTTAGTAGTATAGCCTAATCGGTGTGATGGATTATCAAAACCAACCCATGCAGTTGCCACTACATTTGGACCATAGCCGTTATACCATGCATCAACAGAGTCATTAGTTGTCCCTGTTTTACCACCAATATCACGACGTTTTAGAACTTGTGCACGCCAGCCAGTCCCATTCCAGCCTGTGCCTTTACGCCAGCTACCGCCACCCCAGATATTGCTATACATCATTTGTTTTACTAAGAATGCATTTTGCGCTGAGATAACTTTTTTAGCGTAAGGTGAATCTTCATCGTTTTGGTCAGAACAATCACTTTGGCAAATCGTTTTTGGCGTTGCTTTATAAACTTCATCACCAAATGGACTATTAATGTGGTCGATATAATAAGGTTCTACGTAGTAACCATTATTGGCAAATACCGAGAAGCCTTGCGCCATTTGTACTGGTGTTAGGCTACCCGCGCCTAGTGCAATGGTTTCAGAGTGTGGGATGTCTTCTTTTTTAAAGCCAAAGCGAGTTAGATAATCAATAGTTTCATCTAAACCGACTTCACGTAACACACGAACGGCCATTACGTTTTTAGATTGAGCTAAACCAATACGTAGGCGAGCAGGACCAACATAGGTTGGTGGCGAATTCTTAGGTCGCCATGCTGTACCTTGACTCTGATCCCAAGTATTGATCGGAGCATCATTTACCAAGCTTGCTAGTGTTTTACCGTGGTAAAGAGCAGCAGAGTAGATAAATGGTTTGATACTAGAACCAACCTGACGCACAGACTGAGTAGCACGGTTAAATTTGTTGTGAACAAAGTTGAAACCACCCACTAGAGAGGTGATAGCCCCATCAGTTGGATCCATAGCAACAAACGCGGTATTTGCTGCGGGCACTTGGCTTAACTTCCAAACTGTCGTTGTTACGTCATCGGTAGTTTCTTGGCTTAATGGACGAACATACACTTGCTCACCTGCCGCTAAGATATCAGCGGCACGACGAGGTGCTGGGCCTTGACGTTTGTCTGTTTTAAAGCGACGAGCCCATTTCAAACCATCCCAAGGTATGGTCGCAATACCATTATTTTTGATATCAACGGTAGCTGTTTTTCCTTTAACAGAAAGAACAACAGCAGGCATTAGATCACCATAAGATGGTTCATTTCTTAAATGCTTAGTAATTGCATCTTCATCTAATGGTGTCGCTTTTGGTTCCCACACTGTTTTTACTGCACCACGGAAGCCATGACGTTCGTCATAAGCAAGTAGGTTATCAATTGATGCCTTATTTGCAGCGGCTTGCATTTTTGAATCAACAGTTGTGTAAATGTTCATACCAGAGGTATAAGCGGCTTCTTCGCCGAACTTATTAACCATCCATGCACGAGCGATTTCTGCAATGTAAGGCGCTTGAAGTTCAATCTCTGCACCGTGGTATTTAGAGATAATGACTTCAGCTTTAGCATCTTCAAATTCTTGCTTAGTAATGTAACCTTCATCAAGCATACGAGCTAAAACAACATTGCGACGAGTCGTTGCGCGATCAATTGAATAGATAGGATTCATTGTTGATGGTGCTTTTGGTAAGCCTGCAATAATGGCGACTTCACCTAAAGTGAGTTGCCCAATTTCTTTACCAAAATAAACATGAGCTGCTGCGCCAACGCCATAAGAGCGGTAACCAAGATAAATCTTATTTAGATAGAGTTCTAAGATCTCTTGTTTTGTTAGTAATTGCTCGATATGAACGGCAATAAAAATCTCTTTAATCTTACGCATGATCTTCTTTTCATTAGATAAGAAGAAATTACGCGCAAGTTGTTGAGTAATGGTACTCGCCCCTTGTTTTGCTGAGCCCGAAGCTAAAACAGCAAAAGCAGCACGAGTAATACCGATAGGATCGAAACCATAGTGGCTATAAAAGCGACTGTCTTCAGTTGCAATAATCGCTTCAAGTAGATGAGGAGGCATCTCTTCCAATTTTAAAGGAATACGACGCTTCTCGCCAAATTGCGCAATTAATTTACCATCGCGGCTATATACCTGCATTGGTGTTTGTAGTTGTACATCTTTCAATGTTGCCACATCTGGTAATTCTGGTTTCACATATTGGTAAAAACCAAAAATTGTTGTGACCCCAAGAATAATGCAAACCAATGTAACTATAAGCAGTGCCTTTATGAACTTCACCTGATATTTCCCGTTTACTTTAATCTATATTGTCGTTTCTAACCCATAACTTAGTAGTATAAATATAACACAACAAAAAATAACGCAAATAAACGCTTAATTTTGAGATATTTATTTATTACTTGGAGTTAACTCAAGATGATTTATCCCACCGTCACGGGTTTAGATATAGGGCATCATAGCATTAAAGCTGTATCTGTAAGGTTAAAAAAAGGTCAATTAGAATTAGTTGGCTGTATTGAGATCTTATTATCAGAAACTGTTTTTTTAGATGCGAACACATTACATCTTGAAAAAATAAAACCGTATTTATCTCGTTTAAAGAAAAAATTAAAATTTAATCAAAAACGAGTGGCCTTCTCTATTCCTGATAGCAGTATTATCAGCAAAATTATTCAGGTAGATAGCGGACTTGATGTAAAGGAAACAGAGTTTTCAATTTCTCATACTTTTGAACAGCAATCGTCATTTCTAGTTGATGATCTTAATATTGATTTTGTTGCTATAGATCAGAGAGGGGTAAGTAGCTTAAAAACAACTACTTATCAGGTTTTTGCTGCTCGTAAAGAGTTGGTTCAATCTCGCCAAGAGTGTTTTAAATCTGTGGGGTTATCTCCCGTATTAGCTGATGTGCATTCACATTCCTTATCTATTTTATGGCAGAAAAGTACCGAAATATATCCAGATAAAAAAAACTGGATGTTAATTGATATTGGTCACCAACAAACGATGTTTTGTATTAGCTCTCCAAATCAGAAATCCTATTCTAAACATATTGTTTTCGGCGCTTCGGAGCCAAATCAAGAAAGAAAAAATGATCTATCACTAGTTATTGATTTGGAGTTTGATGCGCAGTTTATTTCTCAATTGTCTGATCATATTCGTCGCCAAATAACATTATATTCATCAATTCATAATCATAAAATTGAAGGTGTTTGGATTACTGGTGGCGGTTCACTTTTACCTGGATTATCTGATTCGTTGAGCTATGAATTATCATTGCCTGTTTTGGATTTGAATCTTTCTTCTTTGTTTAAAGGTGCAAAACAAGAAGCAATGCCAATGAATGCTCAAGCGAATCAGTATGCCTCAGCGTTAGGTCTTGCATTAAGGGGGGTTGAATGGATTACCAAATAAATTTATTGCCTTGGAGAGAGCAAGAAAGATCAAAATATCAACGTCGGTTCATATCGTTACTTTGTTTTGGGGTTATTTTATCGGTGGCAGTTCAGTGGGGGGCTGCACAATATCTAGAGCAACAAAACGCCATTCAGGTACAGCGTAATCGTTCTTTAGATAGCCATATCGGATGGTTAAATGATGAATTAAAAGAGTTAAATGACATCGGCAAGCAACATGATTCTATTTTAACTCGATTAGGCGTTGTTGAAGAGTTACAACAAAATCGAAATACCACGACACAATTATTAAATGTATTGCCTGAAATGATCACGGAAGGCATTTACTTAAATAAAGTACGAATGCATAAAAAGCAGGTTGAGATAAAAGGGTTTAGTGATAGTAATGCTCGTCTTGCCAGTATGTTGGATAAGTTAGAACACTCTCCGTCGATTGCATCGGTTGAAATGCACTCTATCGTCTCTGGAAAAAAAATCTTTGGTCATGACGTTAGTAGCTTTGACGTGTCATTTAGATTGCTTTCTTTGGTAAAGGAGAAGAGTAATGATTGATTGGAGAGAGTTAGATCTTGATGAAATAACTGAATGGCCCTTACTGCCACAGTTATTGATGATTCTACTATTATGCATTGTAGTGCAGGCTGCAGGATATTGGTTTTGGTTACAGCCAATAATGGAAGGTACAGAGCAATTAAAGGTAGATGAAATCACCTTAAAAAGCACAGTAAAGTACAAATACAATCAAGTCGCGGCAATGCCAGAAATGGAAAGTCAATTGAATGAACTCAATTTACGTTATGAATTTTTAGCCCAGCAATTACCTGCGCAGAAAGAACTAGCAAGTATGCTATCAGGGATTAACCAAGTCGGCATTCAAAATAAATTGACGTTTACCCGAATTGATTGGGGTGAAAAACAGAACCAAGAATTTCTTTACAAATTACCATTAAATATTGAATTAACAGGTCAGTATCATGATATAGGCTCATTTTCAGAAGCAATTGCTGATCTTCCTCGTATTGTTAGTTTAGAAAATATTGATATTCAGCGAGTGAGTCGAGAGAGCAGTACCTTGCATTTTCGCGTTATGGCTTATACCTATCAATTTAGGGGGAAAAATGAATAGTCGATTTTTATTATTGGTTATAAGTGCTCTCGTTCTGGTTGGTTGTAAGGCCAATAAAGAATCTCTAGATTCTTTTTATATTGAAGCAAAACAACAAGGAAAAAGTAGCGTAGATACACTTTCTCATGCTCTTCCATTCGAAGTAGAAGCGTATTCTCAAGTGTCGGGTCGTTCACCATTTATTTTGCCAAAATTGCCAGAAATAGCGACGCAACCAATAAAGAAGAAAACATGTTGGCAGCCTCAATATCGAAAAAAAACAGGCTCATTGGAGCGTTTTTCGCTGAAAAGATTGCGATTAAAAGGCGTTATGGGGGCGGATTCTGATATTACTGCATTGGTACAAACACCGAAAGGGAACGTTGTAAAAGTGCGTAAAGGACAATATATGGGAAGTAATAATGGTCAAGTTGTCGATATTAAATCAAGGCAAATTACATTAAAAGAGACCTTACCCGATGGTATGGGTTGCTGGCAAAAAAGATACGTAAAATTGGCGTTGAAACATTAATTTTGAAAAGGATTAGGAAAATCTCATGTTGCTAGGACGCAAGAAAATCACCCAGTTATTAAGTGCTCGATTATGCGCACTTATAGTGCTTACTTTTACTCATTTAACCGCTTACGCTGAAGACGTTATTTCAAATCAACTGGTAAATGTAAACTTTCAATTAAGTCAGAAGCAAGAAGGGGTGATCACGGTTGATCTCGCTTCTGCTGCTGCGACGGTGGATTTAAAAAAAGAGAACGGTAAATTAATTATTGAGTTGTATAACACAAAAGTTAGCGATGATAAGTTAGTTATTTTAGATGTAGAGGATTTTGCAACATTAGTGTCTCGAATTGAAACCTTTAGAGAGCCAAATAGTACGGTGCTATCTGTCGATATTAAAGGTGAATATCAATATGACTACTTTCTAAAAGATCGTTCATTGCAAGTCGTGATTTCATCGAAACCTGAAGTTGATAAAAGTGTCCAAATTAGTAATGGTGGTGACGATAGCAAGCCGATCTCGATCAATTTCCAAGATATTCCTGTTCGAAACGTATTACAGCTAATCGCAGATTATAATGACTTTAACCTAGTTGTTGCAGATACCGTTACAGGAAACCTAACCTTGCGTTTAGACGGCGTACCTTGGCAACAAGTATTAGATATTATTTTGCAAGTGAAAGGGTTAGATAAACGAGTAGAAGGCAATGTTGTATTGATTGCTCCTAAATCAGAGCTTGATGCGCAAGAAAAGCAAGTTTTAGAACAAGCACAAATGGCATCGGAATTAGCTTCGCTTTCATCTGAGATCCTTTCGATTAAGTACGCTAAAGCGTCTGATATAGCTGAATTATTGGTTGGCGAGGGGGACATTACTATGCTCTCAAGCCGAGGTAGTATTACTGTCGATGAGCGAACTAACTCACTTCTTTTACGAGATCTTCCTGAAAATATCGTTGTTATTAAAGATATTATCGATACGCTTGATATTCCGATTAAACAAGTACAGATTGAAGCTCGGATCGTCACGGTTAACGAAGGTAATCTTGATGAGCTAGGAGTCCGTTGGGGCATTACTAACACCAATGGTAGCACTACTGTAGGTGGTTCAATCGAAAGTAATTTAGCTGCTGTTGGCTTATATGATGGTGGTAGTGATGATGGCGGCGGTCTTCCTGTTGATGATTTTTTAAATGTTAACTTAGGGTTGGCAAATCCTGCGGCTTCAAGTATTGCTTTTCAAGTCGCTAAATTGGGGTCTAATCTATTATTAGATTTAGAACTTTCGGCACTACAGGCTGAATCTAAAGCTGAAATCATTTCAAGCCCTCGTTTAATTACAACAAATAAGAAGCCTGCTTACATTGAACAAGGTACTGAAATTCCTTATCTAGAAGCTTCTTCTAGTGGTGCTACATCTGTATCGTTTAAAAAGGCAGTATTAAGTCTAATGGTGACGCCGCAGATCACGCCTGATAACCGTTTAGTTCTTGATTTGGTTGTTACCCAAGATAGACCAGGACAAGTGGTTAAAACGGGCACAGGAGAGGCTGTTGCGATTGACACTCAAAGGATCGGAACACAGGTATTAGTTAATAACGGTGAAACGGTTGTTTTAGGTGGTATTTATCAGCATTCATTATCAAACAGTGTAGAGAAAGTGCCATTGTTAGGTGATTTACCCCTGCTCGGTGTGTTATTTCGTCGTAGCTCAGAAAATATAGGTAAAAAAGAATTATTAATCTTCGTTACGCCAAAAGTCGTTATACAGTAATGAGATAGCGTAACCTAAGCTGATAAAATACGTTGAAAATAGTACGTAAAAAAAATAATTATGCTGAACTTTTCATCTAGCTATTGCAATCACTAGCTATTAACTGAGATAATTTTTGGTCTTATCACGAAATATCTGTGAGGAATATGGTGCCACAGGGGAATGTCTGTTAAAAGAGACAACTGTTGGCAATGTCGTTAATGAACTTTGCATAATTTCTAAAAAATGGCTGAAAAACGAAATATTTTCCTTGTTGGCCCAATGGGCGCCGGCAAAAGTACAATTGGTAGACACTTAGCACAGCAACTTCATATGGAGTTTCTTGATTCTGATACGGTAATCGAAGAACGTACAGGCGCAGATATCGCTTGGGTATTCGACGTAGAAGGTGAAGAAGGATTCCGTGTACGTGAAGAAGGTGTAATTAACGATTTAACTCAAGAGCAAGGCATTGTACTTGCGACGGGTGGTGGCTCTGTTATTAGTAAAGAGAGTCGTAATCGTTTATCTGCTCGTGGTGTCGTTGTATATCTTGAAACTACAATTGAGAAGCAATTAGCTCGCACACAACGCGATAAAAAACGTCCGTTGCTTCAAACTGATGAACCTCGTGAAGTGTTAGAAGCGCTAGCGAAAGAACGTAATGCACTTTATGAAGAAGTGTCTGATTACGTTGTTCGCACCGATGATCAAAGTGCAAAAGTAGTTGCAAATCAAATCATCCAAATGCTTGAAGAGCGTTAATTCAAGTTATTTAATAAGACAGATACTGGGAACGAATCATGGAAACGATTCATGTAGATTTAGCAGAACGTAGCTATCCCATCTCTATCGGCGCCGAGTTGCTTTGCAACCCGGCGCATTTTTCATCTGTAATACCTGCCAAAAAACGTGTTGTCGTTATCAGTAATGTAACGGTGGCGCCGTTATATGCTCAACAAATCATCGACACTCTACATACGTTTGAATGCCAAGTATCACTGCTTGAATTAGACGATGGTGAACAATATAAAAATCTTGATACGTTCAATCAAATCCTGACATTCTTATTAGAAGAAAATCACAGTCGAGATGTGACAATTGTTGCATTAGGTGGTGGTGTTGTTGGAGATGTGGTTGGTTTCGCCTCCGCGTGTTATCAACGTGGTGTCGACTTTATTCAAGTGCCAACAACGTTATTATCTCAAGTAGACTCGTCCGTTGGTGGAAAAACAGCAATAAACCATCCGCTTGGTAAAAATATGGTTGGGGCGTTTTATCAACCTAAAGCGGTGATTATTGATATTAATTGCTTAAAAACATTGCCTGAGCGTGAATTCGCAGCAGGAATGGCAGAAGTGATTAAGTACGGTATTATTATTGACCGTGATTTTTTTGATTGGCTTGATGAAAATATGGATAAGCTATACGCACTCGATCATGATGCGTTGGTATATGCTATTTCTCGTTGTTGTCAAATCAAAGCGGAAGTCGTGGCTAAAGATGAAAAAGAGTCTGGGATACGCGCACTCTTGAACCTAGGTCATACTTTTGGTCATGCTATTGAAGCTGAAATGGGTTACGGTAATTGGCTTCATGGTGAGGCAGTTTCTGCTGGAACAGTAATGGCAGCGGTGACGGCTCAAAAAGAAGGGTTAATCTCGCAAGATGATGTAGATCGTATTTGTAATCTATTAAAAAAAGCGAAATTACCTCTTAAAGCACCAAAAGAAATGACAGTAAATGCATTTATGAAACACATGATGCGTGACAAGAAAGTGTTGTCAGGTAAGTTACGTTTGGTGCTCCCGACTTCAATTGGTAGCTCTGAGGTCGTAACAGGTGTTTCTGAACGCGTTCTCGCTGATGTGATAGAGCAATGTAAGGCATAAAATATGAGTATCGGCCATGATTTAACTGTATTGGAATTAGAAAGCCAAATTGATGTGTTATCACGCATTCAATTTGTCTCCCGATTTGGTTCTAATTTAGTGCATATTGAAGGGGTTAAAGGCTCTGGAAAATCATGGCTTGCTCAACGTTATCTTGAACATTGGAGTGATGATAATAATCAAGCTCTGTTGATATGTCATCCAAGCCAATCAATACAGCAACAGCGCGGAATTATCTTAAAGCAGGTTGTGCAATATCCGCTATTTAATGAATTTGATACTGTAATTGATAGTATTGAAAGAATGTTAGCTGGAGAAAAATGCAATCTTGTTTTAGTTATTGATGATGCCCACTTACTTTCTCCTGAGTTACTTAGTGAATTGTGGCTCTTAGTTCAGAGAGCTCAGTCAACGCCAAATTGGCAAATCAATGTTTTGTTATTTTCGGAAGCAGGTAAGTTAGCGTCTGCATTGTCTCGTGTTTCTTATGGACAAGACAATAAGCCTGTTGATATTGATATAGCGCCATTAAGTGAAGATGAAGCAACAACGTTTTCTGAAATGCTGGTCGTCCGCTTTGCGCCAAGTAGAGAAGATAAAATCCGCATTCGTAATTTAGTCGATAAAACTGAGCGCTTACCTGCTGAATTAATTTCGCTAGGTGAAAAGAAAAAAGAACGTCGAGTTATTATTCGTTCTGTAACACAGTCTCCTGTTCGGATTTTAGCGTTAGCGTCCATTTTATTATTAGGTGCAACAGCGGGGTATTGGTGGCTAAATCAATCATCAATAAAGCCTACTTTTTCTGCGTTGGATGACAATCTAGTTTTGAGTGTCGATGACGCGTTGGATGATGTTGGTGTTAATGAGCCCGAAGACGACACTCATTCTATTCCACCAGATGTAATTGATACACCAGTGATTGCCGAAACAACGGTAGAAGAAGGTAAGCGAGTTGTCGTTCCTTCTGAGTTGGTTGATTCATTAATTAATGAATCGGATTTGACACTGGATGAACAAGAAGAACCGAACCCAATTTCAGTTGATGAAGTTATGCCTACAAGTGAAATTCAAGAACATTCGGCGTTAACAAATGAATTAGCGCAAGCGGATGCTTTTACTCTGGCAAATAAAGAACTAATGACCATTTCAGATAAACGCTATCTTTTACAATTAGCAGCGTTAACGAATGAAGAAGCCGTACAAGAGTTCTTAGAAGAGCATCAAATTGGACAATTGACTCGTACTTATCAAACGCTTCGAAATGGGTCTATTTGGTATATTGTCACTTTTGGTGATTATGCTTCAATTTCATCTGCGCGTGGTGCTGTACAGACTTTACCAAATTCGGTTCAGGCATTAGGGCCTTGGGCTAAATCTTTAGTTCAAGTACACCGTGAAATTGATTCCGTAAAATAAGAGATAAGATAAACAGACCCTAGTAAAAAAATAGGGTACAATCCCCCGCTTTCTGAACTAAGGTAAAAAGGCGTAAAAGACGTATGAAAAAGCATCGTGCATTTCTCAAGTGGGCTGGCGGTAAATATAGCCTGGTAGAAGAAATTCAACGCCATCTTCCCGATGCTAGAAAACTGATCGAACCGTTTGTTGGTGCAGGTTCAGTATTTTTAAATACAAATTACGATCATTATCTTCTTGCCGATATTAATCCTGATTTAATCAATCTTTATAATCACCTTAAAGATGATCCTGAGCGTTTTGTTGAAGATGTTCGTGTATTATTTCAACCTGAATATAATCAAAAAGAAGTGTATCTAGATTTACGTATTGAGTTTAATCAATGCACAGATACTTATCGTCGTTCTTTGCTTTTCTTGTATATGAATCGCCATGGTTTTAATGGTTTATGTCGTTACAATAAAAAAGGCGGCTTTAACGTTCCTTTTGGCTCATATAAAAAACCCTATTTCCCTGAAAAAGAAATGTATTTTTTTGCTGAAAAAGCAAAGAAAGCAACGTTTGTGTGTGAAGGGTATTTAGAAACCTTTAAACGTGCTCGTAAAGGCTGTGTAATTTATTGTGATCCACCTTATGCGCCATTATCAACAACAGCAAACTTTACCTCATATGCAGGAAATGGTTTCTCTTTAGATGATCAAGCAGCTCTGGCTGATGTAGCAGAAAAAGCGGCATTTGAACGAGATATTCCAGTGCTTATCTCAAACCATGACACGATATTAACTCGTCGTTTGTATCTTGGTGCAACGCTGAATACGATTAAAGTAAAACGAACGATTAGTCGCAATGGCGCTGGCCGTAATAAAGTTGATGAGCTTATGGCATTATTTCACGCCCCTAAATGCACTGAGTAAATAGAATAATTCTCTTCAAAAATCCGCTCGAAAGATTAACTGTTCTAAGACAGGTTTAAAATTATCAGGTAGAATTGCGCGGTCGAGTTAATCGATTGCGCTATATCGTCATAGCCGTATTTAGATAATAAAATAATTAACCTGAGGCTCAACATGAAAGATTTTTTGATTGCACCATCTATTCTCTCTGCTGATTTTGCACGTCTTGGTGAAGACGTTGAAAAAGTATTAGCGTCAGGTGCTGATGTCGTTCACTTTGATGTAATGGATAACCATTATGTACCAAACCTAACGTTTGGCGCTCCTATCTGTAAAGCATTACGTGACTACGGTATTACGGCCCCTATTGATGTTCACTTAATGGTGAAACCAGTAGATAGTATCGTTCCTGAGTTTGCTAAAGCTGGCGCAACCATGATCACTTTCCATGTGGAAGCATCAGAACATGTTGATCGCACTCTTCAGTTAATTAAAGAAAACGGCTGTCAGGCTGGTGTTGTATTAAACCCAGCAACGCCATTATCTTGCCTTGATTACATTATGGATAAAGTAGATATGATCTTACTTATGTCTGTTAATCCAGGTTTTGGTGGTCAATCATTCATTCCTCATACACTAGATAAGTTGCGTGCGGTGCGTAAATTGATCGATGAATCAGGTCGTAATATTCGTCTTGAAATCGACGGTGGCGTAAAAGTAGATAATATTCGTGAAATCGCAGAAGCGGGTGCGGATATGTTTGTTGCAGGCTCTGCTATTTTCAATCAACCAAACTACAAAGAAGTGATTGATGAAATGCGCGCTGAATTAGCAAAAGTGAAAGGTAACTAAGAATCATGTTTGAAAACATCAAACTGATCGCCTTTGATTTGGATGGGACGCTGCTTGATAGCGTTCCAGACTTAGCTCGTGCGGTTGACCTTGCTATGCAAGATGTTGGTTACCCAAGAGTAACGCTAGAACAAGCGTCTCATTGGATTGGTAACGGTGCTGATGTTCTTGTTTCTCGTGCTCTAAGCCAAAGTGTCACAGTGCAACAAGGGCTATCCCCTGAATTGATTAAGCAAGCTCGTGCTCGTTTAGATCATCATTATCATGATGGTGGGCATAAGTTAAGTCACTTATATCCAAAGGTAAAAGAGACACTAGAAGCGCTTCATCAACAAGGGTATACATTGACTCTTGTTACTAATAAACCCGCTCAATTTGTACCTGAATTATTGGAGCAACACCAACTTGCTCATCTATTTGTTGATGTCATTGGTGGCGATACCTTCATTGAGAAAAAACCAAACCCATTTGCACTAAATTGGTTACTCGATAAGCATCAATTAAGCGCTTCTGAGATGTTGATGGTGGGTGACTCAAGAAATGATATTCAAGCGGCACAAGCGGCGGGTTGTTATAGCTTTGGCCTGACTTATGGCTATAACCATGGCGAGCCAATAGCAGACAGTAAGCCAGATGTAGTAAGTGATGAATTTAATCATTTATTAGCCGTGATGAGTGTGGCAAGATAGTATTCATTGATAAGTACAAATAAAGACTATCAATACAATAGAATAACCATTAAATGATCCCATCGAGGATCATTTAATTTTACAGTTAAACAAGGAATCATAACCATGAGCAAGCCCATCGTATTAAGTGGTGTTCAACCATCAGGTGAACTAAGTATAGGTAACTACTTGGGTGCTCTACGTCAATGGCAACAGATGCAAGACGATTATGATTGTCAGTATTGTGTAGTAGACCTTCATGCAATTACGGTTCGTCAAGATCCTAAAGCGCTTCATGAAGCAACACTCGATGCACTGGCAATTTGTCTAGCGGTTGGTGTTGATCCAAAGAAGAGCACGCTATTTGTTCAGTCGCACGTACCAGAGCATGCTCAACTTGGTTGGCTTCTTAACTGTTACACTCAAATGGGTGAATTGAATCGTATGACTCAATTCAAAGATAAATCAAAGCGTTATGCAAATGACATTAACGTAGGTTTGTTTGATTACCCAGTATTAATGGCGGCAGATATTTTACTTTATGGCGCACATCAAGTGCCTGTAGGTAGTGATCAAAAGCAACATTTAGAATTAGCGCGTGATATTGCCAACCGTTTTAACAATATCTACAGCCCTGAAGCGCCATTATTTACCGTGCCAGAACCGTACATCCCACAAGTGAATGCGCGTGTAATGAGCCTGCAAGATGCGACGAAGAAAATGTCTAAATCAGACGATAACCGTAAGAACGTTATTACGCTGCTAGAAGATCCTAAGTCGATTCTTAAGAAGATTAATAAAGCACAAACAGATGCAGAAATGCCACCGCGTATTGCTCATGATTGGGAAAATAAAGCGGGTATTTCAAACCTTATGGGTCTGTACTCTGCGGCATCAGGCAAAACGT
Organism: Aliivibrio sp. 1S128; assembly: GCF_001691065.1. NCBI lineage: Bacteria > Pseudomonadati > Pseudomonadota > Gammaproteobacteria > Vibrionales > Vibrionaceae > Aliivibrio > Aliivibrio sp. 1S128. Next base: position 293,462 of record NZ_MAJV01000003.1, on the reverse strand, counting down.
TTGAAGAGATCGAAGCTCAATACCAAGGTGTTGAAATGTACGGTCCATTCAAGAAAGACGTTGGTGAAGCAATTGTGACTATGCTTGAGCCGATTCAATCTGAATACAAGCGTATTCGTGAAGATCGTGCCTATATGGATTCTGTAATGAAAGCGGGTGCAGAGAAAGCCTCTGAGCGCGCAGCAATTACATTGAAAAAAGCGTTTGAAGCGGTTGGTTTTGTTACTCGCCCATAGTCTGTCGCTCTGATAAAATAGATTGCTCGTAGGGTTTCCTTACGGGCAATTTTTATTTCTTATTCATCTTCTTAAGTAGTTTTTATGCTGTTAATGATCGACAATTATGATTCGTTTACCTATAACTTATATCAGTATTTCTATGAATTAGGTGCTGAGGTAAAAGTAGTTCGTAATGATGAAATTGACATTGAAGGCATTGAAGCACTTAACCCATCCCACTTAGTTATCTCTCCTGGCCCTTGTACTCCTAACGAGGCTGGTATTTCTTTGCAAGCCATTGAATATTTCGCAGGGAAATTACCAATCCTTGGCGTGTGTTTAGGTCATCAAGCCATTGCTCAAGTGTTTGGTGGTGATGTAGTGCGTGCTAAAAAAGTGATGCATGGAAAAACATCGCCAATAATCCATACCAACCAGAGCGTATTTAAAGGGCTGAATAATCCTCTTACCGTCACTCGTTACCACTCATTAGTGGTTAAAGCTGAGACATTACCTTCATGCTTTGAAGTTACTGCATGGACAGAAAATGAAGCGGGAGAAATGAATGAGATCATGGGGTTTTGCCATAAAACGCTGCCGATTGAAGCGGTACAATTTCATCCTGAATCGATAATGACAGAGCAAGGTCACGATATCCTAGCTAATTTTATTAATAAATAATTTTCTTTCGAACTTAATCAGAGGAAGTATTAAACGATATTTATCGATTTTCCTATATAAAAATAAAGACCTCACAAAGAGGTCTTTTTATTAAGTATTAATGTATTTATTGATTAGTATATCGTACATAACCATTGGAGAAGATCCAACGGTTGCCGTTCGACCAGTACACTTCTGGTTCTTGAGTACACTGGCCTGACGCATTGATAAAGCCAGCACCGTACCATTCGCCGCCTCTGTTCAAACTACACAGGTTGGCATCGCTGTTTTTGGTTGCCTTGATCGCCGTACCCACGTCATGGCGATTATTCAGTGATAGCCACTCAAACTGGTTCATCTCAGACAGCAAAGGACGCTCACCAGCCGCATCGCGCACTGTAATGTCATCGCCACCCGTACACTGGTAATTCCCGCCGCTCAGCACATCTACATAGCCATGCAGTGTTTTTTCAATGCCATTCACAAGCATTGGGAAACGACACACGTTCGGTGTTTCGTCGCCCACACGCAATGTTGCCAATACGCTCTTGTCGTTAGCGCTTAATGCGGTAGGATCAAAGTTTTCTGTGTGCGTGAACCAACCTTCAGGCATGTCACTTTCAAACCCTTGGTAACCGTAGTCCTGACCAATGATGATTGGCCCTTTCAACGCGTCTACCGCTGGGTTACGTGGTGTATCTTGTGCATCCAACATTGTGATGTCGCCATTGCCCGACGTACACGTCAGGGAAATACGCGCTGGGTGGTTATCCATCGGTAGGTTAACGTGGAACTTATTACTTTCACGGCTGTTATGACGCGTGTCGTTTAGCGCAATCACGTCCAGTGAACCGTCTTCGCCGACCACTTCAAGCTGACACTGTTTTTGTGATGTCAAAGTATATTGTGTTATGTCACCTTGGTGACCCGCATAGGCCCACGCTGCACCATTGGTGTGTTTCACGCCGTCGATCTGCTTACACTTGCCATCGGCATAGAAACCGGCACCATCATGCGATGTTCCCGCTTTGTCCAAAGCACACACGGCTTGCTCACCCAGTTCAGGGGTTGGCACATACGCCACGTTTCCCGCCAGTTCGCCTTTCCCCGACAATAACTGGTAGTCATGCGGTGCGGAGGTCGGCACTTCGCGTGTGCCATCAACAAGCCAGTACATTTCTGCCGTCACCTGACAAATTTGCGCCGCTGCATTTTCATAACCAACAAAGTTTGCCGTGTCACCTTGCTGGTTGGTGTAACTGAACTGACACAGCGGTAACCATTCACCATCGACTTTCATGGTCTGCCATGCCGTGTTGTGACGATCGCCTTCCGTCAGGTTAGCCACGTGCTGCCAACCTTCGAGTGTCGGCTTGATAGGGCTCGGCGCAGGCAAGGCGAAAATGTTGCCATAGTTAGAGTAAATCAGTGGGTAAATCTGGCTAGCGTTCTCCGTTAATGGGTCATAAATACCCAGCACAGTGATCACTGGTACGCCTTGCTGTTCTGGTTTCGCATAGCCCGTGTCAGATTCAACATAACGCTGTGCTTCTGCATCCCAACGAGAGAAACCGGTCGAGCTGTTCATGTCCACGTTGCTTGACGTGTTCAAATGGTCTTGCGTTACACGCGCGGCAATCGGGTGTTCTAAGGTGTAATTACTGATCAATCCGGTCAGTGGATTTTCACCGCCCCCCATGGCTTCACGCATAAAGCGGAATTCATTGGCAAACGGTGGTACTGACTCACCACTGGTCGGGTTTTCAACCGTGATAGCCGCATCCTTCCAGTGAAGGTTGCCAATAAAGCGGTTGTAGCGAACATCCCAGCCCCAGCCGGATTTCATGTCATGAATTGATGCGTTCTGTGGATTGTGACCACGGCCAAAGTTATGACCCAGTTCATGAGACCATTCGTTACCGCGTGTACTGGTGAGCGTGACGATACCGCCCCCGCCGCTGCCGCCGTGGTTAACAATTTTAGAGGTCACGACACCGGTTTCATTGCCGTCGCTGTCTTTTTCTTTGTACAGGTAGCGACCTTGGCTGTTGTGAGCCGTAATGTGGAAAAACGGACGCGGCCAGCTAATATCACCGCCTGCGGCATCAACACGGCCAAAGTTGGCATTGTTGATCCCCAGTGACACTAAACGTTTGCCGACATATTCACGCATGTCGCCACCGTGCCAACTCGGATTGCCGTCTTCACTGGCTTTGGTGTACACCTTGCCGTTAGGCAGTGTGACTTTTCTTAGGTGCAACGGGGTGTAATCCGCCATCACCAATTTAGATACCGGAATTTTTTGGAAGTAGTCGGTTGACAGTTTGGCCATGTCATTGATCATATCGTAACGATCTCGCGGCTCGGTCAACATACCAATATCAATATTCTGGATCACCAACTCGGGTGCGCCAGCGAACACAAGATCATCTTGGGTCAGCACGCCTTCTCGGCCTAAGTTATCCGTCAAGGTGAGTGACAACCCTGGCGTCATCCAGTCCCACAGTAACGGCAGGCTCCACGCATGGTGGGAGTACACCACTTTGCTGTGGCCATTATCCGGCTGATCCGTGTCTGGCAATGCACTTGGTGGATTCAACGCAAAACGCCCGACAGGTGCACCTTCGATGGCAACATCGACCCACAGTTGATGCACTCGAGGCTGTTGAGGGGTCACCAATAATAGCGCTTCACGCCCAACCACAAGGTTCGGGTGATTGATCGCGTCATTCGTATTCGGCGTCACACTGGTGTGAGTTTGGGCAAAATTCACGTGTGCACGCAGGTTTCCGCTCAGGTGGTTCTGTGCTTTGCGGCTATCGTTGTAGCTCAGGCGTGACGGTAACGTGGTAAAGGTAAAAGATTGAGTGTCACACCCCAGTGTATTGCACGACGTGATCTCGACATCGTATTTGGTATTCGGGCTTAAATCCCCGATATAAAAACTAGACGTTACCTTGCGGTAATGCGTGGTGATAGAGGACTCACCTTCTGGGTACACGGTGAAGGCAAGATCAAATTCGGCGTCAGACGCCGCATCCCATGCCAATCCTACACCCACGTCCGACAACGATTCGCTACGTAACGCACTCAATGTCGGTATTGTCAGCTCACCACAATCGCTGCTCACGACCGCGTGTTCCATGGCATATTTCCAAAGGTAAGACCCATCCGGTAAAGCGGGTGAACTGCGGCTGGCAGGGAAATATTTTAGGTAACACCCGGTCTCGTCGTCATTCAGCACACCCGACTCACGGTGGATCAGGTAAAAACCAGCACGTTCAGATACAATTTCCCAATCCGTATCGATGAAAGGAAACGCATTACTGTAGCTGCCTTGGGCATCATTCAATGGAAACATCGGGTAGTTTTCAAAGTTGAGTTGATACTCTTTGCCTTTGAATGTCACATAGCGCCGATCTTCACGTTGAATAATATTTTTAGGATCTAAAGCAAGTTGATGTATTTTCTCGATAACAGCACGGGTTTGAACTTCTAACGATGGCAATGTTTCAACTTGAGCAACAACCGAGTGGCTGATGAATGCTCCAGCAACAAGTGTTGCTAATATAGTCTTTTTCATATTAGGCTCTTAATTAATATAACTAATCCTTATATTTTTGATCTTAGTTATAACTTTTGAGAATTCTTTTTTTTGGATATTTTGATATTGCTTCATAAATACCTGTTGCATTTTTAGATTTTAAATTTATACAAGTGAATTAATATGAAACTTTTAGACTATTCTTTAGTTAATGATCTGTAATGAGTTCTCATATCCATAGCGATCTAGTTCACTCTTCTTACTTTTTCTTTCGTCTTTTTTTCTGCTTATTTATATGAAGATTTATGCATAAACTTTGTGTCTTCTATTCTTATAAATTCGTTTACTTATCTACTCACCTGCTATAGCTTTATTTCATAACCATTCTAATAAACTGAATTATCAGTCACTTCTCAATAGATAATGGAACTTTTTTAGTTCAAAAAAAGAATTTTGTGCTATTGAAAAGGTTAATGATTTGTAAATACTATGCTGAAAAACGGCATACGCAGAAGGAAAATGTGATGACGACCAATTCAAAAGTCGAACGTAAAGATTTTAATGATGTAATGGTACCTTGCTATAACCCGATGGAAGTCATTCCAGTGAAAGGGAAAGGTGCACGAGTGTGGGATCAAGCCGGTAAAGAATACGTTGATTTTGCTGGTGGTATCGCAGTGAGCTGTCTTGGTCATTGTCATCCTGTAATGGTCACTGCACTGCAAGAGCAATCTCAACAGTTGTGGCATTTAAGTAATGTGATGACCAATGAGCCCGCGATTCGTTTAGCGAAAAAGCTAACAGAAGTATCGTTTGCTGAAAAAGTATTTTTTGCTAACTCTGGTGCAGAAGCGAATGAAGCGGCATTGAAGCTTGCTCGTCGTTGGGCGGTTGATGTTCACGGCGCAGAAAAAAGTGAAATTATTGCTTTTAAACAAGGCTTCCATGGTCGAACTTTCTTTACGGTAACGGTTGGTGGACAAGCTGCGTATTCTGATGGTTTTGGCCCTAAACCAGGTGATATTTCTCATCTTGAATACAATAATTTAGAAGAACTTGAAGCGCACATGTCGGAAAAAACCTGTGCGATCATGATGGAACCACTGCAAGGTGAGGGGGGGCTTATTTCACCAACTACTGAATTTGTGGAAGGCGTGAGAGCCCTGTGTGATAAATACAACGCGCTGCTTATCTTTGATGAAGTACAAACCGGAAACGGTCGTACGGGCGACTTTTATGCTTATCAAGGTTTAGGGGTTACGCCTGATATTTTAAGCACAGCAAAATCGTTAGGTGGTGGTTTCCCTATTGGTGCCATGCTGACAACGACAGAATTGGCTCAGCATTTAAAAGTGGGTACTCACGGCTCAACGTATGGCGGTAATCCGTTAGCGTGCGCTGTTGCTGAAGCCGTTGTTGAAGAGGTATCAAAACCTGAAACATTGGCAGGCGTAAAAGAACGGGAGCAATGGTTCCGTGATGGACTAGAAACCTTAAATACAAAATACGATATGTTTGCCGAAATTCGAGGCAAAGGCCTATTACTTGGTGCTGCATTAAATGAAGCGTGGCAAGGCCGTGCTCGTGATGTTCTTGTTGCCGCTGGAGAGCAAGGTTTAATGGTACTTGTTGCTGGTGTCAATGTGGTTCGTTTTACTCCCTCTCTTGTTATTACAAAAGAAGACGTAGATTTAGGATTTGAACGTTTAGATAAAGCGCTTTCATCATTAGAAAAATAGATACAAACAGGAATTTGGGCAACTCAGGCGTTTGAGTGGCCCTCTTTTTATCTATCTAAAAATCAACGCAATACTCTACCGTGTTTATTCCAATAGATAGCCTTGAAGTTATATTTATTGGACTTAGCACCGCCTATGAAACATCGCATCGGAGGGAATATTGATGCTTGTTATTCGTCCTATCACTCAGGAAGATTATCCTGCACTTCACCAGTGTGCAGTAGAATCAGGACATGGTTTTACATCGTTACCAGTGAATGAAGAACAATTACGAAATCGAATAGATCATTCTATTGGTAGTTTTCAAAAAGAGGTCCAAGCCCCTGGAACGGAAGGCTATTTAATGGTTGGTGAAGATTCAGTTTCTGGTGAGGTTACTGGTACCACAGGAATTGAAGCTGCGGTTGGTTTAGATTCTCCCTTTTATAATTATCACATCAGTAAAGTCGTTCATTTTTCAAGAAAACTCAATGTGAATAATGTGGTTAAAGTGCTGACTTTTGGTAGTAACTACACGGGTAGTACTGAGATTTGCACGCTTTTCTTACGTCCTGAATTTCGTGAAGGTCTTAATGGTCGCTTAATGTCTAAAGCTAGATTTTTAATGATGGCCGAGCACCCCCATCGTTTTTCTGACACCATTTTTGCAGAGATGCGTGGTGTGTCAGACAAGGAAGGAGAGTCGCCATTTTGGAAGTGGCTACAGACGCATTTTTTTTCTATCGACTTTACGGAAGCTGATTACCTAACAGGTATTGGTTATAAAGGCTTTATTGCCGATCTTATGCCTAAGTTACCGATTTACGTTAATTTATTAAGTAAAGAAGCACAGGAAGTTATTGGTAAGGTTCATGACAATACAAAACCCGCATTAAAACTATTAGAGAATGAAGGTTTTCGTTGTCGTGGTTATGTCGATATTTTTGATGCTGGCCCGACGGTTGAATGTGATTTACGCAGCATTGAATCAGTGAAAAATTCATTTAAAGCTAAAGTAATTATTACTGAACATAACAGCTCACAACAGTATTTAATTTCAAATACATCGTTTGAGAATTTCAGAGCAACAGCAACCACCGCCGCTTATGATAAAGCGACTGATACCGTTCATTTAACACAAGAAGCAGCAACGGCTTTACAAGTTAATGTGGGTGATTACGTACGTTTATTAGCTCAATAGAGGACAAAGGATATGACACATTGGATTGCAGGGGATTGGGTTTCAGGTAATGGTGAAACAATACAATCAGTAAGCCCGTACAACAGTGAAGTAGTGTGGGAAGGAGACAGCGCAACCAAAGCTCAGGTTGAGTCAGCGGTCAGTGCTGCACGTCATGCCTTTATTGAGTGGAAAAAACAGCCTTTTGAAGCACGCCAAGCAATCGTTGAGCGTTTTGCAGAATTAGTGAAAGAGAATACTGATCTGATAGCAGAAGTGATAGCGAAAGAAACGGGTAAGCCATTCTGGGAAACTAAAACAGAAGCGGGCGCAATGGTGGGTAAGATCGCAATTTCTATCCGTGCTTATCATGAAAGGACGCCCTATAAAGAGCGTGAAGCTGCTGGAAATAAAATTGTACTTAGACATCGACCTTTAGGTGTTATGGCTGTCTTTGGGCCGTACAACTTCCCAGGACACCTTCCTAATGGTCATATTGTTCCTGCACTGCTAGCAGGTAATACTGTCGTGCTAAAACCCTCAGAGCAAACGCCATGGACCAGTGAAGTCGTCATGAAATTATGGCAACAAGCAGGCTTGCCAAATGGTGTGATTAACCTAGTACAAGGTGCTCGTTCAACGGGTGAAGCGCTAGCGGGAGCTAAAGGTATTGATGGCCTGTTATTTACCGGTAGTGCGAATACTGGACATATCCTGCATCGCCAATTTTCAGGAGACACCGGAAAAATGCTGGCTCTAGAAATGGGCGGTAATAATCCGATGGTTATTTCAAAAGATTTTGGCGACCAAGAAGCGGCAGTTTACACCATTATTCAATCGGCATTCATTAGTGCGGGTCAACGTTGTACGTGTGCGCGTCGCTTATATGTCCCTATTGGAAAAGCAGGCGATGAGTTGTTAGTTCGCCTTGTTGAGGTGGCAAAAAGCATCGTTGTTGACCAACCGTTTGCTGATAACGCTCCGTTTATGGGATCGCAAATATCAGTCGCAGCAGCAGAGTTTATTCTCAATGCTCAGAAGAATTTACAAGCTTTGGGTGGAGAGTCTTTACTTGAAGCCAAAAGCTTAGGTCATGCCTTTGTTTCACCGGGTATTATTGACGCGACTAACGTTGCTGAATTACCAGATGAAGAATACTTTGGACCATTACTGCAAGTGGTGCGTTACGAGACATTAGAAGAAGCCGTAAAGCTTGCTAATGACACTTGTTATGGATTATCGGCAGGCCTTGTTTCCACGGATGACAGTGAGTGGGAATATTTTGTAGAGCATATTCGTGCTGGTATTGTAAATCGTAACCGTCAATTGACGGGAGCAAGTGGTGACGCGCCATTTGGTGGTCCGGGTGCCTCTGGCAATATGAAACCAAGTGCGTATTACGCAGCGGATTACTGTGCATATCCAATGGCATCAATGGAAGGCGATGCATGTGAAATACCTGCACAACTCTCTCCGGGTTTAACTCTATAAGAGGCGATAAACATGAATAATGTAAATTCTTTATTTTCGTCATTGTGGAAAGATTATATTGCGCGCTTATCCCCATCTGCTGGGAAGGTGCATCAATTACTGTCTAATAACGATGAACTGATTAACGATCATATTGCGCTACGTACGTTTAATTTACCTAAAGTTGGATTACAGACTCTTGCTGCACCATTTTTAGCAATAGGCTATAAAGCGTGTGAGATTTATGACTTTGAAGCTAAAAAACTGAAAGCGCAGCATTTTGAGCACCCAGATCCTAATGCGCCACTCGTTTTTATTAGTGAATTATTAGTAGAAGAGTTATCACCTGAAATACAGGACATTATTCATGGCTTGGTTGAACAAGTACCAGCCCACTATTTTGCCACCAGTGATTTTCTTTCTTCCGGTAGGCCTTGGACATTAAGTTTCGAAGACTATCAAGTATTAGCGAAGGAAAGTGAGTACGCTTCTTGGTTAGCGGCTCATGGTTATGGCGCTAATCACTTTACGGTTTACGTTAATCAGCTTGAAGCGTTCTCTGAAGTGGTTGATGTGAACCAACACTTACGTGATGCAGGTTTTGCAATGAACGAAGTGGGTGGTGAAGTGAAAGGCTCTCCTGAGGTTTACTTAGAACAGTCATCAACAATGGCGGATAAAGTGAAAGTGAATTTTACGGAGGGTGAGTTTGAAATTCCTGGTGGATTTTATGAGTTTGCTAAGCGATATACGTTGCCAAGTGGGAAGATATATACAGGATTTGTCGCTGCATCTGCTGATAAAATTTTTGAAAGCACAGACAGTTAATTCTAAAATTTAGGCATAAAAAAACGCAGCTCAAGGGCTGCGTTTTTATTCGTTTAAGATAAGCGTTAAATTAACGAGTACCGTAAACTACAATTGTTTTACCGTGTGCAGAGATCAAGTTTTGCTCTTCAAGCATCTTCAAGATACGGCCAACAGTTTCACGTGAACAACCTACAATTTGACCGATCTCTTGACGAGTGATCTTAATTTGCATGCCATCTGGGTGAGTCATCGCATCTGGTTGTTTAGCTAGATTCAGTAGAGTCTGAGCGATACGGCCTGTAACGTCTAAGAATGCTAAATCACCCACTTTTTGGCTAGTGATTTGTAGACGAGTTGCCATTTGAGCAGAAAGACGCATCAGAATATCTGGATTTACTTGGATAAGTTGACGGAATTTCTTAAATGAAATCTCAGCAACTTCACAAGGGCTTTTTGCACGAACCCATGCTGAACGTTCTTGACCTTCTTCAAACAAGCCAAGTTCACCAATGAAGTCACCTTGGTTTAGGTAAGAAAGGATCATTTCCTTTCCTTCTTCATCTTTAATTAGTACAGCAACAGAACCTTTTACGATGTAGTAAAGAGTCTCAGCTTTTTCACCCGCGTGAATCAAAGTACTTTTTGATGGGTACTTATGAATGTGACAATGAGATAAGAACCACTCTAATGTTGGGTCTGTCTGAGGTTTACCTAGAACCATACTTTTATACTTCCTCTGCGTTTGCCAAGTAGGCGATGTCCATTTTAAAATAACTGAGCCAAATATCAGTTTGGCCTATACAATATGGTTATCGGAACAAGGCTGCATGTTCGTTGGGATAATTGATAAAATCATACCCTGTTTCGCCGTTGATTTCTTGACTTTGATCGTATGAAATGTGCGACCAAGGGCACAGTTTCGTGAAATGGATCACGAGTTTTCCTTTTATGTAGTAAAGAGGCTTTTATGAACGCTGAAGTTAAATGGATTGATGGATTTACTTTCTTAGGTCAATCTCAATCTGGTCACTCTGTTGTAATGGATGGTAATGGTGGAGAAAAAGCACCAAGCCCAATGGAATTAGTGTTAATGGCTGCCGGTGGATGCAGTTCTGTTGATGTTGTTGATGGTCTAAAATCAGCAAATCAAGCCGTACTTGGTTGCGTTGCAAAGCTATCAAGTGATCGTCGTGAAACCGCGCCGAAGTTGTTTACTCATATTAACATTCACTTTGAAGTGAGTGGAGATAATCTCGATCCTAAGGTGGTTGAGCGAGTCACTGCTGATTCATTACAGAAATATTGTTCTGTGTGTTTAATGCTAGGTGAAGGCATTGAGATGACACATTCTTGGGAAGTGATTGCTTAGATTATTTTTTCCAAAGAAAAAGCCTCATACATTTTGATGTATGAGGCTTTATTTTTAACTATTGTTTAACCAGTAATAATGAACAGATAATTACTGGAATTAGTATTCGTCGTCAATTATAGAATGAAACGACTTAGATCTTCATTAGCAATCAGATCACCTAAGCGAGATGTTACGTAAGCGGCATCTACCGTTAGGCTCTCGCCATCTTTTTCGGATGCGTCATAAGAGATCTCTTCCATTAGGCGTTCCATCACGGTGTGCAGACGACGTGCGCCAATGTTTTCTGTGCTTTCATTTACTTGGAATGCGGATTCTGCAATACGAGTAATGCCATCTTCAGTAAACTCAAGATTAACATTTTCTGTTGCTAATAAAGCGATGTATTGCTCTGTTAACGATGCATTTGGTTCGGTAAGAATACGTTTAAAATCATTCGCAGTTAATGCTTCAAGTTCAACACGAATTGGTAAGCGACCTTGTAGTTCAGGGATAAGGTCCGATGGCTTAGCCATTTGGAATGCACCTGAAGTGATAAATAACATGTGATCTGTTTTTACCATACCGTGCTTAGTGCTTACTGTGCTGCCTTCAACTAATGGAAGTAGGTCACGTTGCACACCTTCACGAGATACGTCACCAGACTGGGAGTTAGACCCTTTACAGATTTTATCTATCTCATCAATAAAGACGATACCGTGGTTTTCTACGTTGAAAATCGCTTGTTCTTTTAATTCTTCAGGGTTAACTAATTTAGCGCCTTCTTCTTCAGATAGGGCTTTAAGCGCATCTTTAATTTTCATCTTACGCTTTTTAGTTGTTTCACCACCAGATAGATTTTGGAACATACCTTGAAGTTGGTTTGTCATCTCTTCCATACCAGGAGGAGCCATGATTTCTACGCCAACTTGAGGAGCCGCAACATCCACTTCGATTTCTTTGTCATCTAGCTTACCTTCACGTAATTTTTTACGGAAAGATTGGCGAGTGCCTGAGTCATTATCGCTTTCTTCATTTTTACCCCATGCATCACGAGCCGGTGGTAATAAAATATCGAGAATACGATCTTCAGCTTGTTCTTCAGCACGGAATTTTACTTTTTCTACCGCTTGCTGATGTGTCATTTTTATTGCCACGTCAGTTAAGTCACGAATAATGCTGTCGACTTCTTTGCCTACGTAACCCACTTCGGTGAATTTTGTGGCTTCTACTTTTATGAAAGGCGCGTTTGCTAATTTAGCTAAACGACGGGCAATTTCGGTTTTACCAACACCCGTTGGTCCGATCATTAAAATATTTTTTGGGGTTACTTCAGCACGCAACTCAGGGTTAAGTTGCATACGACGCCAGCGGTTACGCAGTGCGATTGCCACTGAACGTTTTGCTTTATCTTGACCAATAATATGGCTATCTAGTTCGTGTACGATTTCACGAGGAGTCATCTCAGACATGGGTATTCCTTATTATTTATCGTTAAACGTTCAGTTCTTCAATGGTATGATTATGGTTAGTGTAGACATCAATATCGCCCGCAATCGTCAATGCTTTTGTGGCAATTTCACGTGCATCTAAATCAGTGTTTTCTAGTAATGCAGTCGCTGCAGAGCGAGCAAAATAACCACCAGAACCAATGGTAAGAAGGTCATTATCCGCATTGATTAAATCACCCGTACCGCTGATGATTAGAGACGTTGTTTTATCTGCAACGATTAACATCGCTTCAAGGCGGCGTAAGGCTCGGTCACTACGCCATTCTTTAGCGAGTTCAACGGCAGCTTTAGTCAAATTACCTTGGTGCATTTCTAGCTTTCGTTCACACAGGTCAAACAGAATGAATGCATCAGCAGTGCTACCAGCAAAGCCAACTAAAACGGAATCATTGTAAAGGCGACGTACTTTTTTTACGTTACCTTTTGCGATCATATCACCTTGAGATGCTTGGCCATCGCCAGCAACCACGACTTTGCCTTCACGGCGTACAGAAACTATTGTAGTCACGAGTAAAACCTCTTATTCGATGATGTAATTTAGTGAGACTCTTACATTAATCTTTATGATTATTACTATTGTAATGGGGGGGATGATGTTGGTTTTCAAGATGAGGAGAATAGAAAAAGGAGCACTTGATGTGCTCCTTTTGGGAAATGTGTGATGTTATTACGACTTTTTATGCTGAGGGCTACTGATCTTTCCAGATAGCGCATGGCTCTATTTTAGCTCGTTGTAATTTATGGCGATCTTTTTCAGCATCACGCTTAAATTTATACGGACCTAAAACCACTTTAAACCAGCTACTGCCTTCTGCATGTCTAACTGTAGAGGTTAGTCCTTGGAACGCGATGTTCATTTTACGTTCTTCGGCTTGTGAGCGATTTTTATAAGCGCCACATTGCATGATGTAAGGGATTTCAGAAACTTTCAGTTCTTTTTGTTTAACTTCAATTTCTTTATTTGGCAGTTCATCCATATAACTCCATTGCTCTTCTGGCATTGGAGGGATCTCTTCCGTGTTAGATTTCTTTTTAGCTTTAACTGGAATAACTTCGGTCACCGTTGATTTAGTTTCTGGTGTAGGAGAGTCATTTAGAAAGTAAAGGGCATAACCAAACACCGCGACTAATAGAGTAGCAACAGCAACCGCTTTCCATGGAGTTGATCCACTCGATGCAGGTTGTTTAGCCCCTTTTTTCTTGGCTGGTTTCTTTGTCGCTTTCTTAGGAGAGCGTCCACGTTTTACATAATCTTTATTGGCCACAATACTTTTACTTTATACAGAATTACAGAGAGAATACGTCATGGTAATCAGTTGTATGAATGCATACCAGCACTTGTGTAAAAAAGTACGTAAAAAGTCACTATTTGAACAAATAGTTCTATTGATAGTAGTGACTTTAGTGTTTTATTCTTTTTCTTCTTATTAATTCTTGTCTTTACGTTAACGGCTTTTTGGGGGTGCCGTACTCGCTCTAAGCACTAAAGAAGATTCAAGTAGACGAGAGCCTGAACGTACATCATGACCCTTTAATAAATCTAAAAGCATTATCATCGATTGGCGGCCAATCTCATAACGAGGTTGAGATATAGTCGTTAAAGGGGGATCACAATATTGAGAGAACTCAATATCATCAAAGCCCATAATTGAAATATCTTGAGGAATGCGAAACCCCATTTGCTTGGCTTTCTGAATTGCACCAATCGCCATTACGTCATTATGACAGAAGACCGCGGTTGGTGGAGAAGCAAGAGAAAGCAGTTGGGCGATGGCTGCCGCACCTGCTTCAAAAGTAAAGTTACCGTAATGCACATACGAGGTATTCATTGTGATACCTGCACGACGCAGTGCTTGTTGGTAGCCTTGATGTCTAAATTGGCACAGTGCGGAGTCTTCTGGACCAGATAATTCAGCGATTCTATTGTGGCCTAATTTGGTTAGGTAGTTTACGGCTTCAAATGCTGCCGTTAGATTATCGATATGAACGGTTGGAAGTTCTAATTCTGGCGCATATTCACACGCCATGACAAGAGGAGGTAAGTTTTTCTGTTCTTGGCGACTGGCATTAAAAGGAAGATCAGAGCCTAATAAAACCATTCCATCAACTTGCTTAGTGTAAACAAGATTAGCAAAAGACTGCTCACGTTTTTTTTGTTGGCTACTGTCGCCAACTAATATGACATACCCATTTTCAACCGCAGTGTCTTCAATACCTCTTAGAATTTCACTAAAATAAGGATCGCAGATATCAGGAACAATCGTCACAATGGTTTTTGATTCATTGCGGCGTAATGTTCGAGTTAATGTCGTTGGAGAGTAGCCAGTTTCAATGATGGCGCCATCTACACGTTTACGGGTGGATAATGATACTTTTTCTGGTGTCATTAGCGCTCGTGATACGGTCGCTGTTGATACTCCTGCCGATAAAGCAACGTCCTTCATTGTCGCCATAATATTCCTCTCCAACTGATTTAAATCTAAAGTAAACGATTGCTCTAATTATTTGAATAGATATTTTATGTGTAAAATAAAGATTTAAATACGGGTTGTTTAACAAAAATTACATCTGTATTGTGAAGTGACTCACATCAGAGTCGATTGTTTTTTCTATTTAGTATGAATAATAATCAGAAAAGCCTTATTTTAACTAAGATCTTGTGGCTCAATGTCTAAAGTCCAACGTACTTTTTTAGCTAATGGTAATAGCTCAATCGCGGTTTTTGCACCACGCAACATTGATTGCATTACGGTACGGTTTGGCGCTTGAAACAGCAATTGCCAACGGTACTTTCCGGCTCGACGTGCCAGTGGCGCAGGAATAGGCCCTAGCACAGGGGTTGCATCATGAAATTGTGGGTGGCTTTCTAAAATATCACGAACTTGTCGTAAGAACTGTTCCACATTTTCACTACTATTTGCTTCTGCTCTAAACAGAGATAAATGAGTGTAGGGTGGCAATTGTGCAAATTTTCGTTCTTGTAAAGCGTATTCCGCAAAGTGCCCATAACCGTGATGTAATAAGCTTTGTAATAAAGAGTGTTCAGGGTGGTGTGTTTGTAAGATAACTTCACCAGGCTTGCTTGCTCGCCCCGCACGTCCTGCGACTTGGATGAATAATTGTGCGAGTCGTTCAGGAGCTCGAAAATCACTACTAAACAATGAACTATCGACATCAATTAAACCAACGAGCGTAACATTAGGGAAGTGGTGGCCTTTTGCTAACATTTGAGTACCAATGAGTATTTGATATTCGTTGTTTTTAATTGCGTCTAAATAGTTCTCTAAGCTGCCTTTTCGGCGAGTGCTATCTCGGTCAATACGAACGGTTTTGTACTCAGGAAATAGATTCATGAGTTGCGTTTCAAGCTGCTCTGTACCGACGCCAACTGAAATTAGCTGCGTAGAACCACATCCTTGGCATTGATGAATAATCGGTTGTTGTGAGCCACAATGATGACAACGAATTTCGTTGCTATGTTGATGGAAGGTATAAAAGGCATCACAACGTTTACATTCAGCCATCCAACCACATTCATGGCACATAAGTGCAGGGGAGAAGCCCCGACGATTTAAAAATAACATCACCTGATTCCCTTCAGATAAATGCTTTCTCATCTGAGCAATTAAAGGGGCAGATAATCCACTATTTAGATATAGACCTTTTACATCTAACACACCATGTCGAGCAGGGATTGCAGTACCCGCGCGCTTGGTTAATGTGAGATGGTGGTATTTACCGACCTTAGCATTATGTAATGTCTCTAGAGCTGGCGTTGCTGAGCCTAACACAATCGGAATATTGTCTAAATTTGCACGCATTACCGCGAGATCTCGGGCGTGGTATCTCATGCTGTCTTGTTGTTTATAAGAGGCATCGTGCTCTTCATCTACAATGATAATACCGAGATCATTAAATGGGGTAAAAAGTGCTGAGCGAGTACCTATAATGATGCCGGCATGGTTATCTCGTGCCGCTAACCATGCATTTAAACGTTCGGTATCATTAAGTGCAGAGTGGATCATATCGACAGGCACATTAAAGCGACGTTTAAAGCGATTAATGGTTTGTGGGGTTAAGCCAATTTCTGGTACTAAAATAAGAGCTTGGCGACCGGCTTTTAAAATAGGTTCTAATAATTGAAGGTAGACTTCTGTTTTTCCGGAACCTGTTACCCCATCTAATAGGTAACACCCAAATTCAGGGTTTGCATTAACCGTGGCAATAGCAATGGCTTGCTCTTCATTTAACTGTGGCTTTTCTTGTGTTATTTCGACATTACGTTGCCAATAAGTTGGTTTTGGGGCGAGAGAGATTTCTTCTATCCATCCTTTATCCACGACGGCTTTTAAGGTTGCAGCAGTAATGTCTTCTTCCAACATTTGTTCGTGACTGCATTGTTGGTGACGAACAAGGTTAAGGGCCTTGGCTTGTTTAGGTGCTCGAGTCAGTTTGTTAAGATCTTGATTTTTTCCTAGCTCAGTAATTTGCCACGCTTTTAGTGCAGCAAAGCTTGCTTCTCTTCCTTTACGTAACCACGCAGGCATCGCATTCGCTAAGGTTTCCCCAAGTGGATATTGATAATAAGTGCTACTCCAATTAAGAAGTTTATAAAGATGAGGTGACCAGAGAGAGGCGGTATCGAGTACGGAGTCTAGTCCTTTTAATTTCTCACGAGCAAATTCAGAGTCATTACTTAATTTTGTGACTATACCGATAAGGCGTTGACGACCAAAAGGCACTTTTACACGGCCCCCAATGACAGGGTGTTGTCCGGCTTTAATTAAGTAATCAAAGGTACGGTCAAGAGGAACGGGCAGTGAAACGTGTGCAATTGAATAGGACATAGCCAACATTAATCAGGAATAATAGGATGAATAGTCTACTCTTAGATAAAAATATCGCAAAGGAGTAAAATAATCGGTGGAAAAAGTAACAGATCAGTTGATTGATTGGCTGCGATTCATTATTATACGCGACCTTAAGTAAGTGTAATTTATTTATGCTTATTATTTTTGTTACACGACGTGTGGTGTCCGGCTTAGATTCGGATGGCGACACGGCCTAAATTATAAGGTTTTCCCATGAAAGTAGGTATCCACCCAGAATACAAAGCTGTTAAAGCTACTTGTTCTTGCGGCAATGAATTTGAATTCAAATCAGCGCTAGGCAAAGACACAATCCACCTAGACGTATGTGGCGAATGTCACCCGTTCTACACTGGTAAGCAACGTATCGTTGATACTGGCGGCCGTGTTGATCGTTTCAACAAACGTTTCGGTGCAATTGGTTCTAAGAAATAATTACCAATTTCCGATAAAAGAGGAGTCCAATAGGACTCCTTTTTTTATGCTTAAAATTCGGAGTCGCATCACTTTCTTGTTTGAAATAAAGGAATAAAATCTGCCATTAAAGCCCCCATTTTTGTTGGTATGATTTGTAAGTGAGGACTATGAAGTTTGAGCTAGATCAACTATTATACTATTCACTGTTTTGAAACAATCCTCCTATAATTATTAGCATTCAGGAAAACGGCCATGTCTGAAGATTTTCGCGAACAAGCTCTCCATTATCACGCTTACCCAACGCCGGGTAAAATTGAAATTGCATTGACTAAGCCTGCAGATACGGCAGAAGACTTAGCACTGGCATACAGCCCTGGTGTTGCAGAGCCAGTACGTGAAATCGCAAAGAATCCAGACGATGTTTATAAGTACACATCAAAAGGCAACATGGTTGCAGTTATCTCAAACGGCACTGCTATTCTTGGTTTAGGTAACTTAGGACCTTTGGCTTCAAAGCCTGTTATGGAAGGTAAATCATTACTTTTCAAACGCTTTGCTGGTTTGGATTCTATTGATATTGAAGTGAAACACCGCACTATCGATGAGTTTGTTGATACGGTTGCGAACATTGCAGATACTTTTGGTGGTATCAACCTAGAAGATATCAAAGCCCCTGATTGTTTTGAAATTGAACGTCGTTTAATTGAACGTTGTGATATCCCTGTATTCCACGATGATCAGCACGGTACTGCAATTGTAACGGCAGCTGGTATGTTGAATGCTATCGAGCTTCAAGGTAAGAAGTTAGAAGACGCTATCATTGTTTGTTTAGGTGCGGGGGCGGCGGCGGTTGCCTGCATGGAAATGCTGATTAAATGTGGCGCGATGCGTGAGAAAATCTACATGCTAGATCGCAAAGGTGTTATTCACACTCGCCGTGATGACATTAATGAATACAAGCAACGTTTTGCAAATAACACAGACAAGCGTACGCTTGAAGATGTTATTGAAGGCGCTGATTTATTCTTAGGGGTATCGGGTCCTAACCTACTACCACCTGAAGCACTTAAATTAATGGCCGATAAGCCGGTTGTATTTGCGTGTTCAAATCCAGATCCTGAGATTAAACCAGAATTGGCTCATGAAGTTCGTAATGATTTAATTATGGGTACGGGTCGTTCTGATTACCCGAACCAAGTAAACAACGTACTTTGTTTCCCATTCATTTTCCGTGGCGCACTCGATGTTCGTGCAAGCGTGATTAATGATGAAATGAAGTTAGCAGCAGTTGAAGCAATTCGTCAGTTAACAAAAGAACCAGTACCCGTTGAAGTATTAAAAGCAGCAGGTGTTGATGAATTAGAATTTGGTAAAGGTTACATCATTCCTAAACCAATGGATCCTCGCTTACTTCCTCGTGTGGCTAAAGCTGTAGCACAAGCAGCGGTTGATTCAGGTGTAGCACGTATTGAAATGCCTGAGAACTATATGGAAGCGTAAGTCGCTTTTTATTTTTCTTATAAGCATAAAAAAGGCTTCCTACATCATTGATGAGGAAGCCTTTTTGTTAGGGGTTACTTATTGTATTTTTTGTTATTAATGGTGAAGTTTTTCAAAAACTGCAACAGACCAGGCTGGAGTATTTAACTTATTGTTCGTCACACTTGAGTTTTCTGAACCGTTGCGTGCAATTGATTTAGCGCCATTTGTTGCTTGGATTGAATGAAGCGTATAACCCGTTGCATCAAAGTTAGCAAATTCGCTGAGAGCTGTTGGAGTTGCATTAACTACAACCACTAGACCATCACGATTTTGGTCAATCGAGGCATCGTAGTTGCTTCCACTGTTATCCATACTCATTACAATCACACCAACGTTTTGATTACTGCCTGTATTATGGAATTTCACACGTTTAATGATCTCTTCACCATGACCTAGAGTTAGTAGGCCAGAAGACGCACGTAATGAAGCAAACTCTTCATAAAAGGCTTTCATTGCTTGAATATTCGCGGTTGTTGGGGTGGCATTCTCGGCTGAATTAGTTATTACGTCTTGAATAACCGCCCAATTATTTCCATCTTTATCTTCTCGAGGTAAACCCACATCCCAGTTATTGTTTTGTGCTGTGAAATCAACACGGTTGTACCAATCCCCTGAATCATAAGAATCACGTTGCATTGATTTAGAACGTAATAACTCACTGCCCATATGTGTAAATGGAACCCCTTGACCTAGCATTGCAGTTGCCAATGAAATTGCTTGCATACGAGTTCGAATTTCAGATGAAATACTATAGCCAATTTTATATTGGTTATTATCCCATAAGGTTTGATTATCGTGTTTTGATACGTAGTTTTGTACTTCCCAAGCGTCTTTTGCGTAGCCTGCAGGTTGGCCGTTGTAATCTAACTCTGAACCTTTAATATTTTTGTTTTTACTGTCAACAAAAGGGTAATCAGATAAGTTGCCAGCCATACCTAAGCGAGTTAAATCAGCTAGGTGCAGTGCGGTTTCTTTGCTTGTTTTATTTTGTTCGTTAGGTAGTACAGCGGCGCCATTACCAAATCCTTGATTCTCACGTAATCCCATCTCTGAGTCGAATGGGCCACCGCCACGAACAGAATCACGTAAGCGATCGGAAAAAGTACCAACGCCCGTGCCATACATATTTATTTGAGTGGCTTGAGTAAATTGACGATCATTACCCACTTCACCAAAGTTCCAACCTTCACCATAAAAGTAAGTATCAGGATCTACGGCTTTAACTGCAGCCAGCGTTTCTAAGATTTGAGTTTTTGGATGATGTCCCATCAAATCCCAACGAAAAGCATCGATTTTATAATCTTGAGCCCAAACGACTAATGAATCAGAGATTAATTTTCCCATCATGGCATTTTCTGGTGCGGTATTTGAACAACAGGTTGAATTTTCTACGCTACCTGTCACTTCATTCAAGCGTTGGTAATACCAAGGAACAATGCGATCTAAAACCGATTTATTGCTTACACCGGCTTCATTGGTGTGGTTATAAACAATATCCATGACAACGTTCATGCCGATATCATTCTTTATTGCCATCACCATTTCACGGAACTCTTTAATTCGTGTCATGCCGTCTGGGTTACTTGAATAAGATCCTTCTGGAACCGTATAGTGATATGGATCATAACCCCAGTTAAAGCCATCAACATCTCTTACGTAACTATTTAAGCGTTGTACTACTGCATTCTCTGGAGAGTCTTTTGCTAGCATGGCAGTAAACACAGATGCGATACTGTCGTTGCTGCTACAGTAGCTACCAAAATCTTTATCGTCTTTGATGGTTGTTTTCAAATCACATAACTTAGTGAAGGGTTCATCAATATTTGCAACTTGAGTTGTGTCTTCATTGATGGTCGCAATATCAAACGTTGGTAATAAGTGCAGGTGTGAGACGCCAGAATCAGAGAGTGACTTTAAATGTTTTACTGGTGCTGAATCTGCTTGGCTAAAGGCTGAATATTTACCTCTGCTATCTGTTGGTGTTGATTGGTCTAGTGCTGAGAAATCACGGATGTGAGCTTCATATAAAATAAATTCAGTAGGGTTATTTTGAGAGTGGGGAGGTGTTAGGCTATTCCAACCTGTAGGCACTACTTCAGCATTGTTTAAATCAATAACTTGGCTGAATACGGAGTTGGTAGAAAGACTTAATGAGTAAGGGTCAGTTACTTGGTACGTTTCAATCTTATCTGTTGCTGGGTGATAAACGGTTACTTCGTATTTATAGAAATCACCATGTGCAAGTGCTGTGTTTTCAGCAACCCAACTACCCGTTGCTTGATTAAAGATCATTGGGATCTTTTTGCTCTCTTGCTTGTTGTTGTCATAAGAGACTAAAACAACAGATTGAGAGGTTGGTGCCCATAAACGGAAAGTTGTACTGCCATCTGAATTAATAATAGCACCAAATTTTTCATTCACGGCTTGACTAGCGTACAGTGAATCTAACGCACTTGCTGCTTGAACTTCGGTTGCTTTAATAACACCAGTAGCGTCTGATGCTACTAGTATCAATTGGCCTTTCAGTGCTTCTTTTAAAGTGATATCTGATTGAGTAAAGTCGATATCAAAAGCGATAAAATCAGACGCTAGATGTGGCTTTTCTTCTGAACCTTTCCACTCTTCGGAGCTGCTTAATGTACCGCTGCTAATAACGTCATCAGACCCAAGTATTTTTTTGCTTTTACTATCAAAAGTCATTCCAGCATTTTTTGCATAATATAACTCTATTTTAGTCGCGTTTTTGCTATTAATTAAAAGAACATTATCACTGGCAAAAATAGCGCTTGCACCTGAAAGCTCAACCCCATTCTCTGGTTTATTTGCGAAAGGTTCATAATAGACTTTATCGGTTCCTTTGAAGATAAATGCAGCGTTACCAATAGCGGTTGTTTTATCAAATTCAATTTTTAGATTGGCAGTTTGGTAATCACCATCACTTTTATTATTTGGAATTATATTTAAGCAGTTGTCTGTGCCGTTTACAGGAATATCCCAGTACACGCCATAGGTATCGCTGATACCTGAAGATTCAATGCCGGGCCATGCTGAACTGTCATCATCGAGATTGGTACAGCTACCTTCATTCCATACATGAAGACGGAACGCGTTCGTATCACCATCTGGTGTATTCATATATACACGAGCGTGATTGGCTGGAATATCACCTGTTGGGATCAGTTCAGGGTAAACCGCTGCAACGCCTTCTTGCGTGAATACTTCACCATCAGCATTAGTTTGAGATAAATCGACCTTACCGTTAAAGCCTGCTAATGGCTTATCATTATTTTCGCCAACACGTGGAATAAAATTAATACATTGAGATGCGTTTTCTTTATCTGCCTTTAATGACCAGTACACGCCAAGTTCAGCATCTTCACCATCGGGAATTAGTCCTTTATTCCAATCACTAGCTTCAGAAGTATCGCCGGCATAAGCACCACAAGCGTCATCATTCCAAACATAAAGGCTAGCATTATCGTAATTATCAGATGTTGATTTAAAATACACCTTAATAGCGTCATTTTTTTCAATAGGGACATCTGTATCATCAGAAGGAGCATTACAGCCGAAAAGTATTGAAGATGTCATTATTGTTAAAATAGATTTTGCCAAATAAGATTTTCTTAATGTGTTATTAATATTATTCACGTTTAATTATTTCCATATATTTAATAGTAGGGTTTATAAATTAAAATAAGAATAATATTATTTAATAAGTACATATTGTGATCGGCTTAACTAGAACTTATTTAACTTTAAAAAATATCGTTCTGTTTATTTTTATCAGCAGGAAAAGCCCTTAAGGTAGGTCCTTAAAGGCTTTTTATTGTTTATATTTTACCGTTTATTTTTTATTTTTTAATGCGTTAACAAAAACAGTTTCAGCGTCTTTAATTCCTAATGCTTTTGCTTCTTCCAATAAGGCAAGAGCTTTCGTTATATCGTTTGTATTTACAGCTTCAATAATAGCGTTTTTGTAAAACGTTTGGGTCTCTGGTTGAGCTAATGGAGTAATAGGTTTTACTTGTTTTTCTGGTACCTTATAGGCCTGTAGAGACAGTGTTTTTACTGATAGTTTTAGTTTTCCAAAGCGCTTATAGGTATAAGTAGGATCGGTCACCATTGGCATTGCTTCACCTAGCTCTTCAGCTCTTATCCTTGCTGGGTGCTTTATTTTTATTGATTGGCCTAAATAAGCCTCTGATGAATAAATAATAAAATAAGGTGTTTTCGAAGCATCAAGGTCAAAATTTAATTGAAATTGAGTACGAGTAAAAGCATCAGACGTTTTAATATCAAATTGATCTAAACTTGTCGTACTAACAATATTGAATTGGTCATCAAGAGCAATTAGTTTCGGAGCAACTACCGAATCGTTGATCATTAAACTAGAAAGACGTAATTGCACTTTTCCTGAACGTTCTGATAATTTAAAAGCATTAAAATAACTATTTCCATCAGAGAAATGACCAATAGGAGAATCAGTATCTAATTGAAAATCGATCTCTTCAGTACTGTTAAGTTGTATCCACGGGAATTGAGTAAAGTCACTGCAACACACTTCTGAAGAGGCTATAGGAACGATTGGTTCTTGAATGGCTTTAGTTGAAGAACATGCGGTTAAAGAAAGCCCGACAAGTAAGCTAAGTAATAATTTTTTGGTGTTCATCAAGGCTCTCCATGATTTCGATAAATAAACGCAAAAAGGCAGCCGATGTGGCTGCCTTTAATTTTAAAGTAATTAGAACCAGATTTCAGTGTGAACACCGATAATTGTTTCAGACTTACCATCTTTAATGCCAATTTGTTTAGCACTTGCTTCATCGTCAGCAGTAATGTAGCTCACATATGGTTTGATTTGTGGACGACCAAAGTAATCAGCGTTAACAGTAAATGCGGCAGCTAATTCAACGTTAATAATATCACTCTTCAGATCATCACCAGTGCGTCCCCAGTAACCTTCAGCACCTTCTTCGTGAGCATAAGACCCAGTCGCTTCTAAGCGTAGATTATCATTTACTTTGTATGATGGACGCGCTGCAACAATGTAGCGTTTCAGATCTTTAGCACCAAATAACTCATCCAATGCAGCAAAGTATGTTACTTCAGAACCCATTTGCCAGTTTTCAGAGATGTTAACTACACCACCAGAAGTGAAGAAAATTGATTCAGCATTGTCATCACCACCTGACCAGCTACCAAAGTTTACACCACGGTTTTGAGCTGCGCCTTTACCGTAAGCGATAGCGGTTTGTGACCAACCATCTAAGCCGTAGTAGCTAGAGTTTAATGTGATAGAAGCACCGATACCATCATCGTCAGTTACGTTAGCTTGAGTAATGTATTTGAAATCAAAATCTAAGCTACCAAACCCAACATCAACACCGTAATAGTATAAGTCATGAGATGTTAGTGTTTGTCGCCCGTCTGCTCCTGGACCGTTATTAATATCACCATCTGTATCAGCTGCAACAATAGCAAAACCTGCTGTGTTACCAGCGATCTTAGTTTGGATACCAGCACCAACACCTGATGATTGTTTCCAGAACTCACCAGATAGAGCACTTGCAGAACGGTTTAGATAACGTTGACCACCCCAGATAGAAGTGTCCTCGCCTAAGTATGATAGCCCGCCAATCTCAACAAAAGTTTCTTTGATTTCAAATTGTGCTGTTGTGTTGTCTTTTTGGCTACCTGGAGATGAATAAGCGTAAGAGTTACCATTGCCGTATTCAGAACGAACAACAAAGTCAGACCAAACACCATTTGCATGCTCGGTGTGTTTTTTGATTACGAATTCAACTTGGTTAGTACTTTTTCCGTGAGTACCTGCTGTTTTGTAATCTGGTTTACCAAATTCAGTATCTACTGTTTCGCCATCAACCATACGGAAGTTCATCGACGCGTAACCGTGTACTTCCCAACCATCTGCAATTACATCAGTACCATTAACTTTTTCAACTTTAGGTGCGGCTTCATCACCAGAGATAACATCTAATGCAACTTCTGTTTCAGCGAATGCTGCACCTGAAAGTAATGCGGTAGAAACAGCGGCAGCAAGCAAAGTGTATTTATTCATTTTCATCTTAAAATCCTATTTCCTTTTTAAAGGATATTTTGATTTGAAAATGTTTACTCAACTAAGGCAGTGTAGGGAAGTAAAGTAAACATCGTCGTCGTTATTGAACGAGATATAGATTAAAAATAAATCACGATGTTTAACTCCTCCTTCGTTTATGAAAGAGAGGGCGTAGGCTTAGGGATGAGGGGATTAAACAACAGGTCTTCTGTTGATAATAATCACACTTGGTAGGAGGGATTGGATTTATTTATGAGAGAAGAGTCACGTAGGAAGATATTTTGAAATCGGAAATAATGCGGAAATAGAGAAAAGAAAGAAAATGGGAAATAATCAGAAATGTGATCTAGCTAATGATAGACCTCATTAGCTAGAGTTAGTTCAGTTTTTATTCGCTTATTTACATTTAGAAACCATCATTGATTTCGGTTTTCCTTGGGGAGTAAACTCTAAACTCCAAACATAATCCCCCCCTTCTGGGAGGTATATTGCCGTATCTTGTCCATAACCGCCGTTAATTAATGCATTGTTTTGTCCTAACTTAGGAGATAAACCATCGGCAGTGTATTGCGAGGACCAGTCTTTAGTTGCGTATTGCATTTTATAAGGCCCACGTTTCTCATTGATAACTATTTGATAAATATTGTTGCCCTTATATTGGTAAGCACGTTGTGCTTTATGGCCCCAACGAGAATCAGAGAAATCACCCACGAGATATAAAGTCTCTTTTATTGGGGCGTTAGTATCAGCTACCGTCGGGTTATCACACTGAGCCATAAAACCATTGCCATACAACGCTATTTCTTTTTCTGCTTTTTTAGGTCCTACTGAGTTTGGTTCTTCTATCTTTAAAAAGCGGCTTTCAAAGTTAGATAGAGGAATTGTATATACACCTTCGTTAGGGCTAAATATTTGGCCTGTTAATAAATCGACTAAATTACCTTTTGACGCTATCTGTTCAGCTTCAAGGGAAAGCGTTTGGCTTTGTTCTTGAGTGCTAACCATAAATATAATTGCATTATTCTCTGTTTGTTTATGGTCTATATATACCGCTTTATTTGCAATAATATTGGTTCTAACGCCTTCCGATAATGCTGGGTTTTCAATACGTAAAGTCATTAACTCTGAGACGTAGTTTTTTAAGTTAAGTTGGTCAGGTGTTAGTGTTGCAGTAAGGTCATCTATTTTGGCGGATGAGCGAGCGATATGATCATCACATAACCCTTTAATGGCACAAGTGTCTTTATTTTCTTTGTTAGAGAAACCATCAATTTGATCGCCAATTTCATCTCCGTAATAAAGAGTGATAGGGCCGGTATAAGCAGCTTGAAAGGAAAGAGCAGCTTTATGACGTAACCAATAATTACTCTCACTTGGCTCGGCAATATCACCACGTTGTAATAAATCACCAAAGCGAACGACATCATGGTTTCCTAGCATTAGATTTGGAGTGGCGTGTGAAGGGTAGAGTTCATGCATTTGCATTCCCTCATTAAGCCATTCGCCCCCTTTATTTCCCACGCTACTTTCATTGACTGCAAAGGTTTCAGTCACTCGGAAACGCAAAGGAAAATCGAATGCAGAGCATAATGCTGGGTTCCCTTCTTCTCCATAACCTGTTTCTGTAATGTAGTTTTCGTTATTCCAGATCTCTGCCACCATGTAACCGAGAGGGTTAACTTGTTCACCTTTATTATTCGTATACGTTGTGTTTTTTGATGCGTTATCAACGGATTTTCTGATGTTTACCCACGATTCTGTAGGGACTTGGTAAGCTTGATCTAATCGCCAGCCATCGATTTTTAATTCAGAAATCCAATAAGCTGCGACTTCAGAATAAAAATCTTCACTGGCAGGGTAATCAACAGGATTATTGCTACCACTAGGAAGCAAGCCTGATGGTGATGGCTTAATTAACCCTTCTTTATGATGTCCAAATACGCCATCAAATAAGACATAGATCCCGCGTTTATGAGCTTCTTCTACTAATTCTTTAGCCTTTTCCAATGTGCCAAAACGAGGATCAATTTTGAAGAAATCAGTTGCGAAATAGCCGGTTGCATCCAGCTTATCAGCCCAATGGTCTTGGCCTTCAATTGGTGCGGATTCAAAAATAGGCGTCATCCAAATGGCGTTCATACCTAATGATTGAATGTAATCTAATGAATCAATGATCCCTTGTAGATCACCATTATGATGACTCGGGCCGTAACCTGTGCCATGACCAATGCTGTTATCACCATCAACAAAGCTTTCCACCATGATTTGGTAGATGCGTAAATGATTACTTTCTTCCATCATTTGTGGATTGCATTGATAGGTAGAGGTTATTTGTGTTGTTTCTGAGGTTGAGCTACATGCGCTCAATATAGAAGTAATAGCGAGTGCTATTGCTGCTTTTGCTATCTTATTTTTCACAGTAAGTCCTTTATAATTATAAGTAGGGCACTGTGATTATTTAATAAGCAAATAGAAATGTAATCCTCCTAATTTGTTTAAAAGAAGGAGGAGACAGCAGGAGGAGATAAAGAGTTACTTATTCTTCATCAAATGCTTCGAATTCAATGCCCATAGCGGTCATTAAGGCTTTCGCTTCTGTTGGAATATCATCGGGACGGTCTTTACGTAGATCTTCATCTGTTGGTAAAGGTTGCCCTGTATAAGCATGAAGAAATGCTTCACACAACAATTCACTGTTTGTTGCGTGACGTAGGTTACTTACTTGACGACGAGTTCGCTCATCAGTAAGTATTTGAAGTACCTTCGTTGGAATTGACACGGTAATTTTTTTTACCTGTTCACTTTTTTTACCATGCTCGGCATAAGGACTTAAATAGTCACCATTCCAATCAGCCATTGCTCACCTTCGTTCTGAATTATTGTTGTTTAAAATACGATGGCTTAATTCTAGCGATATTTACGGCTATAAGCAAAGATATATAGACGTCTAGAAGTATTGACGTCTCATTTTGTGATGGTAGAGTAGAAGAATATAACTTATGGATTAGATTATATCAGTCATCTGAGATAGAAGAGTAGAAAATTACTGCTTTATATCTCATTAAATTGATTGGTATCAGACTACTGCTTAGCAGTTTGGAAGGGAAATGATGAGCGAGAGAAAACCTGCAACTATTGCCGTTCGTACTGGCATTGAAACTGATTCACAACATAATGCGGTTGTGCCACCTATCTACTTATCTACCAATTACAGCTTTCCTGAATTTGGTGATGTTCCTAAGTATGATTATGCTCGCTCAGGAAACCCGACCCGAACCCAACTTGAAACTACCTTGTCTGATTTAGAGTGTGGTGCGGGGGCGATTGTTACAAACTGCGGCACGGCGGCTCTTAATCTTATGGTGTCTGCGTTACTTGGTCCTGATGATCTTATTGTTGCGCCTCATGATTGTTATGGTGGAACGTACAGACTGTTTAATAGTCGTGCCAATAAAGGTGACTTCAATACTTTGTTTGTTGACCAATCAAATGAAGATGCTCTGGATGCGGCATTAGCTAAAAAGCCTAAACTTATCTTATTAGAAACACCATCGAACCCATTAGTTCGTGTGGTAGATATTGCGAATATTTGTCAAAAAGCCGCAAAAGTCGGTGCATTAGTTGCCGTAGATAACACCTTTCTTTCTCCTGTATTACAGCAGCCTTTAACTCTTGGTGCTGATTTTGTTCTTCATTCTACAACTAAGTACATTAACGGACATTCTGATGTCGTTGGTGGCGTGTTAATTGCTAAAACCCAAGAGCATGCGGACGATTTTGCATGGTGGGGCAACTGTATTGGCGCCACAGGAACTGCATTTGATAGTTATTTAACATTGCGTGGTATTCGTACGCTTAGTGCTCGTATGCGAGTGCATGAAGAGAATGCAATCGAAGTATTGAAATGTCTTCAAGAGCAAGAATTAGTCGGTACAATTTATCATCCAAGTTTGCCTGAGCACCCTGGTCATGAAATAGCAAAACGCCAACAAACTGGTTTTGGTGCGATGTTAAGTTTTGAATTAAATGGTTCATTAGAGCAATTGAAGGTATTTGTCAGAGCGTTGAAATATTTTTCTCTAGCAGAATCTCTTGGTGGTGTAGAAAGTTTAATTGCTCACCCTGGCACCATGACTCATCGAGCTATGTCGGATGAAGCACAAGCTGAAGCGGGTTTAGTTCCAACACTATTACGTATCTCTGTTGGGTTAGAAGACAGTCGTGATCTTATCGCGGATCTGAAACAAGCCTTCGTTATTGCTGCAGAGGTGAAGTAATGACAGGATTAGTACCACGTCAGTTACATAAGTTTGGTGGCAGTAGCCTTGCCGATCCAGAATGCTATCGTCGTGTCGCGACTATTTTAAAAGAATACTCAAGTGAGCATGATCTGGTTGTCGTGTCTGCTGCGGGCAATACGACAAACCGAATTTTAGAATGGTTCGATGGTTTATTAAAAGATGGCCGATTAGCACATG
The DNA here is from genome assembly GCF_001691065.1 of Aliivibrio sp. 1S128. Classification (NCBI taxonomy): domain Bacteria; kingdom Pseudomonadati; phylum Pseudomonadota; class Gammaproteobacteria; order Vibrionales; family Vibrionaceae; genus Aliivibrio; species Aliivibrio sp. 1S128. The sequence continues at coordinate 263,616 of NZ_MAJV01000003.1, read as the reverse complement.
AAATCTTGGAATCTTTACGTAAGTACCAACAAGAGCTGATTTCAGAATTACTTAGCGCTGAAAATGCGGAACCACTACTTGAGCTACTGCATAAAGAGCTGATTGCTATTGGCCAATTGCACGCGCCACTAACTGAGGTCCAACAAGCGGATATTCTTGGTCATGGAGAAGTATGGTCATCTCGATTACTTTCTGCCTATTTAAATCAAATTGATTTGCAAGCGATACCTTTAGATTCACGTTCTTTTTTAAGAGCAGAGCGAGGCTGTCAACCTGAGGTTGATCGCGCATTATCATGGCCATTATTTAAAGATCAAATAGCGTTGCACCCCCATGGACGAATCGTGATTACTGGATTTATGGCTCGCGACCAAAAAGGAGAAACCGTTCTGCTTGGTCGTAATGGCTCTGACTATTCAGCGACCATGATAGGGGCATTGGCTGAAGTCTCTCGCGTTACTATTTGGAGTGATGTCGCTGGAGTATTTAGTGCCGATCCTCGTAAAGTGGAAGATGCTTGTTTACTGCCTCTACTGCGTTTAGATGAAGCGAGTGAGTTGGCTCGATTAGCGGCTCCTGTATTACACAGCAGAACGTTACAACCCGTTGCGCAAAGTGCATTGGATTTGAGTTTGCGTTGTAGTTATCAACCTGAATCTGGTTCTACTCGTATTGAGCGAGTATTAGCTTCTGGTCGTGGTGCAAAAATCGTCACTTCATTAGAAGATGTGTATTTAATCCAATTAGGTTTTGGTCGTGGGCAAGATTTTGAACGAGCAAAACAAGAAGTCCTTTCTTTACTTACTCGTTCTCAGTTACAGCCTCTAGCATTGGAAGTACAAGATGATCAATATACGCTTTTATTGGCGTATACCTCTGAAGTCGTTAATGAATCATTAGATGTGCTACAAAACTCGGCGGTACATGCTGAAATTAAATTAAAGGAAGGCTACTCAATGGTTGCAGCCGTTGGGGCTGGCGTGACAAGTAATGCCATTCATAGTCATGGTTTTTATCATCAATTAAAGAATCGCCCATTAGAGTTTGTATGTGAATCAGAATCAGGATTAAGCTTGGTTGCGATTTTGCGTAAAGTGGATACAACGTCAATTATTAAAGCGATGCATACACACCTATTTCAAGCGCAAAAAAGAGTAGGCTTAGTCTTATGTGGTCATGGAAATATAGGATCTCAGTGGTTATCGCTTTTTACTCAACAAAAGCGCCATCTTGAAAAACGTCACGGAATGCAATTTTCGTTAATTGGTGTTATCGATCGCCATCGTAATTGGTTTGATTTCGATGGCTTAGATAGCGGCTCAATTGTTGAAAAGTTTGATGATGAAGCGGTTCCTTATGACAATTTTGATTGGATCGAAAAAATTGGTGCAATTCAAGGGTACGATGATGTTGTTGTTTTAGATGTAACGGCAAGTCCAGAGTTATCACAGCAATACAGTAAAATTGCGGAGCAAGGGATACATTTGATCTCTGCAAATAAAGTGGCTGGCTCTGCACCAAGCGATGAATACCAAGCCGTGATTGATGCGTTTACAAAAACAGGTCGTCATTGGTTATATAATGCGACCGTCGGAGCGGGACTCCCTATTAACCACACAGTAAGGGATTTACGTGAAAGTGGTGATGAGATAATAGCTTTATCTGGTATTTTTTCAGGGACATTATCTTGGTTGTTCCAACAATATAATGGTGATGTTCCGTTTACTGAGCTAGTTGATCTCGCTTGGCAACAAGGCCTAACTGAACCAGATCCTAGAAATGATTTAGATGGTTCTGATGTCATGAGAAAATTGGTGATCTTAGCGCGTGAAGCTGGATTGAAAATCGAACCAACTCAAGTAAAAGTAGAATCTCTCGTTCCTGTTGAATTGAAAGATGTCAGTTTGGATGATTTTTTAGCGAAAGGTGAGCTGATCAATAACGCCTTATTTGAGCGTTTAGAAAAAGCCCAAAGAGAGCAGAAAGTATTGCGCTATGTTGCTCGTTTAAATAAAGATGGCAGTGCAACAGTAAGTATCGAAGCTCTTTCTGATCATCATGCATTAGCTAACTTATTACCTTGCGATAATATCTTTGCGATTGAAAGTAAATGGTATAAAGATAATCCATTAGTTATTCGTGGCCCGGGGGCAGGAAGGGAAGTAACTGCTGGTGCAATTCAATCTGATTTAAATCGAATAGCTGCTCTTTTTTAACCTAGTTAATGTTCACTAATATTGATTGGCCATGCAGGTTTGCATGGCTTTTTTGTTGATTTTGTAGGAAAAAACGGAATTGGGGTAAGTTTAGATTATTTTATGTTTTTTCTTAATTGACTGATTTATAGATAATATTTAATTACTCATGTTAATTAAGCATAAATTAAAATTAAAATTCTTTTAGTGCTATGGATTTTAAAAATATATTCAGTGATGATAATTGAGTAGTGGCTAATATATACAGGGTCAATATCTCGACATAACAATAAGACCTGTAGTCATTCTCTGTTATTTAATTTGAATTAAACTGCCGATTGAGAGAGTCATCCATGAGTACAGAACCTACCCAAGAATCAACATCAATAACAAGTTCAGAACAAGTATTACGTAGTGTCGATTTAAATTTATTGACGGTGTTTGATGCTGTAATGCAAGAGCAAAATATTACTCGAGCAGCGCAAAATTTAGGTATGTCACAACCTGCGGTTAGTAATGCGGTATCTCGATTAAAGATAATGTTTAATGATGAATTATTTATTCGTCATGGCCGTGGAATTCAACCAACTCAACGAGCTCGTCAATTGTTTGCACCAATGCGCCAAGCATTACAATTAGTTAAAAATGAACTGCCTAGTTCTACGTTTGTTCCTGAAAGCTCAGCAAGACAATTTAAGCTATCAATTTGCAGCCCATCAGACATGCGCTTTGCCCCACGTATTTTGAGAGATATTCAACAAAAAGCACCTCATATTAGTTTAAAGCTATCAGGTGAATATGATCTAGATATCGCTCAAAAATTACGATATCAAGAAGTAGACTTTGTGATTGATTACGTGCGTTTTGATGAACCTGGCTACATGAGCACTGAACTATTTACGGATGAATTAGTTGTTGTTGCTTCAGTTAATCACCCGCGTATTCAAGGCGGGATTACGAAAGAACAATTAGCAAACGAAAAACACGCGGTTCCTGCTCGTGTTGAAAATACAAAAGGATTTGCTGATCATCTTTATATGGATTCTCTGTATGAACAGGCCTATAAAGGCGCAAGCATCAGTAATGTTCTGTATGTTGTATCTCAATCAGATTTAATAACAGTAGCGCCTAAATGGTTAGTGAGCTCAATGCAGAATCGCGAACAATTGATGATATTACCGCTGCCAATCGAATCAAAAAGCATTCGTGGCTACTTAAGCTGGCATGATTCATACCAAAAAGACAAAGGTCATATTTGGATGAGAGATCAATTAATGCTTATCTGTGGTGAGGAAGTCGTTGCTTCAAGCAAAGGAATGATGTTTTAAACCATGTTTTCATACTAAAAAACGAGATTAAGGCAGCCTATAAATGGCTGCCTTTTTTGTTGGTATACATACGATATAAACAGAATGTAGAGTTTAAATAATTATTTTGTTAATAGAGTTATCTTGAAATGAGTTTCACACAACAATACTTACATTTTATACAGAGAAACAGTTGCCTTTTTTATTACCACTTGTACAATTTGTGCAGATTATAGCTTACACCTGTAAGCCTAAAGGTGATACGAGATGACTATTCAAAACCTACATATTGTAAAAGAGATCCGCCAGCACATTGCAACTAGAGCAAATGACACTGCATTACGTGAACGTAAATGTGGTGCTTGGAGTGATACTCAGTGCTCAGCATGGAGTGATATTACTTGGGGTGAGTTTGGCCAACAAATGGATACTCTATCTTTGGCATTATTAGCTCATGGATTGAAAATACAAGAGAAAGTAGGGATCTTTGCCAATAACATGCCTCGTTGGACGGTTGCTGATTTTGCAACTATGCAATTACGTTCAGTCCCTGTTCCAATTTATCCGACGAATACACCAACACAAGCGGCCTATGTCATTAATGATGCTAATATCCGTATATTATTTGTAGGTGAACAAGCGCAATATAATTCGGCTATTGTAATTTTTGAACAATGTCCACAATTGACTCATATTGTAGCGTTAAGTGATGATATTGATTTAAATGATCATGAAGCGGGTGTTTCATGGAATGACTTCGTATCAACAGCAAGTGAATTACATCAAGAAGAATTAACTCACCGTCTTGATACGGCTGAGATGGATGATTTACTTACGTTGATCTACACCTCTGGCACAACAGGGGAGCCAAAAGGGGTAATGCTAGATTACACTAATATTGGCTCTCAGTTAGCTGGGCATAACACAAACTTAGCGTTAACTGAGCAAGATGTATCGTTATGTTTTCTACCTCTCTCTCATGTATTTGAGCGTGCTTGGACTTTTTATGTTTTATACAAAGGTGCTGTAAACTGTTATTTACCAAATACAAACCTAATTAAAGAAGCGCTAACAGAAGTGAAACCAACGGTAATGTGTGCGGTTCCTCGTTTCTATGAGAAAATATTTTCAACAGTACATGAAAAAGTATCTCGTGCTCCTGCTCATCGTAAGGTGATGTTTACTTGGGCGGTAAACATGGGAGCAAAAATGTCGGTGTGTAAACAAGAAGGTCGAGAACCATCATGGGCTCTAAAGCAAGCTTATAAGGTGGCAGATAAATTAGTTCTCTCTAAATTACGCATGATCCTAGGTGGGAATATTAATTTCATGCCTTGTGGAGGCGCTAAATTAGATGCAACCATTGGTCGTTTTTTCCATGCTCTTGGCGTTAATGTTAAATTGGGCTATGGCATGACAGAGACCACTGCCACTATTTCATGTTGGGAAGATGGTAAGTTTCATCCAGACTCTATTGGTACATTAATGCCTGGCGCTGAAGTTAAAATTGGTGAAAAGAATGAAATCCTAGTTCGTGGCCCAATGGTTATGAAAGGGTATTATAATAAACCAGAAGAAACCGCTCTAAACTTTACAGAAGATGGCTTCTTAAAAACGGGTGATGCTGGTGAGTTTGATAAGGAAGGTAATTTATATATTACTGACCGAATTAAAGAGCTTATGAAAACGTCAGGTGGTAAATATATAGCACCGCAAGTGATTGAAGGTGCTATCGGTAAAGATCACTTTATCGAACAAATTGCAGTTATTGCGGACACTCGTAAATTTGTTTCAGCATTGATTGTCCCTTGTTACGATGCATTAGAAGAATACGCTAAAGAGTTAAATATTGCTTATCATGACCGTATGGATTTAGTTAAGCACAGTGAAATTGTTGAGATGCTAGAAAAACGAGTGGCAAATCTACAAAAAGAACTGGCTCGTTTTGAGCAAGTGAAAAAATTCACGCTATTATCTAAATCATTCTCGATGGATAAAGGTGAATTAACACCAACTCAAAAGTTGCGTCGCAAAGTGATCAGTGAACGTTACCAAAACGAAATTGATGAGATGTATAGCGAAAAGCAAGAGAAAAAAGATAAGTAAATTTTCTTTTAGTTAGAGCGTATAAACCAGTCTATTTAGACTGGTTTTTTTATGCCTATAAAAAATGAGATCATTAGCTACCTTAATATGGTGGTGTTATTTTTTATTATCTCTTTTTATTTTGAATTTATTGGTTTTTAGCACTGAATTTGTTTGCTTTCAATAGTCTTAATAACTGAACTTTACCTTTTAAGTGAAGCTATATTCTAACCTGTCAAATACCCTCTAGACCAAAGTGCTGCGAAAAGGTTAAAGTTGTTTCGTAATGTTGATTTTTGTTATCGTAAATCACCATTTACATAGGATCTTAATCTAATTAATTTCGGTTTAGGCTAAAAATAAGCCCTAACTATGTAAATCACTAATAATCGGTAATTCATGTCGTTTATTAGAGGGTTTAATGTCTGGAGATAAATATGGAAATGTTATCTGGCTCAGAGATGATCGTACAATCTTTGATTGATGAAGGTGTAGAGCACATATTCGGATACCCTGGGGGTTCTGTTCTTGATATTTATGATGCGTTGCACATGAAGAGTGACGTTATTCAACATGTATTAGTGAGGCATGAACAAGCCGCTACACATATGGCTGATGGCTATGCCCGCGCTACCGGGAAACCTGGAGTCGTTCTTGTTTGTTCCGGTCCAGGAGCAACAAATACGATTACAGGGATAGCGACAGCTTATATGGACTCTATTCCGATGATAGTGCTTTCTGGAAACGTACCAAACAATATGATTGGCACTGATGCCTTTCAAGAGTGCGACATGGTAGGTGTCTCTCGCCCGATAGTTAAACATAGCTTTTTAGTTAAAAAAGCCGAAGACATTCCTGAAATCATCAAAAAAGCATTTTATATTGCATCTACAGGACGCCCTGGCCCTGTTGTTATTGATATACCTAAAGATGTCATGAGTCCCGCATTTACATTCCCTTATCAGTATCCTACGTCGGTTTCATTACGTTCTTATAATCCAACAACGACAGGGCATAAAGGACAGATTAAAAAAGGGTTAAAAACGTTATTAGCCGCCAAAAAACCAGTACTGTATGTTGGTGGTGGAGCCATAATTTCTTCAGCGGATAAGCAAATTCTTACATTGGCAGAAAGCTTAAATTTACCCGTTGTATGCACTTTAATGGGATTAGGTGCTTTTCCTGGTACGCATAAAAATTCCGTAGGAATGCTAGGTATGCATGGAACTTACGAAGCCAATATGGCAATGCATAATGCGGATTTAATTTTTGGTATTGGTGTTCGATTTGATGATCGTACGACGAATAATTTAGAAAAATACTGTCCCGATGCAACGATTATGCATATAGATATAGACCCTTCATCTATATCTAAAAACATTCAAGTAGATGTACCAATTGTTGGGTCTGCTGACGTAGTTCTTGAATCAATGTTGTCATTAATGAAAGATCAAGATGGACATAATGATACCGATGCGATGGAAGCGTGGTGGAGTGAAATATCTGAATGGCGTGCTCGTGATTGCTTAGCATATAAAGCATCACCGGATAAAATCAAACCACAACAAGTGATAGAAACACTGTATAAATTAACCAATGGCGACGCTTACGTTGCTTCTGATGTAGGCCAACATCAAATGTTTGCCGCGCTTTATTACCCATTTGATAAGCCGCGTCGTTGGATAAACTCTGGTGGCTTAGGAACAATGGGTTTTGGTTTACCTGCAGCATTAGGCGTTAAGTTTACTCATCCTAATGAAGTTGTTGTTTGTGTTACTGGTGACGGTAGTATTCAGATGAATATTCAAGAGCTATCAACGGCGCTTCAATATGATATTCCTGTAAAGATTATTAATCTTAATAACCGATTCTTAGGTATGGTTAAACAATGGCAAGATATTATTTATCAAGGTAGGCACTCAAACTCTTACATGAGTTCTGTTCCTGATTTTGCAGCGATTGCAGAAGCTTATGGTCATGTTGGAATCCGAATTAATCACCCTGATGAACTGGAATCTGGTCTAGAAAAAGCGTTAGCAATGAAAGATAGATTGGTCTTTGTTGATATTAATGTAGACGAAACGGAACATGTTTACCCAATGCAAATTAAAGGGGAAGCAATGGATAAGATGTGGCTAAGTAAGACGGAGAGAACGTAATGAAACATATCATTTCACTGCTATTAGAAAATGAATCAGGGGCGTTATCTCGTGTTGTAGGCCTGTTCTCTCAACGAGGCTACAATATTGAGTCATTAACGGTGTCTCCGACTGAAGATGCTACTTTATCGCGTTTAAACATCACTACAGCGAGTGATGCTATGGAGCTTGAACAGATTCAGAAGCAATTACATAAATTGATAGATGTAATTAAAGTGCAAGAAGTGACGGATTCGGATCACGTAGAGCGAGAGTTATTACTTATTAAGGTTAAAGCCAGTGGGTTTGCTCGAGCGGAAGTAAAGCGCACTGCGGATATTTTTCGTGGACAAATCGTAGATGTAACCAGCTCTTTATACACAATCCAACTAACTGGAACCTCAGAGAAACTTGATGCATTTATTACCGCGATGTCTGAAGTCACTGACGTTATCGAAGTGGCGAGAAGTGGTGTTGTTGGTATTGCTCGTGGGGAAAAAGCATTAAGGGTGTAATATTTACATTTAGCTTTTGTTTATTTATCAATTAAGCCCTTTTTTATCGCTGGGCTTAATTGATATTCCTTTTGGATCTACGGCATAAATCTCACTTAGAAAGTCAGTTAGCTAAGTCCGTTCTTAAAGGAATGTCAGTGGTTGTTATTACAGATAAATACTAATGAATTATTGAAGTGAATGCGCATTACCTCTATACGTAATTGTTCTGAGGTAGAAGCGGTAGGGAAAAGCACATTAGACTAAAGTATAATATTATCTATACTTATTTCTATTAGTTAATAAGCTTATAGTAGGATGCTATTGTGTTAAAGGGATAATACCAACAGGCTAATGATGGTGTGAGGTCTCTATGTTTACTGATTTTTTAGTTAGACTAACTGTAGTTGGCTTGGTTGTTTTAGGATTTAAATTGAGTGCTATTTATTTCTTATTGATGGTATTGCTGATTGGAACTCATAATAAAGAGTTTTTTGGTTGGTAACTATATTCGAAAAAAACCAGACAATAATGTCTGGTTTTTTTATGTCTTAAATCTTTCTTTTTATTAAGCCGCAAAAGAATTAGCTAATCGATTCATTGATTTTATATAGTGTTTCTCTAAGAGTTCGATTGCTTGAGTCGAGTGGCGAGACAGAGCCGATTTCATAATAGACTCTTGTTCTTCTAGGTATTTAATATGTTCGTCAGTAATGTTTGTATAAGTGCTTTGAAGGTGACTATAACGTTTAATTTGATTGATTAGATCTTGATGGAATTGGTACATAATAGGAGCGTTAGCTCCTTCAAGAAGCGCAGAATGAAAAGCTAAATGGCGCTCTTCCCTGTCGATCATCATTTCTTTTGAAAGATTATTTAGATTTATTTTACTTAATTTATGGAAGTGCGTAAGAACATTTAGCTCCCAAGCTTCATCGCCATGACTGATTGCTTTTTGCAATAAAGCATTACCTACAATACGTAAACCTTCAAATAATTCTTTTAATTCGTCTTGTGAGATAGATGCAACCCAGCATCCTTTCTGAGGTTCAAGCTTTACGTATTTACTCCATGATAATTGAACAAGCGCTTCTCTAATAGGTGACGCACCAACGTTATAACGTTCTTTTAATTCGGCAACAACCAATTTTTTACCAGGGGTTAATGAGCCATTCAGGATATCTTGATGGATCATTTTTGATACTTTATCAGTAAGGGTTGGGCTAGACACTTGTCACTCTCTTATATAAATAGTCATTACAAAAAGTAGAATATGATCCATAATAATCATTATACCGTCTTTCGTTCTGATGCTGAGTGTAGCGTATCGTATAATTTGTGCAATAAAAACTTATAAAAAAAGAGGGCATAAGCCCTCTTTTTATCGAACGATGTACCAGCCCTATGAATTCAAATGAATTATAGTACGTGTACAGACGCTGTGTTAGTTGTGCCTGATGGTACTAGAGCACCAGAAACCATAACAACGATATCGCCTTTAGCACCAATACCTGACTCAAGAGCTAGCTCTTTGCCACGTAGGTAGAATGCGTCAGTACTGTCGATAGCATCAACAACCATTGGTGTAATACCTTTAGAAAGACAAAGTTGTGCTGCTGTCTTAGTATTAGTCGTTACGGCAATGATTCTTGCTGTTGGGAAGTACTTACGGATAGAACGAGCTGATTTACCCGCTTCTGTAGCAACTACGATTACAGGTGCACTTAGTTTCTCAGCTGTATCAACAGCGCCTTTACATACCGCTTCTGTGATACGTAGACGTGGGCTGTCTAGGCGAGAGCTAAGCTCTGCTTTTAATACTGCATCTGTACGAGCACAGATTGTCGCCATGATAGTAACTGCTTCGATAGGGTATTTACCTTTCGCAGACTCACCAGAAAGCATTACTGCATCTGTACCATCAAGGATTGCATTAGCTACGTCGCCCGCTTCTGCGCGAGTTGGACGTGGGTTTTTGATCATAGAATCAAGCATTTGAGTTGCAGTAATTACAACTTTACGTGCGCGATTACATTTCTCGATCATCATCTTCTGTGCAAAGATTACTTCTTCAACAGGGATTTCAACACCAAGGTCGCCACGAGCAACCATGATACCGTCAGATGCTTCTAGGATTGAATCGAAGTTATCTACACCTTCTTGGTTTTCAATCTTAGAAATAATTTGGATGTTCTCGCCGCCGTTAGCAACAAGTAGAGCACGGATTTCTTTAACATCTTCTTCTTTACGAATGAAAGATGCAGCAACGAAATCAACGCCTTGCTCACAACCAAATTTAAGGTCAGCTTTATCTTTTTCAGAAAGAGCTGGAAGCTTAACTGAAACGCCAGGAAGGTTAACACCTTTGTTTTCGCCTAGGTCACCGTTGTTAAGTACTTTACATTTAACTTCAGTTTCAGTAGTTGAAACTACTTCCATTTCAATTAGACCATCATCAACAAGGATAGTGTTACCAGCAACAAGATCTTTTGCAAAACCTGGGTAAGTAACAGCAACAACATCTTTGTTACCAACAACTGAAATATCAGTTGTGAATGTGAAGTCTTGACCAGCAACTAGAGCAACATCATTACCATTGTCTAGTTTGATAGTACGGATTTCAGGACCCTTAGTATCAAGAAGGATAGCAAGTTGCTTACCTGTGTTCTTCATTACTTGACGAAGATTATCGATACGGTTGCCGTGCTCTGCGAAATCGCCGTGTGAGAAGTTAAGGCGCATTACGTTCATGCCAGCATTAGCCAGTTCAGTTAGTTTTTCTACTGATTCAGTTTTTGGGCCAATCGTACATACGATTTTGGTCTTTTTCATGTGAGAAATCTCTCCAGATAAGTATATTTAAAATGATAAACGAAGTAATGTTCAGCCTAATGGAATGAAGTGTTGAAATATAACAACAAATTCTAGCTTCATGCCTCTATGGCTAAACATATAAATTTAATAATTGTCTGTATTTTAGAACGAAAAGAGTGATGGATTATTGATTCAGATGAACAATTTGCACTTTAATCACAATATTAAAAACAAATTTACATTACTCAACACTGTTTCGTTCAGATCTTTTCTGTAATTTTCTATCTATTTTGGTGCAAATTCTAACAGTAAAACAGATGAAGATCACTTTCTTGTTGTAGGGATTTTTATTAAATATTTATTTTACGGAGCGAAATAAAAAAGGCACAGAAAGTGCCTTTATATTATTGATTTTCAATTGGTTGATATGCTTTAAGTTTTTGCATTCCTTTTGCCAATTTCACAAACCAAGCAGCAATAGCAAGAATGGAAATAATGGCGCCAATAATAGGAATGGCAGAATATACTTTATTAAGAATAGAACTATGGATCCAGTATTCTAAGCCTGCAACCATGCCGCTCATTGTTGCAGCAGTAACCGCAAGTACCACAAAGAAAGTAAGAAAAAGAAAGAAACTTTTGATGATGGCATAGTAGTGACTATCGATGACTTCATCGTTAGTTCCCTTATTCATTTGGTATCCAGCATAAATAATCGCAACAATGCCTGAAGCCATTAATGTGACTGGCGTTAGTAGGCTAGCAATATAAGCAAACCAGATGCCTTTATCTGTTTTATTTGACATGTTAGTTATCCAATTATTAAGTTGTAGCACAAGTATATACCTATTTTTTATACGGGAATATACTTGAGATAAAGAGTGTTATTTGAATCGCCTAAGGCTTTAACATACGTTTTAAAATTTTTCCTGTCGCAGTCATAGGTAAGGCTTCCACAATTTCTAGGTGTTTAGGGCACTTATAATCAGCTAAATGTTGTTTGCTCCATTTTATAAGTTCTTTTTCTGATACAGAGTGTCCTTCTTTTAGAATGACAAATGCTTTTACCTCTTCGCCGAAGCGAGGGTGTTCAACGCCGATGACTGCAACTAAATGTACAGAAGGGTGTTTCATGTAGATCTCTTCCACTTCTCGTGGGTAAACATTATAACCACCGCTTATGATTAATTCCTTTAAGCGGTCAACAACATAAATATAGCCTTCGTCATCAAAGCGCACTATGTCACCGGTATGTAGCCACCCATCAATAATGGTTGTTGCGGTTTCTTGTGGTTTTTTGTAATAGCCTTTCATTACGTTATGTCCACGGATAACGAGCTCACCTTCTTGTCCTATTGGTAATTCATGGCCATTTTTATCTACTACCTTCATTGTGACTCCCGGTAAAGGCTGTCCAATACTGCCGGGCTTTCTTTCAAATTCTAAATGGTTAAATGCAGCAACGGGGGACGATTCAGATAAACCGTAACCTTCGATTACTGGAACTTGTAGCTTTTCTTCAAATTGTTTAAGAACCTCAACGGGCATGGAAGCACCGCCTGAGATCGCGACTTTAAGCGTTTGTGCTATCTCTTTTAGATATTCGCCTGGGTGTTTTTCTGCATAAGCAAGTAAACCAATGAACATCGTAGGCACACCAGCAAGGTGCGTCACTTTATGTTCATGAACTTGCTGAAGAACGGTTTTAGGCACAAAGCGTGAAATAAGAACTAATGCACTACCGGCTAGAACTGAGGTGTTCATGATCAGTGATTGACCGAAAGTGTGGAATAATGGAAGTATGGCAATACTCACATCAGTGCCTTTCTGATTGGTCAACGATTGACAAGCTTGTGCGTTACATAGCATGTTACTTTGGCTTAGCTCCGCCCCTTTTGCTGCACCAGTAGTACCTGATGTATAGAGGATGACACAGCTATCTTCAGCGGTGCGATAGACGCTCTCAAAGTTTTCTCTGCCTGTTTCTAGCCATTGGTTAAAAGAATGAGCAGCGATGGATTTTTGTGATTCAGTGGTTTCAATTAAAATAAAGTGTTCACAAAAATCGGCTTTCTCATAACCCTCGTAGCCAAACTTACCAATAGGCATGGCATCTGAGCCTTGATATGAAATAAGAGCTACTGCATCTGAGTCTTTCAAATGGTAAGCCACTTCGTCGCCTTTAAGCATCACGTTAAGTGGAACAACAACGGCACCTATTTTCTGTATGGCGTAATAAGCAATAACAAATTCGGGCGTGTTGGGGCATGACAAGGCAATTTTTTCATCAGGTTTGATATTAAGTTGAGTTAAATGATCAGCAATGGCGTTCACTTTTTTATTTAATTCAAAATAAGTAATTTTTTGCTCTTGGAAGATTAGTGCAATGTTATTTGGACGAAAAGTGGCGTTGCGCTCAAGATTAGTGGCAAGATTGTACATATATAACCTTTGTTAGTTTTTGTTGTGTGTTATACCGAGAGTCATGATCATCTAGATGAACTAAGTGTATATCAAGGAAAAGAAAAAATAGAGGAGGTAAAGGTGATTTCTTGTTTTTATTATCAATAAGAGCAGTAATTGGATTGCCAAGTACTACTTCATTTACAATGGTTAATCACGTTAGAACTTATACGATGCACCAAAGTACAGAGAATCGAGAGCGTATAAGTTTGTGTCTGTTGTGAAACCATTTTGAACATCAATATAGTCAACAGCGTACATATCCATTTCATAAGCCGCTCTTAGTTGAACTCCCTTTAGAGATGCTGGTGTATATTCAACACCAAAACCAAATTTGAAGGCTGCGCCATTATCATCGCTAAGGTACTCTTTATTTTGATTTAAATCTAAATTAGACATCCCAATAAGGCCAAATGGACGAATACCACTGTCAAAAGTGTAGCCTAAATTAGCGGCAAGAGATATCGAGGTAGGTTCCATAGAATAGCCATCGACTTTTGCTTTTACTTTTCCGTAATTAGTATAAGTTCCTTCGATACCTACAATCTTATTAAATTGATAACCAAGGTAGACTTTTGTGGTGTTTCCATCTGCTTTTGCTTCTATTTTATTATTACTATAGCCCCAAGAGTCTTCTTCTGAATAACCAAATGTACCCAAACCGGCCCCAATATAAAAGCCACTGATTTTAGGTGTTTGTGCTGGTGTACTTTCATTAGCCATGACGAAAGAAGATGCAGAAAGAAGTAATAGCGATGCACATAATTTTTTCATTGATTATCCCTTAATCAAATGGAGTATTATTTTGAGTATAGGAAGGTTTATTAAATATCCACAAAATGAATGGTTAATAGTGAGAGATGGATAGTGCAATTGGATCTTTGATAGAGGAAAAGGTTATTTTTTAACTAAAAGACAGTAAGGGATAATCTCTATTCTAATTACTCAAGGATAGAGAATATGAATAAAAAAGTAATTCTTAGTATTATCATTATTCTTATTGCTGTTGCGGTGTTTACTTCAGGTTTGATGAGAGCAACGATTGAATTATCATTATTTTTACTTTTGATGGGTTATGTATTGATAATAAAAAGAAAACAGAAAGAATAGAAAAGCAAAAAGGCTGATAAGTAATTTACTTATCAGCCTTTTCTAATTTGGTGGCCCCTCCCAGATTTGAACTGGGGACCGAACGATTATGAGTCGTGCGCTCTAACCACTGAGCTAAGGGGCCTTTGTAGGTGGTCGATTATAGGGGAAGATGAAAAGGGTGTCTAGAGAGAAGGCGTTTGCTTTTTAATCAATTAGTTAAAAAAATGCCTTTAGATCGAAAAAAGGTGAGCCTGAGCTCACCTTTTGGATATTATTGATAAATAATGACAGTAATAATTACTCGTCTAAGAAGCTGCGTAATACTTCCGAGCGGCTAGGGTGACGTAATTTACGTAACGCTTTTGCTTCGATTTGACGAATACGCTCACGTGTTACATCAAATTGCTTACCTACTTCTTCAAGAGTATGGTCGGTATTCATATCGATACCAAAACGCATACGAAGTACTTTTGCTTCACGAGGTGTAAGACCAGCAAGAACATCGTTAGTTGCAAATTTCAAGCTTGTTGAAGTTGCAGAATCAACAGGAAGTTCAAGGGTATTATCCTCGATGAAATCACCTAGGTGCGAATCTTCATCATCACCGATTGGTGTTTCCATTGAAATTGGCTCTTTAGCGATTTTCAGAACCTTACGGATCTTGTCTTCTGGCATTTGCATGCGTTCAGCAAGTTCTTCAGGTAATGGTTCACGGCCCATTTCTTGTAGCATTTGACGTGAAATACGATTCAGTTTGTTGATCGTTTCGATCATGTGAACTGGAATACGGATTGTACGTGCTTGGTCGGCAATTGAACGAGTGATCGCTTGACGGATCCACCATGTCGCATAAGTAGAGAATTTGTAACCACGACGGTACTCAAATTTATCTACTGCCTTCATCAGACCGATGTTACCTTCTTGAATAAGATCCAAGAATTGTAGACCACGGTTTGTGTATTTTTTCGCAATTGAAATAACAAGACGTAAGTTGGCTTCAACCATCTCTTTCTTTGCACGACGAGCTTTTGCTTCACCGATAGACATACGACGGCTGATGTCTTTAATATTTACAACAGGTAAACCTGTTTCTTTTTCAATGTTGTCAATTTTCTTGATTGAACGACGAATGTCTTCTTCGTAACGCTTTAAGCGTTCAACATATGGTTTATCTGAAGCCAGAATTTCATTGAACCATTCATCAGACGATTCATTGCCTGAAAATAATGAAATAAATGATTTCTTCGGCATTTTTCCATATTCAACACACATACGCATAATTAGGCGTTCTTGCGTACGAACACGATCCATGCTGCCACGCATTTCGCGAACAAGGTAATCAAACTGCTTAGGAATAAGTTTGAATTCACGGAAGACGTCAGTTAACTGACTAATCGCTTCACGTGCTTTACCGTTATCACGGCCATGCTCTTCAAAAGCAAGTTGCATGTTGTGATAAGAAGTTCGAAGCTCTGTGAATTTAGCCAAAGCAAGCTCTGGATCAATACCTACATCTTCTTCTTCTTCGTCTTCGTCATCATCTTCAGCATCTTTATCTTCGTCTTCAAGATCTGATTCACTCAGTTCTGAACCGATGTGTGTTGCTGTTGGTGCTGCAGAGCCATCATCATTAGGATCAACAAAACCAGAAATGATATCAGTAAGACGAATTTCTTCGGCTTGAACTTTATCAAATTGTTCTAGTAGGTATGAAATTGCGCCTGGGAATTCAGCAACAGAACACTGAACCTCATTGATGCCTTCTTCAATACGTTTAGCGATGTCGATTTCGCCTTCACGAGTAAGAAGTTCAACGGTACCCATTTCACGCATGTACATACGAACTGGATCTGTTGTACGGCCAATTTCACTTTCTACACTTGATAGTGCGGCTGCAGCGGCTTCTGCAGCATCTTCATCAGTTACGGCATCATCATCATTCAATGACATATCATCAGCATCTGGAGCGGTTTCAACCACTTTGATGCCCATGTCATTGATCATTTGAATAATATCTTCAACCTGCTCAGAATCTACAATTTCTTCTGGTAGGTGATCGTTAACTTCTGCGTAGGTCAGATAGCCTTGTTCCTTGCCTTTGATTACAAGTAATTTTAGCTGTGACTGCGGATTTTGATCCATAGACGGTATCCTACTTTTGGTCTGTGTGACGGAATTAGTATGCGAAATGCAAACCACTAATGATAACAAATTTTCTTATTGATGACGATGGTGGGATTTTATGCTTTTAGTTCTAGCATTAAGGCTAGCAGCTCCCGTTTTTCTTCGACTGATAAGCCAAGTGTTCTTTCTTTCGTCTGCAAATTTTCAATTTGTTGATTGATGCACTGGGCTAAAATATTGTCCAGCGAATCCATAAATACATCTTGTATATTGTCTTGGTCTATCGGGAGTACCCACTCTGCCAAGCGTGATAATAGTTGCCTATTTTTATCACCGCGCCAATATTCTAATAATTGGCCTGTAGAGATATGGGGGTTATGTCGACAGTTTTCAAGTAATTGAAGAAATAAACTTAATCCTGGCAGTGGGATCTCTTTTACGCTCTCTAAATCTGGCACTAACTGAGCAAGATTTGGATTCTGTAGTAAGAGAGTAATCACTTCACGCATAGCGGTTCGTTTTATTTCTGGTTGTGCTTGCCTTTTTACTTCGGGCGCGCCTTGCTTAGATATTAGTTGCTGTAATTGACTTTCATCCATAATTCCAAGCGTTTTGCCAAGTTGCTCACGTAAATAAAGACGTAATGTACCACCGGGAACTTTATCAATGAGTGGAACGGCCAGTGTGGTTAACTTAGCTTTACCTTCACGGCTGCTCGTATCAATTTGATCAACCAAGCTTCTAAACATGAAATTAATGAGTGATTCTGCTTGAGTTATTTCTTGTTCAAATGCAGCTTTGCCATGTTGACGAATATACGTATCTGGGTCTTCCCCATCAGGTAAAAACATAAACTTTAATTGGCGTCCATCATTTAAGTATGGCAGAGCTTGTTCCATTGCGCGCCATGCCGCTTCTCGACCTGCTCGGTCACCATCGTAACAACACACAACAGTGCTTGTTTGACGAAAGAGCAATTGCATGTGATCGCCAGTGGTTGCTGTGCCTAAAGAAGCCACCGCATAGTCAACACCAAACTGAGCAAGAGCAACCACATCCATATAGCCTTCTACGACTAACGCTTGTGGTAATTCTTTATAAGCTTGCAGTGCTTCATATAAACCATATAGTTCTTTGCCTTTATGGAAAATAGGCGTTTCTGGTGAGTTTAAATATTTGGGAGTGCCTTCACCAATTACACGGCCACCAAATCCAATAACACGCCCTCGGCGATCTCGGATTGGAAACATAACTCGACCACGGAAACGGTCATAACGACGGCCATTATCGCTTTCAATTAACATCCCACCGCTGACTAAAGCATCTTGTGATGTCTTATCTCGGCCGAAATTGTTTTTCACCAACTCCCATTCATCTGCAATATAACCGATACCAAACTTCTGAACGATTTCGCCAGAGAGTCCACGATCTTTAAGATAGTTGATTGCATGAATATTTGCTGCGGATTTTAATTGGGAACAATAAAATTGACTGATGCCACCCATCAAGTCATATAAGCTTCGTTTTTGTTCGGTATTTGCTGTTGGGCCTGAAGGGGCATTGAAACCACTGCGTTGTTCACGCGGAACGTCAAGACTAAGCATTGAAGCAAGTTCTTCAATGGCTTCGACAAATTCTAAACGATCAAATTCCATCAGAAAATCAATGGCATTGCCATGAACGCCACAGCCAAAACAGTGATAAAACTGTTTTTCTTGGCTAACAGAAAAAGAAGGGGATTTTTCATTATGAAATGGACAACAGGCACCGTAGTTTTTCCCTTGTTTTTTCAGTTTTACTCTTGCGTCAATAATATCGACAATATCGTGTCGATTTAAAAGCTCATCAATAAAACTGCGAGGGATATGTCCTGCCATCTTTTTCTTTTCCTTTAAATACAAACAAGCCGTGCATATCAAAGATAGCACGGCTTGTTTTATAAATAGAGTAGTATTAAGCCAGTTTAGATTTAACTAATTGACTTACTTTACCCATGTCAGCGCGGCCTTGGATTTGAGGTTTTAATACGCCCATCACCTTGCCCATATCTTGCATTCCAGCAGCACCAGATTCAATAATTGCTTTGTCTAATAACTCAGCAACTTCTTCATCGGTAAGTGCTTGCGGCATAAAGTCATCAAGAACTGAAATCTCAGCGCTCTCTTTATCTGCAAGATCATCACGACCAGCGGCAGTAAACTGCGCGACTGAATCACGACGTTGTTTAACCATCTTAGTTAAAACAGCAATGATATCATCGTCAGACAAAGTAGTATGACCATCGATTTCACGTTGTCTAATTTCAGATAAAGCTAAACGAATTGTGCCAAGGCGTAATTTGTCCTTGGCTTTCATCGCTAACTTTTGCTCGTCTTTGAGTTGTTCAATTAGAGCCATAACTTAGTCCTAAATTAGGTAAGTTATTAGTACAGGCGAACGCGACGTGCGTTTTCGCGAGACAACTTCTTAGCGTGACGCTTTTGAGCTGCTGCTTTAGCGCGTTTACGTACTGTAGTAGGTTTTTCGTAATGCTCACGACGGCGAACTTCAGAAAGAATACCTGCTTTTTCGCAAGAGCGCTTGAAACGACGTAGTGCAACGTCGAACGGTTCGTTTTCACGTACTTTAACTACTGGCATATGCCTTTCACCTCAGGTGTTAGTCAATTCGCTGGTAGTTATAATTAACCAGCTATTATTCAAATTGGTGCCGAATTTTAATCCGATCGAGGCGTTTTGTAAAGCATTCTTGATTAAGAATTGAGTAATTTCTTTGTTTATTTTACCTTCTCTAGTCATCACGTCGCTTGAGGTAGCTTAGTGATGTAGGTAATATGGCGTTAAATTAACAGGTAACTGAGAAAAATATGCGAATTTTAGGCATTGAAACCTCGTGTGATGAAACGGGTGTTGCGATTTATGATGATGAAAAAGGGCTATTAGCTCATCAACTTTATAGCCAAGTAAAACTGCACGCAGATTACGGTGGTGTTGTCCCTGAATTGGCCTCTCGTGACCATGTTAAAAAGACGATTCCATTAATTCAAGCGGCATTAAATGATGCTGGCATGACCAAAGATGATATCGATGGAATTGCTTATACGGCAGGTCCAGGTTTAGTAGGAGCCTTGTTGGTTGGTTCAACTATTGGTCGTAGTCTTGCGTATGCATGGGATGTTCCTGCTATTCCTGTTCATCACATGGAAGGCCATTTATTGGCTCCAATGCTTGAAGATGAACCACCTGAATTTCCATTTGTAGCTCTTCTTGTTTCTGGCGGCCATACCATGATGGTTGAAGTAAACGGTATTGGTGAATATACCATTCTAGGTGAGTCTGTTGATGACGCAGCTGGTGAAGCATTTGATAAAACAGCTAAATTAATGGGTCTTGATTATCCAGGCGGTCCTTTGCTATCAAAATTAGCAGAGAGCGGAACAAAAGGACGATTTAAATTTCCTCGTCCTATGACTGATCGCCCAGGTTTAGATTTTAGTTTTTCAGGTTTAAAAACATTTGCTGCAAACACTATTCGTGCTAACGATGATGATTTGCAAACCCGTGCTGACATTGCATTTGCTTTCCAAGAGGCCGTTGCTGATACCTTAGCAATTAAGTGTCGTCGAGCATTAAAACAAACAGGCATGAAGCGTCTTGTTATGGCGGGTGGTGTGAGTGCGAATACCTATTTACGCCAAGAGCTTGAAGCGATGATGAAAAAGATTGGTGGTGAGGTTTTTTATCCACGAACTGAATTTTGTACCGACAACGGTGCCATGATTGCTTATGCGGGAATGCAACGTTTGAAAAATGGCGAGACAACAGATTTAGCGGTTCAAGCTAAGCCGCGTTGGCCGATAGATCAATTAAAACCAATTAGTAAATAAAATAGATCAAAAAAGATCGTGAGTGATCTTTTTAACTATATTCTATAGAAGGGACTAAATTAGTCCCTTTTTCTTTGCCAAATTTTCTTCTCTTTGCCTGCAAAAAATCGACGAATATTTTCGTGATGTTTTAGGACGATTAAACAAGAAAGCATAGCAACAGGCAGGGTGTACTGAGGTTTGACTAACCAAGTAAATAAAGGGGCAAGTAAAGCGGTAATCATTGACGCTAAAGAAGAGTACCCAGTTACCAATACCGTGATAACCCAACTACCGAATAACATCCCCGTCAGATCCAATCCTATCGGAGCTAATGCGCCAAGAGCGGTTGCGACCCCTTTGCCACCTTTAAAGTGAAAAAACAGTGGGTACATATGACCGAGACAGGCAGCAATTGCAATGATACCTAATAAGAGAGGGTTAATTTCTAGAAAATACCCGCCCCATACCGGTAACATCCCTTTCAAAATATCGCAAAGAAGAACTAAACCTGCAGCCCCTTTACCGCCCAAACGAAAAACATTGGTTGCTCCTGGATTATGAGACCCTGAATTTCTTGGGTCTGGTAGGCCTTTTAATCGACAGATTAAAACCGCACTAGAGATCGATCCTAGAAGATAGGCGATGATGATCATAATAAGTGCAAGAGGGGTCATGAATGAACCTTTATTTAAGCGATCAAGAGCGATCAGAAATCATTTTTATAGTATATTGCTCAGCACATTGAACAAAGTAATATCAATATTACGTTGTTTTTCTTTTGATGGGTATCCGACCTCTTAATAAAAGTGTGATCAAAGATGGATTTAGTATTTATAAAACAACTTGAAGTTATTACAACCATTGGTGTTTATGAATGGGAACAAGGCATTAAGCAAAAGCTTGTATTAGATATTGATATGGCGCATGACAATAAACCCGCGGCAGATTCAGACAATGTCGAATATTGTTTAAATTATGCAGAGGTCAGTGAAGCGGTGACTGAGCATATTCAGCAAGGTCGCTTTCTATTAGTTGAGCGTGTTGCTGAAGAAATTGCCGATCTTATTATGACTCGATTTTCAGTGCCTTGGATCCGTATTCATTTATCTAAGCCTGGTGCTGTTGTGAACGCTCACAGCGTAGGAGTTGTGATTGAGCGAGGGATAAAATGATCACAACCTATATTGGTGTTGGCTCCAATATTTGCCCTGAAAAAAATGTAAAAATAGCCATTGATGAATTACATCAACTTGGTGAAATAACTAAAATTTCTACTGTGTATGAAGCAGAACCGGTTGGTTTTTCTGGTCATAATTTTTTTAATTTAGTTGTAGAGTTGAAAGTAACGCATTCTTTGAATGAGCTTGGCGTTCTATTACGTGCCATTGAAATTAAGTGGGGGAGAGAGCCTAACGCCAAGAAGAATCAAGATAGAACGCTTGATCTTGATATATTACTTTATGGTGATGTCGTCTCTAAATCGGACCCAAAATTACCACGAGATGATCTTTTTAAATTTGCTTTTGCCATTGTACCAATGATGGAATTGAACCCTGATCTTATTATTCCTAATACTGAAAAAACGATCAGTCAAATATGGGCTGAGTTTTCGCAAAGCCAGTCACTAAAACCTGTTTTATTTAACTTTAATTTTAATGGAATATCATGACGTACTTTGAAGCTTTTTTTCTTGCTTTATTGCAAGGATTTACTGAGTTTTTACCTATTTCAAGTTCTGCCCATCTTATACTTCCTTCTGCTGTTCTTGGCTGGGCAGATCAAGGGCTCGCTTTTGATGTTGCTGTACATGTTGGTACATTAGCGGCGGTAGTTATTTATTTTAGAAAAGAGGTTGTCACTTTATTAACCGCTTGGGTTGGTTCTATTGTTAAAAAAGAACACAATAAAGAATCTAAATTAGCTTGGTTAATTATATTATCGACGATCCCTGCGGCACTATGTGGTCTGTTATTTAAAGATTTTATTGAAGTGTATTTGCGTAGTGCGTGGGTAATTGCAACGACGACTATTATATTTGGTCTTTTACTTTGGTGGGTAGATAAAAACTCAGCGTTAGTCAAAGATGAATATGAAATGACATGGAAGAAGGCATTATTTTTAGGTATTGCCCAAGCAATGGCGATGATCCCTGGTACCTCTCGTTCAGGTATTACTATTACTGCGGCATTGTATCTTGGCTTTACTCGTGAAGCGGCCGCTCGTTTTTCATTTTTAATGTCGATCCCTATCATCGTCCTTGCTGGTTCTTATCTTGGACTTAAATTAGCAATGAGCGGCATCTCAATAGATCTTGGTTTATTAACTACGGGTATTATTGTTTCTTTTATTAGTGCTTATATCTGTATTCACTTTTTCTTGAAGTTGATTTCAAGTATGGGTATGACGCCGTTTGTTATCTATCGCTTGTTATTAGGTGTTGGTTTATTTGCTTGGTTAAGCTTTGCTTAGAAACTAGAAACTAGAAACTAGAAACTAGAAACTAGAAACTATAAGAGCCTATGCGACTGATTTAGGAATAAATAATTCAACGATCATAGCTTTTGCTTTTATAGTTTCTAGAGCGAAGCGTTCTAGTTAGCGTAGCGTATAGCTTATTTGATATCCAACGTATCCTTCACCGCTTCAATTCGTCTTTTACTCAACTCTTCTCTAATCTCAGCGCCTTTAAACCCAGCGGCAACCACTTCCTTAACGTCTACATTCTTCGCAACATCAAACGCCATTTCAAAACGTGCTTTTTGTGGATAAGGCTCAGACTCTAATCCCAATCGTCCTGCGTGATCCGCTTGGCAGCAGAGTAAGGTTGGTTCTAAGCGCTCAGGTTTACGCCATACGTCCATTTTATCTAGTATTTTAATAAAGGTCTGAGCGCGGAGCTCCAGAGCTCGATGAATATTGGTGTGATGCTCACAAACTAAGAGCGCTAAGTCTCGGTACTCATTGGGCACTTTAACTCGAGCGCATAGCTTTTTAATGAGTTTAATGCCGGTATGACAATGCATTTTATGGCTTGGCCATTCTGATTCCGGCGTCACGCCTTTGCCTAAGTCGTGAACTTGAGCGGCAAAGCGTGTTGGTAAATCTTGGCTTAATAATGCGGCTTGTTGAGTGACCATTAAAGTATGAATTCCCGTATCAATTTCAGGGTGCCACTTTTCTGGTTGAGGTACACCAAACAATGCATCCAGTTCTGGTAACACAACGGCGAGAGCACCACACTCTTTTAATACTGAAAGAAAAATCTCAGGGTGCTGGCTAGATAGAGATTTTTCCCATTCTTGCCATACACGCTCTGGTGTTAAGTGAGACAACTCTCCGCTGTCTACTAAGGTTTTCATTAATGCCATTGTTTCTGGTGCAATAGTAAAACCAAGATAATGAAAACGGGCGGCAAACCGAGCGACGCGTAGTACGCGTAATGGGTCTTCGACAAAGGCATCTGAAACATGACGTAAGAGACGATTATTTAAATCATCCTGTCCATGGTAGGGATCTATCAGTGTCCCGTCATCGGCTTTAGCAATGGCGTTAATAGTAAGGTCGCGGCGCAATAAGTCCTCTTCTAGTGTTACGTCTGGCTCTGCATAACAAGTAAAGCCTTTATAGCCTTGGCCGCTTTTTCGCTCTGTTCTTGCTAGTGCATATTCTTCTTTAGTTTTTGGGTGTAAAAAAACAGGAAAATCTTGTCCTACCGGTTGATAACCAAGGCTGCCCATTTCATTAGGCGTTGATCCTACTACAACCCAATCTTTATCTTTTACTGCAATATTGAGAAGTGAATCTCGAACTGCACCACCAACTAAATAAATAACCACTATTTTTCCTATCACTATCCAAGATAAAGAGAACTTTCTTTACATTATTATCTCTAATGATAACGTGCAATCATAGATTTTCGACTTTTTATTCCATATTTTCATTTTGGAATTTTTGGCTAAGGCAAACATTACTTTATGTACCAAGATTTTTTTGGCTTTAATGAGCTTCCATTTTCTATGACGCCTAATGCGCGTTTTTTCTATTTGAGTGAGCGTCATAAAGAAGCGTTGAGTTACTTATTGTCTGGATTAGGTCAAGGTGGTGGATTTGCATTATTAACTGGAGAAGTTGGAACAGGAAAAACAACGGTATCAAAAGCATTATTTTCTAAATTGGAAAATAAAGTTCGTTTAGCCTTAATTTTAAATCCAATGTTTAATGCGCAAGAGTTGCTTGAAGCTATTTGTGATGAGTTTGATATCCTTTATTCCGTTGATGCTTCCTTGAAGATGTTAACCGATAGAATTGTCTGTTTTCTTAAAGAAGAAAGAGAAAAGGGATTTCAGACGATTGTTGCGATTGATGAGGCTCAGCATTTAGGGCCTGATGTATTAGAGCAATTACGTTTACTCACTAATTTTGAAACGGACAGCGATAAATTATTAAAAGTACTTTTAATTGGTCAGCCCGAATTACAACAAAAGCTACAACAAACCAATTTACGTCAACTAGCCCAACGCATTACGGCTCGATATCATTTACTGCCATTAACGCAACAAGAGATTGAATATTATATTGCCCATCGTTTAAAGGTAGCGGGTGGTGATATTTCATTATTCTCAGCCTCAGCAATAAAAAAAATAGCTCATTATTCTAATGGAATACCTAGAGTTGTGAATTTATTGTGTGACAAAGCACTATGGATTAGTTATCAAAATAGCAATAAGACTGTGAATAATAAGGCGGTCGAATATGCGCGTGAATTAGTTTTGGATTGGCAAACTTCCCCAGAAATAAACAGTAAGTTACGATCTTCATTTTTATTACCACCGTTATTCATTGCTTTGGGTTTATCTGTATTATTGAGTATTGGTAGTTATTCTTTTTTACCGAGATATTTGAATGTAAATTATCCAATCGTTGCGCCACTGGTTGAAGCGCCTCTCAGTGGTTTTGAGTCTAAATCAGAGGCTTTCCAAACCTTATTATCAATATGGGGTTATTCCGTTAATTCGTTCCAGGCAAATTGCACTAATGCAAAGAGAGCGCAACTCTATTGCCTAGACAGTAATGGAAGCTTAAGTGATTTGTTAGCCATTAATCGCCCTGCCGTTGTATGGTTGCAGCAAGGATCAGGAGAGGATTTATTAGCACTCGTTTACCGTGTTGATTCAAAAGGAGTAGAGTTACTTTTACCTTCTAAACGAGTTAAGGTTTCTCATCAATGGTTTGAGCAGCATTGGAATGGCGCTTATATTCAACTGTGGAAAAAACCAATCATTACTGAACGAGCCATGAAGCGTGGTGATAAGGGAAAGGCAATTTTGGAATTGAATCGCTTACTGTCTTTTGCATTAGAACAACCGTTTAATCAATCTGAACAATTTGATAAAAAAACAGAGCAACAGGTGAAAGATTTTCAAGAGATATTTGGTTTGTCTACTGATGGTATTGTTGGGTCAAGTACTTTGATGTGGTTAGATAGTGTTGTAAATATAGATGCGCCTTTGCTTCAAGGAGTTCAATAAATGTGGTCTTCTCGTCTTCCTTTATGGGTTCTAGGTACTATTGTTATTCTTCCTCCTCTAGTGATCTCTAGTTATATTTCACTTCCTTATTATAAAGCATCTCAAGAGACGTTAATTCCAGAGAAGCCTACCTATACGTCACTTTTATTTCCTAATATAGAGACGATGACATTACCGTTACGAGCTCAAGAGTTATCATTAAGCCGTTGGAAAGAACCGACGGAAAACGTGAGTTTGGATAGGGAAGGTAAGAATGCCTTTGAGTCCAAAAATCCAGATGTAAAGTCAAACGCAACAGAAGATGCCTCACAACTATTAGATATTGATAATCTAGATTTATCTGGATTATCACCAGAATTGGCCGCTCGCTTTGAATCTATTTTAAATGAACCATCTGATATTGCAGACGTTGATGATAGTACGTCTAGCAAATATGGTGATTCATCTTATGTTGAGTTAGATAAAAAAGGCGCTCAATTTTCAGGGTTGTTGCCCCCGCTTAATTTTCAAACGCACAACTATACGTCTAAACCAAGTCGTCGCTGGGTAAAAGTGAATGGTAAGGAAGTGAATCTTGGAGGTCATATTTCGAGTGAAATTACGTTATTAGAAATAAATCCAAGAAATGTCGTTATTGAATTTAAAGGCCAAAAAATAGAAGTTCCAGCTCTGTATGAATGGAAAGGGTAATGGTTGTTTTTTAGTAGAAATAAAAAAGCTCAGAATTATCTGAGCTTTTTTGTGTGTATCGAGTATTGGTTAGTAATCAATAATGATTAAGACCAACCGTTTTGCTTTTTCTTACGGCTTGGGATCATATGAGGAAGCAGAAGGCCGAAGAGTAGACCGAGACCTGCAACACCACCACCGTACATGAAGTACTTAAGCAATAAGTCTTCTTTTTGTGTATCTAGTTTAGCGCGTAATTCACGGATCTCAGATTGAGAACTAACCAATTGGTTATTTACATCGCTGTAGCTGTGTTCTAAATCTTGCATTTGTTGATTACGTTGAGTCAAGCTATTCGCTAACCCCGCTTTTTCATCATTTGCTGCTTTACGTGCATTTGCTAGTTGTGCTTTAACTGATGTTAGTTCAGCCTCAACTTTTGGTAAACGCTCACCTAGTCCCGCTTGACGAGAAACAAATTTACTTTCAACCCAACCTTTACGGCCTTTAGTATCAACAATTTGTGTGAAGCTCGCATTTTTGTTGCTGCTTAAAAGAGTTACACGATCACCCGCATTTACACTGCCAATAATTTTATATTGGTTACTTGGACCTGAGTGCATGTACGTAAACAGGTTATCAGAAATATAACGAGTTTGAGCTTGCGCTGGCGCAGCAATAGCCCAAGTAAGTAGAATCAGGCTAATAAAATGCTTCACAATAATATTCCTTTGAAAAATTGGCATTGAATCGTTTTAGTAGAGAGAAATGACGCTCTCAACATTGTAAATTCAAACGAAGGTGTAGATAGTAAAAATATTTAGGTCCAGATGCAAGAAAAGAGGAGATTTTACTCTCCTCTTTGTGCAATTGTTTCAAAATTGATTAACTTTAGACTGGTGTGCCGATACCAAAGATAGCTTGCATTGCGTAGTAGAAGACTACCGCTAATAACGCACCTGCCGGTAGGGTAATGACCCAAGAGGCAACAATGTTACGTACAACACCTAAGTTTAGTGCGCCAATACCACGAGCAAAACCAACCCCAAGAACCGCACCAACCAATGTTTGAGTCGTTGAAATTGGAAGACCTGTACCTGAAGCTAATACAACCGTTGATGCAGTCGCTAGTTGAGCGGCAAAACCACGGCTTGGCGTTAGTTCCGTAATACCAGTACCAACGGTAGCCATTACTTTATGACCTAAGGTTGCAAGACCAACAACGATACCAATACCACCTAGAGGAAGGATCCACCAAGCAATAGCTGTTTGAGAAGATATTTCACCTAAATTCTCAACTGTTGATACAACTGCTGATAGAGGACCGATCGCGTTGGCAACATCGTTAGAACCATGAGCAAATGCCATAGCACATGCGGTAATAACCATTAACGTACTAAAAATACTTTCTACGCCAGTAAAACCACGGCTGTCTTTCTCATCATTTACCGTATTTGCAAATTTACGAGAGATATACAGATAACCACCAACCATTACTAATGCTGATACGCCTGCAGATGCAACCCATGCTTCGCCATTACTTAAATGCAGACCAACATGTTTTAGGCCTTTTTTGATTGTAACAAGTGCAATAACCATCGTGGTGATGAACATATACACAGGAACAAAACGTTTCGCATTCATTAAAGGCTTATCAGTATCAAATATCAGTCGTTGAGCACTGATAAAGATCATGTAAGCAAAAATACCGGATATGAGTGGTGTAATTAACCAACTCCCTACGATACCTTGAACTGAATGCCAATCAACCGCTTCAGTACCTACGGCAACACACGCAAAACCGATGATAGCACCGATGATAGAGTGAGTTGTTGATACAGGCCAGCCCATGTAAGACGCAAGCAATAACCAAGTACCCGCAGCAAGAAGTGCTGACATCATGCCGTAAACTAAGACTTCAGGCTGATGGGCGAAAAGTGAGGTATCAATTACCCCTTTACGAATTGTATCTGTAACTTCACCACCAGCAAGGTATGCCCCTGCAAATTCGAAGATCATAGCAATGATGATCGCTTGTTTTACTGTTAGTGCTTTAGACCCGACAGAGGTGCCCATAGCATTCGCTACGTCATTTGCACCAATACCAATAGCCATAAGGAAGCCGAAGAAGGCCGCAACTAAAATAAGGGTCGTGCCGTAGTTAGCAAGAATATCCATTGTATTACCTGTTACTGAATCACAAACTTATGAGCGAGATAGCATTAATTCTAAACGAGAACCAACGCGCTGTGCTTGGTCGGCAATGCCGCCAACCCACTCAAGGATTTTATAAAGGAACATAACATCGATCGGATTGTATTTGTGCTCGATGCTCATGAGTTGCTGGCGCAGTTGAATTTGCAATTCATCAGTATCATCTTCAATGATATCTAATTTATTGATCATCTCAGCAACCAAAGTGACTTCACGTCCCTTAAAGCCTGTTTCTAGTAGCTCGTCCAATTCGCTGATAACTTCTTGCGCTTGATTAGCCGCATCTAAACAACGTTGAACATAAGCTAAAAATGCATCCTGCATAGAGCTTGGAATTTCAAGTTGGCGACCAACAACGCGACCTGCGATGTCTTTAGCCAGGTTTGCGAGTTTATCTTGCTGAGTTAACAGACCGAGCATGTCGGTACGATCAACAGGCATAAATAACCCACGAGGAAGTTTTAAACGAATTTCACGTTTCAGAACGTCCGCTTCTTTCTCTAAATGAGAAATTTGCGCACGAAGTTCACTCGCTTTTTCCCAATCACCTTTTGCGCACGTTTCGAAAAACGGAACAAGAAGTGAGCAGCATTCATTGACACAAACAACGTGACGCTGCAAAGGTTTCATAGGGGATTTTGCGAATAACCCCATAATAGTATTTACTGGCATGGTTTCTTAACCTAATAAAACAAGTACCTAATGGTGAATTGTTAGACGATGGCCATAAAGGCGCGAATGTTAACCCAATCCCACTATCAATAAAACTACTTTAGATCATGGTTTGGGCATTATTTCTTGCTTGATACCGAACAGTTTAAGCCATATCCTTGGAAAGACAACGGTTATGAGGTCATTATGGAAACTGAAATAGAACTGAAGTTTTTTGTTTTTCCTGAATTTGCAGACACAATTATAGATAAAATATCAGATGCTAAAGTTATAGAACAGAGTTGCCTTCAGCTCGGTAATATCTATTTTGATACTCCCGAACAGCACCTCCGTAAGCATGACGCGGGTTTACGCATTCGTCGGTTTAACGATGAACGAACCCAAACATTAAAAACGGCAGGTCGAGTTGTTGCTGGTTTACATCAACGACCAGAGTACAATGCAACGCATGATTCTGATATACCTAATGTGAATTTACATCCTCTGGATGCCTGGCCAACTAACATTGCACTAGATGATCTTCAACAACAACTTTTCCCTCTTTTTTCTACCAATTTTGTACGCCAGCAATGGTTAATTGCAATGCCAGATGGCAGTGAAATTGAATTGGCATTTGACCAAGGAGAGGTGATTGCTGGAGATAAAACTACGCCAATATGCGAAGTGGAATTAGAGCTTAAATCTGGCCAAACGGATGCCTTGTTTACCTTAGCTCGTGATTTATGTAGCTCTGGTGGAATGCGTTTAGGCAACCAAAGTAAAGCGGCAAAAGGGTATCGTCTAGCGATGAATACTCCAGCAGATAAAGTAAAAAACTTATCGTTAGTAAGAACGGAATCTAATGACAGTGTTGAAACCTGCTTTATCAATTCTTTAGAGTACGCACTTTCTCATTGGCATTATCACGAACAAATTTATATCGACACTCAAGATCTACTTGCTTTGCAAGAGATCCGAATTGCGATTGCCTTTTTACGTCAAATATTCTTGGTGTTTGGTGAAATGGTGCCAAAGCGCGCAAGTGAATTGTTGCGTCAAGAATTAAAGTGGTTAGAAGAACAGCTTCATTGGTTAGATGAATCTGAGCACTTAGATTATTTAATTGAAGAAAAAGGCAACGTATTAAGAAAACTAGATGCGAGAAAGTTTTTAGTCGCCAGTCTAAAAGAAAGTGCTGAGTCGTTACCAAAGACAAATGAAATGATGTCTCTATTAATGTCGTCTCGTTATTGTGGATTATTATTAGATTTAAGTCGTTGGATTTTAACTCGTGATTGGCAGCCATTTTTAGATGATAAAAAGCGTCAAGTATTGCAAGAATCCATTGATACCCATTCTGGCACTTTGCTTGATCGTACTTGGGAAGCATTAGATTCTGCTTTTTCTACATCAAATCAGTTATTGCCTATCGATTATTTCAAACAAAAAATGAGATTACGTCGAAATTTAATGACAGGAACGTGTTTTGCTCTCATTTACGATGATGATAGAAGAAAAGGTTTCCGTTTACCTTGGCTTGATTTATTGCAAGGTATTGATGATTTGATGAGCTTGGAACCATTAAGAACTCGAGTTCAATTACTAGAAGATGAAGAGGAGAAAGCGCAACTTGTTCGTTGGTTACTTCGTCAAGAGCGCTCTATTTTACATGCGATGGAACAAACTCGTAAAGCAGGGTTAGAATACCCTCCTTATTGGCAATAGATTTATGCTTAATAAGAACGTGTAATAATATAAAGAGAAGTAATCACTTCTCTTTTTTATTGTCTATCTGATCTAGTTTTTTTAGTATTTCAGCTTGCTGCTGTAAAAGTAGTTCTAATCTTTCATCTCTATGATGCCTATCTTCTTGTTCTTTTTTTCTTTTCTCAATCTTTGAAGGCTCGGTAATTATTGATGTTATTAAACCTGAAATCATACCAAATATACCTACACCAGAAATAATCACCAATACCGCTAATACTTTTCCTGCGAATGTCACAGGATAGTGATCGCCATACCCAACTGTCGATATAGTAACAAAAGCCCACCATACCGCATCGCCTGCAGTATGAATATTGGCATTAGGGTCTTTCCCTTCAAACATCAGCATAAAGACTGAACCTAAAGATATTAGGGTTACCATTAGGATTAAAATAGAGGCAATGGTTGCTTCTTTTCTATTAGATTGAATTTGCTTTAGTAAGGATTGGCTAGAACGTAATAAACGAAATACACGTAAAATATGAAAAATACGAGCATAACGTACGGGTTCAATGATTGGGATGCTGGCAATAAAATCTATCCAGTGATCTTGTAAATATTGAAGCTTGTGTTTACTACGAAAAAAATCAATCGAAAGCTGAAAGAGAAAGAGCCCACAGATGATGGTGTCGAGAGTGATCAACATTGTTCGACTATTGTGTTCTAACGGAACAAACAGAAGGCTTGAGATCACAATTAGTGATAAAAAGGATAGTATCAGTGACATTAAGCTCATGGGTTTAAGGTCAATTTTGTTATGATTCATGTTAATTACTTATGTCTGTCTATCGATATAAAATAGAAATATGTGTTTTCATGATGATAAAAATTATGCGTTTTTATCATGCACTAAAAAAATTGATTCCGAAAGGTAGTGAGGGAAGAGAATGTTAACAATCGCTTTTAGGCCATGGGAAAGGCTGGTCACTGATATTAAGTTAGTACCAAAGTTGGTCATGTTAATGGTATTCAGTACGATTTTGTTGGTGTCAAAACAGTTATGGGATGCGAATACTTTTTATCAAGCGGTAATTACTATTCAAAAAGAACAAGCCAAAGAGTCTGCAATTGCTAGTGCTGAATTAGTTGAAAATATCTTAACGAATAAATCAAATGGTAAAGAGTTAGCGCGTGAAGTGGTTAGCATTCAATCTAATGCATTGGCTAAAGGTAATTATGTTTATGTGATAGATCGTGATAGCGGCAAAGTGTTTGGCCATCAATCAGTGCAGTCACTTTCTTCTCTTTCCTCTTCATTAGATGAAGGGCGTTCATTAAAAGAAGAGCTTCAAAGCCTTTCTTCTCAAAAAGCGTATTCTCTTAATGATCACAGTCGCTATGAATTTGCAGTAAAAGTACCTAGCCATAATTGGGTGGTGGTGGCTTCTCAAACATCAGAGAGTGCTGAGGTATATTACCAAGATTATCTTTTCCAAGTTATTTGGCAAACGATAGCCATGATCGTTGCTTTTATGGTTATTCTTCTTGGTGCTTCAAGCATTATGTTACGTCAAATGCGTTATTTAAATGCATCCATGAAAGAAATTGCAGCCCAAAATTTATCTGAACCCGTAGAAATGGACTGTAAAGATGAATTTGGTGATTTAGCAAGAGAGTTAAATAAAACACGGCTACAACTTAAATCGGTCGTTGAAACTCAACTGGTGGCTTCTCAAGAATTATCTAGCCTAACAGAGATCATGACGATTAGCATGGAAGGGACAAAGGAAGCGGCTCAAGAAGAATTTACAGAAATCGATCAACTGGCAACAGCGATGAGTGAAATGAATTCAACAGTACAAAATGTGGCAGAAAATGCACGTAATGCATCGGCAGGTACTGAGCAAGCTCAAGAGCAAGCGAAAGTCGGGCAACAGTTTGTAGAAGGTACTATCGTTAAAATTCAAGCGCTATCTGGTGATATCGCCGCTTCTGCAGATGTGGTTAATCAAGTAGAGGAACGTGTCATGTCGATTAGCTCTGTGGTTGAGACTATTCGTGGTATTTCTGAGCAAACAAACTTACTTGCGTTGAATGCAGCGATTGAAGCGGCGCGAGCGGGTGATGCCGGGCGTGGTTTTGCTGTGGTTGCTGATGAAGTAAGAAATCTTGCTCAAAGTACACAAGGAGCAACGGTTGAAATTCAAGAGATGATTACTCAACTTCAAAACAGTGCCAATCAAGCCGTCGATCTGATGGAAAAAAGTGTAGTTGAAGCCGCTGAGGGAGTAGAACTGGTTACTAATGCAGGCATAGAGTTAGACAGTATCGTCAACCAAGTCAACAATATTAATGAAATGAACTTCCAAATCGCAAGTGCTGCTGAACAACAAAGCAGTGTTGCTGAAGAGATGGACCAAAATTTAACTAACGTTCGTGAGTTAGTTGAAGCTTCTGTTGTTGTCATGACCGAGTTAACGGAAACTTCGGAAGAAATGCAAAAAAATGCAGAAGAATTAGAAGCAAAAATGAAAGTCTTCAAAGTTTAACGTATTTGGTTTGATTTTATTAACGCCTACACTCAGTTGTAGGCGTTTTTGTTTGCGGCGAAAAACAATTTTTGGCACAGTATGGAGAGTCCGATCTTTTCGTAGATCGTAAGGAATTTTCGATAAGGAATATCATGTCTTTGCCATCGTCATTACGTTCTCTTGCAGAGCGTCGCCAACAAGAATTAACCCATCTTCCTCATGTTCAAACTTGGCCTGAACTTTATCAACATCAATTACTCATTGCCCTTGGCTGTAGTGATTTCTTGCATGAATGCTTTCAACAAGATGAATACCTATGCCAACATTTCCCTTTGATGTTTGATGTTGTTGATAGAAGTGAGGAGTATCGTTTTCGATTGCAAGAATTGTTGTCATCATGTTCTGACGAAAATGAATTGATGCGACAACTGCGTTATTTCCGCCGTAGAGAAATGGCGTACATAGCATGGCGAGACTTTACTCATGACCATTTTTCTAATTCTAATTGGACTTTGGAGATTAGCCTTAGTCACCTTTCCTTGTTAGCTGAAGCATTAATTGTTGAATCGTACCAGTGGCTTTATAAGCAAGCGTGCATTGATTGGGGCACCCCAAGAAATGCACAAGGCGAAGAACAACCAATGCTGGTTATAGGTATGGGCAAATTAGGTGGAGGAGAGCTTAACTTCTCATCTGATATTGATTTGATTTTTACTTATCCCGAAAACGGTGAAACGGAAGGTGCTCGCAGGAGTATTGCGAATGCTCAATTTTTTACACGATTAGGGCAAAAGCTGATTAAAGCGTTAGATCAAACGACGGTTGATGGTTTCTGCTATCGGGTTGATTTACGTTTACGTCCTTTTGGCGAAAGTGGACCATTAGTAATGAGCTATGCGGCACTTGAAGATTACTACCAAGAGCAAGGTCGTGATTGGGAACGCTACGCGATGATAAAAGCGCGTGTCATGGGGAAAGAAACATACAGTCACTATCAAGAATTACGTCAAATGTTACGTCCATTTGTTTTTCGTCGTTATATCGATTTTGGTGCAATTCAAGCGCTACGTCGTATGAAGTCAATGATCACGACAGAAGTTCGTCGCCGAGGTTTACATGGCAATATAAAGCTTGGTTCTGGTGGTATTCGAGAAGTTGAGTTTATTGCTCAAGTATTCCAATTAATCCGTGGTGGCAGAGAGCCTTCTTTACGAGGTCGTGGGTTATTAGAGACGTTAACTGCGATTAAAGAATTAGGGCAACTGTCAGTTAAAGAGGTTGATGACCTTACCAAAGGTTACTGCTTTTTGCGTCGTTTAGAGAATTTATTACAAGCGATTGGAGATCAACAAACTCAAACATTACCCATGGATGAAAGAGACCAAACTCGTCTTGCTTTTGCTATGGGAATGCAAGATTGGGCGGAGTTGTACTCTGAAATAGAGCGACACATGAATACGATTCATGCCGTGTTTGAAGATTTGATTGGCCACGAGGAAGAAGAGTCAGAGAGTAGTATTGATAAAGCGTATATTGAGTTATGGGACATGGCACATAACCCAGAAGTTTTAGAACATATCTTACAAGAACTAAACCCTGAACAAGCAGAATCGTTAACTCAACATATAATTGAATTTAAAGGCGAGTTGAAAAAGAAAACCCTTGGCCCAAGAGGTCGAGAAGCCATTACTAATCTGATGCCAAAGCTGTTTAGTGTCGTGATCAGTCGAGAAGATGCTAGTGATGCCTTGCCACGCATCACCAAACTGCTCCAAGCCATTGCAACCAGAACGACTTACCTAGAGCTTCTTGATGAGCACAGCGGAGCATTACAACATTTAGTTCGCCTATGTGCAGCAAGTCCAATGGTTGCAGACCAATTAACTCGCTATCCAATTCTTCTTGATGAGCTATTGGATATAAATCAACTTTATAACCCTATTGAGTTAAGCCAGTATAAGGTTGAGCTACATGAATTTCTTGCTCGTATTCCTGAGGATGACATGGAACAGCAAATGGAGGCATTACGTCAGTTTAAGCAAGTGTGTTTGCTAAGAATTGCAGCCTCGGATATTGCTGGTGGATTATCACTTATGAAAGTAAGTGATCACTTAACGTATTTATCAGAAGCCATTGTTGAGGCGGTAATAAACCAAGCTTGGCTGCAAGTAACAGAAAAGTTTGGCGTTCCAACACATCTTGAAGGCCGAGATAGCAAAGGTTTTTCGGTTATTGGTTACGGTAAAGTTGGTGGGTGGGAGTTAGGTTATAATTCCGATCTTGATATTGTCTTCATGCACGATTGCGATACAAACACATATACTAATGGCAAAAAAGAAATCGATGGTCGCCAATTTTATCTTCGTTTAGCGCAACGCATTATTCATATATTTTCGGTGCGCACGTCATCAGGTATTTTATACGAAGTGGATACCCGTTTACGTCCATCGGGGGCATCGGGATTATTGGTAAGTACGAGTGAAGCATTTGATGAATACCAACGAGATGATGCATGGACGTGGGAGCACCAAGCTTTAGTCCGTGCTCGAATGATTTATGGTGATAACTTACTGCAAGGCGCCTTTAATAAAACGCGTCATGAGATTCTTTGTTTACCTCGAAATGAGAAGGATCTTCAGAAAGAAGTCGCTGAAATGCGAGAAAAGATGCGAGATCATCTAGGTGGAAAGAAAGCGGGGCGCTTTATGCTTAAACAAGATATCGGTGGTATTACTGATATTGAATTTTTAGCACAATATTTAGTATTAAATCATAGCCATCAAGCCCCTAAGCTAACTCGCTGGTCTGACAATGTTCGTATCTTTGAAAGTCTTTCGCAGCAAGGTGTGATGGATGAAGAATTGTGTCAGAAGCTAATTGATGCTTATTGCGTTATGAGAAATGAGATACATCATCGCAATTTATTAGGTTTTGATGCTGATGTTGATGAAAGTTGCTTTACTAAAGAAAGAGAAACGGTAGTCAACGCTTGGAACAAGTGGTTTATTGAATAAGCATTATTTAACTCTGCGTTTATTATTACTAAGTTGGCGTAGAACTTGCGTAAATGCTACCATTTATGACAGATAATTATCATAAATAGCTCGAACCGATAATGGTGGATAGTTTGCTATTTATTTCCCGGAGAAAAGAATGAAACCGACACTTCCTAACTATGATCAAGCAGGCGTTTTGATCATTGGTGATGTAATGCTTGATCGTTATTGGGGTGGCCCAACAACTCGTATTTCACCAGAAGCTCCAGTACCGGTTGTTAAAGTTAATAATATTGAAGAGCGTCCAGGTGGTGCTGCTAACGTAGCGATGAATATTGCCGCATTAGGTGGCGATGCTCATCTTGTAGGTTTGGTGGGTGAAGATGAACCAGCAAAAGCATTAGCCGCGACACTTAGTTCATTAAAAGTGCATTGTGATTTTGTCGCTCTTCCTGAGTTTCCAACGATAACAAAATTACGAGTGATGAGCCGTGGTCAACAGCTTATCCGTCTTGATTTTGAAGAAAGCTTCCATGATGTTCCTGCTGAACCACTGATCAGCCGTATGCAAGCGACCTTATCAAAAGTAAAAGCTGTTGTATTATCTGATTACGCAAAAGGCGCATTAGAACACGTACAACTAATGATTCAAGAAGCTCGAAAAGTAAATGTACCTGTATTTATTGATCCTAAAGGTGCGGATTTTGAGCGTTACCGTGGCGCGACGTTATTAACACCAAACATGCTTGAGTTTGAAACGGTTGTTGGCAAAGTAAAAGATGAAGATGACTTGGTAGCGAAAGGCCAACAAATCATTGAAGAGTTTGATTTTGAAGCTTTGCTTGTTACTCGTAGTGAACATGGCATGACATTGCTTCGTCGCGATATGGAACCATTACATTTACCAACACTTGCACGTGAAGTGTTTGATGTGACTGGTGCCGGTGATACGGTAATTTCTGTACTGGCAGCATCAGTATCAACAGGCAAACCGCTTGATGAAGCATGTGCTTTAGCAAATGCCGCTGCTGGTGTTGTGGTTGGGAAACTTGGTACATCAACATTATCAACAATTGAATTGGCAGAAGCGATTCACGGTAGCCAAGATTCTGGTTTTGGTATTATTGGTGAAGAACAGTTGATCAGCGCAGTAAAACAAGCGCGTGAACGTGGTGAAAAAGTCGTTATGACTAATGGGTGTTTTGACATTCTTCATGCGGGTCACGTGTCTTACTTAAATCATGCAGCAGAGTTGGGTGACCGCTTAATTGTTGCGGTAAATACGAATGAATCAGTACAACGCCTGAAAGGCCCTGGTCGTCCAATTAACCCTACGGATCGTCGTATGGCGGTATTGTCTGGTTTAGGTGCGGTTGATTGGGTTGTTCCTTTCTCAGAAGATACACCGCAGCGCTTAATCTCAGAAGTGTTACCAACACTTCTTGTAAAAGGTGGGGATTACGCGATTGAAGATATCGCAGGCGGTGCCGAAGTGATTGCTGCAGGTGGTGAAGTGAAAGTATTAAACTTTGAAGATGGTTGTTCAACAACCGGGATCATTGAAGCGATTAAAGGCGGTAGAGGTTAATTTATCTCTACTCGTAAATCGTGAATTCTTTAAAGATAAAAGCCCCATTATCTAATTTGATAATGGGGCTTTTTTATGATTTTCATAACAATTTAACTAGGTGTTATTCTAGTTTTTTTGCTTTTTCAATCATCTTTGTAATTGTTGAACCTTGAACAAGAATAGAGAAAACAACAACAGAGTAAGTCATCACCAATATAATTTCTCGTACATCGATATTTTTATCAGGAATAACTAAAATGCCAGATGGAATTGCCAAAGCCATTGCTAAGGCCAAGCCTCCACGAAGACCGCCCCACGTTAAAATATTAACGGATAATGGGTTGTATGTTCTGAAGCGTTTAAATCCGATGTAGGAAATGAATACACTTAAATAACGACTTGCGAGTACCAATGGAATCGAAATCGCCATTAAGATCCAATCTTCTTGATGGAATTGGAACAATAACATCGACATACCAATAAGAAGAAATAATACGCCATTTAAAAACTCATCAACGAGTTCCCAGAAATGGTCTAAATGATCTTCACTCTCTTTTGAAAAACCAATATAACGAGTCCAGTTGCCAATCATAATGCCTGACACCACCATCGCTAATGGGCCTGAAACATGAATAATTTCAGCAAATGCATAGCCTGATGTTGGAATACCAATCGTTAATAGCAACTCCATTGAGTGGTCATTGGTTGAGCTGATTAAGTAATGGAAAATAAGACCTAAAACTAAACCATAAATAATGCCGCCGATAGCTTCTTGTAAAAACAAAGCAGTAACACTACCTACCGTTGGGGTTTCTGAACCAAAAGCGATTGTAAATAAGGTAACGAAAATGACCAAACCAAAACCATCATTGAACAGGGATTCACCTTCAATTTGGGTTGAAATACGTTGTGGTGCATTTAATTTTTTCACAATCGCAAGAACAGCAATTGGATCGGTTGGAGAGATAAGCGCACCAAATAATAGGCAGTAGATTAAATCGAAATTAATGCCTATCAGGCTGCATATTCCCCATAAGGCGAAACCGATAAAGAAGGTAGAGAATAAAGTTGCACCTAAAGCAAGTACCGTAATTTCCCATTTTTGGTCTTTTAGATTTTGTAGTTTGATCCCCAGGCCGCCAGCAAACAATAAGAAACCTAATATTCCTTTTAATAGAAAATCTTCAAAGTTTATTTCAGTTAAGGTGTCGGTAGCTATTTCTCTAAGATGGAACCAATCATTCTGACCTGCGACAATAAGTCCCAGAGATAGGATCATAGAACCAGCGGTGATCGCTATGGTGGTTTGCATCTTTCCTATTTTGCTATTAAAAAATGCGATTAACATAGCAGCTGCTGCAAGAAAACAGAGTGTGTTATATACGGACATTGTTTAACCTCTATATATGTTATTTGTGTAACAAAATGTGATGAAGGTCATTTTCCACTCAAATTGATAAATATCAAACTTTATTTCTAATTTGTTAAAATAAAACCATTTTGGACGTCTAGATTCCTATTAGATGTGTGATAGGATTGTAACAAGAAAGTATTATGGATGAGGCAGTACCGTGGCAGGAAGCAATAAGAAAACTCAAATAGAAAAACAACTTTTGGAACGTATACTTTTGATAGATGGTGGTATGGGAACCATGATCCAAGAGTATAAGTTTGAAGAACAAGATTATCGTGGAGAGCGCTTTAGTGATTGGCATTGTGACCTTAAAGGTAATAATGATCTCTTAGTGCTTTCCCGTCCTGAAATTATAAGAGATATCCATTCTGCTTATTTAGAAGCGGGTGCTGATATTCTAGAAACAAACACGTTTAACTCAACAACGATTGCAATGGCTGACTATGATATGGAAAGCCTAAGTGATGAAATGAACTTTGAGGCGGCAAGGTTAGCAAGAGAAGTCGCTGATGAGTGGACGCTAAAAACACCTCATAAGCCACGTTATGTTGCTGGTGTCTTAGGTCCAACCAACAGAACGTGTTCAATCTCTCCTGATGTTAATGATCCAGGTTATCGAAATGTCTCTTTTGATGAGTTAGTTGAGGCGTATTCAGAATCGACTCGCGCATTAATCAATGGGGGATCTGATTTAATTCTGATTGAAACCATCTTTGATACTTTGAATGCAAAAGCGTGTTCTTTTGCGGTCGAATCCGTTTTTGAAGAAATGGGCATCACACTACCCGTTATGATTTCCGGTACGATAACGGATGCGTCAGGACGTACTCTCTCTGGGCAAACAACAGAAGCTTTTTATAATGCATTACGCCACGTTAAACCGATTTCATTTGGTTTAAATTGTGCTCTTGGTCCTGATGAATTACGTGAGTATGTTGGCGAATTATCTCGAATTTCAGAATGCAATGTATCAGCGCACCCTAATGCTGGTTTACCTAATGCCTTTGGTGAATATGACTTATCTCCAGAAGAGATGGCTGAACACGTAAAAGAGTGGGCAGAAAGCGGATTCCTAAATTTGATTGGCGGTTGCTGTGGTACGACACCAGAACACATTCGTCAAATGGCAGAAGCTGTTGAAGGCGTTAAACCTCGTCAATTACCCACTCTTCCTGTTGCTTGTCGCTTATCGGGTTTAGAGCCACTGACGATATCAAAAGAATCCCTTTTTGTGAACGTTGGTGAAAGGACAAATGTTACCGGCTCTGCTCGTTTTAAGCGTCTCATTAAAGAAGAACTATATGATGAAGCGTTAAGCGTCGCTCGTGAGCAAGTAGAAAACGGCGCTCAAATAATAGATATCAACATGGATGAAGGCATGCTTGACTCTGAAGCGTGCATGGTTAAATTCTTAAACCTCTGTGCTTCTGAGCCAGAAATATCTAAAGTGCCAGTGATGGTCGATTCTTCTAAGTGGGAAGTTATCGAAGCGGGTCTTAAATGTATTCAAGGTAAGGGTATTGTGAACTCAATATCCCTTAAAGAAGGCAAAGAAAAATTCTTACAACAAGCTAAGCTGATCCGTCGTTATGGCGCCGCTGTGATTGTGATGGCCTTTGATGAAGTTGGTCAGGCGGATACGCGTGAGCGAAAAATAGAAATATGTACTAACGCTTATAACATCTTAGTGGATGAAATTGGTTTCCCACCAGAAGACATTATTTTTGACCCTAACATCTTTGCTGTTGCAACAGGAATAGATGAACATAACAACTACGCTGTTGATTTTATTGAAGCCGTTGCTGATATAAAAAGAACGCTTCCCCATGCCATGATTTCTGGTGGTGTATCTAACGTGTCATTCTCGTTCCGTGGTAATAATTACGTACGAGAAGCGATTCATGCTGTGTTCTTATACCACTGTTTTAAACATGGTATGGATATGGGGATAGTGAACGCAGGTCAATTAGAGATTTACGATAACTTACCTGAAGATTTACGTGAAGCGGTAGAAGATGTAGTACTTAACCGTCGTGATGATTCAACAGAACGCTTACTTGATATGGCAACAGAATATCTAGAACGAGCGGTCGGAAAAGTTGAAGATAAATCGGCTTTAGAGTGGAGAACATGGTCGGTAGAAAAAC
Source organism: Aliivibrio sp. 1S128 (assembly GCF_001691065.1). Classification (NCBI taxonomy): domain Bacteria; kingdom Pseudomonadati; phylum Pseudomonadota; class Gammaproteobacteria; order Vibrionales; family Vibrionaceae; genus Aliivibrio; species Aliivibrio sp. 1S128. Next base: position 221,612 of record NZ_MAJV01000003.1, on the reverse strand, counting down.
GCCTTGAACATTCTTTGGTTAAGGGAATTACAGATTTCATTGTAGAAGATACCGAAGAGGCTCGTGTGAATTCAGAACGACCAATTCATGTGATTGAAGGTCCATTAATGGACGGCATGAATGTGGTGGGAGATCTGTTTGGCGAAGGCAAAATGTTCCTACCTCAAGTGGTTAAATCTGCACGAGTAATGAAACAAGCCGTTGCCCACTTAGAGCCTTTTATCGACGCAACTAAAGATGTAGGTTCAACAAATGGTAAGATTTTATTAGCAACCGTAAAGGGCGATGTTCACGATATTGGTAAGAATATTGTAGGGGTTGTTCTTCAATGTAATAACTATGAAATTATAGATCTTGGTGTCATGGTTTCTTGTGAAAAAATACTTAAAGTAGCAAAAGAAGAAAACGTCGATATTATCGGACTTTCTGGTCTTATTACGCCATCACTTGATGAAATGGTCCATGTCGCCAAAGAAATGGAACGCCAAGGGTTTGATTTGCCTCTTTTGATTGGTGGTGCAACCACATCTAAAGCACATACCGCGGTGAAGATAGAGCAAAACTATTCTCAGCCAGTGGTCTATGTAAATAACGCCTCTCGTGCTGTTGGAGTGTGTACGTCATTACTTTCTAAGGAATTGAAACCTGCGTTTATTGAGAAGTTGGATATCGATTATGACCGCGTTCGTGAGCAGCATAGCCGTAAAACACCACGAACAAAACCAGTGTCATTGGCAAGAGCACGAGCGAATAAAGTCGATATTGATTGGGTTAACTACACGCCACCAGCTCCGGTAAAGTCAGGTGTACATATTTTTGATGATATGGATGTAGCGACTTTACGTGAATATATTGATTGGACTCCTTTCTTCATGACGTGGTCTTTAATGGGAAAATACCCTGCAATTTTAGATCATGAAGAAGTCGGTGAAGAAGCGAAACGCTTGTATAAAGATGCGAATGATTTGCTTGATCGTGTAGAGAAAGAGAAACTATTAAAAGCACGAGGTATGTGTGCGCTTTTCCCTGCTAATAGCGTTGATGATGATATTGAAGTTTACACCGATGAATCTCGTACCGACGTATTAAAAGTGCTGCATAACTTACGTCAACAAACAGAAAAACCAAAAGGCTTTAACTATTGTTTGTCTGATTATATTGCTCCTAAAAAGAGTGGAAAAGCCGATTGGATTGGTGGTTTTGCGGTGACAGGGGGGATTGGTGAGCGAGCTCTCGCTGACGACTATAAAGCAAAAGGTGATGATTATAATGCCATTATGATCCAAGCGGTTGCCGATCGTTTAGCAGAAGCTTTTGCGGAATATTTACATAAAATAGTACGTAAAGAAATTTGGGGGTATTCACCAGATGAAACCTTATCTAATGATGATCTTATCCGTGAAAAATACCAAGGTATCCGACCTGCTCCTGGTTATCCTGCTTGTCCTGAGCATACAGAAAAAGGAACATTGTGGGAGTTGATGAACGTTGAAGAATCGATTGGTATGTCGTTAACCTCAAGTTATGCTATGTGGCCGGGAGCCTCGGTTTCAGGTATGTACTTTTCACATCCCGATTGTCGTTATTTTGCGATAGCTCAAATCCAAAAAGATCAGGCAGAAAGTTATGCTGAGAGAAAGGGGTGGGATATGCTAGAAACAGAGAAATGGTTAGGTCCAAATTTAAACTAATCGTCTTAAAGAAAGTACTTTAAAACAAAAAGCCCATTCGTTATTAGCGAATGGGCTTTTTTAGATATTGTAAAAGAGAGATTTATTTTTCAAAGAGTTCTTTGTGTAATACTTTTACAGCTTGTTTTGATTCTGATTCATGAAGTAAGAAACATAAATTATGCTGACTTGCACCATAACAAATCATGCGTAAATTAAAGTCTTCTAAAGTACCAAATACTTGTTTAGCAGAACCTTTTGAATGGCTCATTTGGTTACCAATGAGAGCAACTAGGCATAGGTGGTGCTCTATTTCAACGGTACATAATTGCTCTAGTTCTTGTTGTGCTGCTGGTGGTAACTCAGGCGCTTTGCCATTGGTGTTCGTTTGATCAAGAGTTAAAGCAACACTCACTTCAGAAGTTGTAATTAAATCTACTGAGATTTGGTACTTTGCTAAAATTTTAAATACTTCGGCAAGAAAACCGTAAGCATGAAACATATTTGGGCTGTGCAGTGTGACCATTGTTTGGTTGCAACGTAAGGTTAACGCTCTAAATAGAGGTGAACTATTCACTGTTTTCTTTATCCACGTACCGCCTTTTTCTGGTTCTTTTGATGACCCCACAAAAACAGGAATTTGGTGACGAAGCGCTGGAAGCAAGGTTGATGGGTGTAGGATCTTTGCCCCATAATTCGCCATTTCAGAGGCTTCACTGAAACTAATTTCTGGAATAGGGGAAGCGGCAGAGGCGATGCGAGGATCGGTCGTGTAAATACCGGGAACGTCAGTCCAGATCTCTAATCCACATGCGCGAACTGATTCAGCAATCAAGGCGGCGCTGTAGTCACTGCCTCCTCGACCTAGAGTTGTTGTATTTCCATCGTTATCAGAGCCAATAAAACCTTGGGTTATGACAATATGTTTTTGGCATAAAGGAACCAGTTTTTCTTGAGCTAAGCGCGAGATGTCTTCAAGTTGTGGCTCACCTCTACCAAATTGAGAATCTGTACGTAATACCGTTCGAATATCAAAGCGAACAGCAGAATTACCACGTTCAATCAATAATTGGGTAAATAGATGAGTGGACATTAATTCACCACAGGCGACAAGGCGGTCAGTAAGTTCGTCGCTAGATTGAAGCGCCGCCGCATCTGCCGCTTTTTCTACATCATCCAAGATCTCAAGAATGGCTTTTTCTGGATAAATGGGATCAGAAAGTTGGTCTAATACAGAAAAATGAATGGATTTTAATTCTGAGAGGATCGCTTTTTTTCTTTGGTTATCTTGTGTGCCGTTGGCGAGTTCAACTAAAAGGTTAGTGACACCCGAGCAGGCACTGATAACAACAAGGTGAGTATTTTTATTTTGCTCTATGACATAAGCACTGCGGTTCATTGCTTCAAAATTTGCAACGCTTGTTCCGCCAAATTTAGCAACATTTATAGGGTTCACTTTCCTGTCTCCCGACTACATCCAATGTGGAAATAAATGTGAAGAGTCATAGCAAAAAATAAATAGCTGCTAGAAGCTCTCCACTTAAAATTAAGTGGCAATCGTAAGGATTCAGCCAATACGATCGATAAACCTCTCCCAAGAAGGTTTATCTCGGCACTGCTCTCCCTCACTTATTTGTTTGGGAGTTTGGGCTCCACAAATAAAGCTACCTAGTCAGTGCTCCTCTTCTGTGTATGTTTTATACAACAAAACATATGTTAACAATGTGCTTTTTTATGAAACAAATGTCAATCAATAGTAATGACTTTATTTTATTTTCTCTGGTTTAAAGTAAAAATGAGCGCTTTCTGGTTATTTTATATAGTTAAGTCACTCTAATTACTTCGTCTAATTGAGTTTAATTATTATTGTGTCTATTCTTTAATCACTAACATTTCAAGGAGTGAATAATGCAAAGTTTTATCCCGCCTAAAAGAACCCTTATGGGACCAGGTCCTTCTGATATATCACCTCAGGTATTGCAGGCATTAAGCAGGCCAACGATAGGGCATTTAGACCCGTTGTTTATTAATATGATGGATGAAGTGAAAGAGTTACTTAAATATGCATTTCAAACTGACAATGAATTTACTATTGCGGTTTCTGCCCCTGGAAGCGCGGGAATGGAAACCTGTTTTGTTAATTTAGTAGAAGACGGTGAAAAAGTATTAGTTTGTCGTAATGGTGTTTTTGGCGAACGAATGCGCCAAAATGTTGAGCGATGTGGTGGAACCGCGATTGTCATTGATGATAAGTGGGGCGAGCCAGTTTCTTTAAATAAAGTTGAAGAGGCTCTGCAACAACATTCAGATATTAAGATAGTCGCTTTTGTTCATGCAGAGACATCGACGGGTGTATTAAGTGATGCTGAAGCCATTTCAAATTTAGCTCGTCAGCATGGATGTTTAACCATTGTTGATGCAGTAACATCATTAGGTGGCGTACCATTATTGGTTGATAAATGGCAATTAGATGCGGTTTATTCTGGCTCCCAAAAATGTTTATCTTGTACTCCAGGCTTATCACCCGTGACGTTTTCTGAACGAGCTGTGGACAAAATGAAATCAAGAATCAAGCCTGTTCAAAGTTGGTTTTTAGATCAAAGTTTAGTGCTGTCTTATTGGAGTGGCGAAGGAAAACGAAGCTATCACCATACAGCGCCTGTGAATAGTTTGTATGCATTACATGAATCATTATTAATGCTTAAAAATGAAGGATTAGAAGCCGCTTGGAGTAGACACGCATTTTACCACCAAGAGTTAAAACAAGGGTTAGAATCGTTAGGTATTCAGTTTATCGTTGATGAAGCGTATCGTTTACCACAGCTTAATGCCGTTTATATCCCAGAAGGGGTTAGCGATGTGGAAGTGAGAAGTCGATTACTGAATGAATATAATTTAGAAATTGGTGCTGGGCTAGGGGATTTAGCCGGAAAGACTTGGCGTATTGGTTTGATGGGGTATGCGGCTAAGAAAGAGAATGTTGCATTATGCTTAAAAGCCTTATCAGATGTTCTTTAGATCATAAATAAAAGGCCGCTGAAAAATCAGCGGCTTTTTATTGTCAGTTTTATTTATTATTTTCTTTTTGGCGTAATTTTTCGTCGAGTTGCACCAAGTCAAATTTGTTATTTGGAAAAAGAAAAATGGCTTCTCTTCTAATATCTTCTGCTCTTTTTTCTTCCCCTAAAGCTTGGTAGGCAATAATCAGATTTTGATAAAATGCCGGTCTTGGTTTTGTTTTAATAAGCTCTTTTGACCAAGTGATATAAGGTGTGATTAATTCTGGTTTTTTGTTCACGATACCAATGGATAGTTGAGCCGATAATACATCCCAATTAAATCGGTCTTCCCAAACGACAGGATTAGTCACTTGAGCCAAAATATCAGGATTCATTGGTCGAGTTGTTTCAAATTTAGTTAATATCCAGTTAGTGTGCAGTGTTGAAAGCATATAAAAAGCAGTGACAATTGGCAGTACCAATGAGCTGACTCGCAGTGTGATTTTACTGATATCACTAATGCGGTATTTTTTATATTTACAGCTTAGTTGGTCTATCCAGAACAGAAGAATGATGAAAGTAAACCAGTGCAGCATAGAGTGGTAAAACGGATACTCTAATTGGCTATGAATGAAGATCGGAGCGATTAAAGCCAGTAGAGCAAATTGTGTATCTAGTTTACTTTTTCGTATTTTGAGTAAAACACCACCCGCGGCAAGCAATAAACCTAGAATCGCAACGATCCCCCCCTCTACACCCCAGTATAAAACTTCATTGTGAGGGTGATCCATTGAAGGCAATCCTGGTTTGTAACTTGATGATATTTGGTGCTGTTTTGCTGTGTATAATATGTATTCTGCTTCGTAATTTCCGTAACCATAGCCTGTGATTGGCTTTTCTAAAAACATATCTAGAGCTTGTGGGAAAATATATTGTCTTGCATCGGTTAAATTTATTTTTTGACTGGCTAATGAAACATTTGATAAATCCTCATTATTCGATAAATTGAATAGAGCAAAGCTGCCACTAAAGCCAATAATTAATGCTAATACCCAAGAGAAGAAACGCTGTTTAGTGCAATATTTCCACATGTATGGAGTAAGCAAAGCAACGCTGAACAAGGTTGCGATCCAGCCTGTTCTAGACGCTAATACGACGATGAGTGGTAAAGTAAATATGATCGTTGCATAAAGAAGAGTGAGAGCAATGATATTTTCACGGTATTTAATTGGTTGTCTGGCAAGAAAATAAGAGGCAATGGCAAGTCCTGTCGCTAGGAAGCTAGCCATAACATTCGGTTGCTGAAAAATGCCATAAGGACGATTTGCTATAACGTTATAGCCGAAACTGTTACCTTCTTTTAAAAAAAGGTATTGGATATAGCCAAAAACGGCTTCGATTAATACTGAACCGATAATGCACCACAAGAGCCATTGTTTCTGTTTATTTGAAAAAGCAAATTGTTGTAATGTAATAAAGAATAATAACCCCGCCCACAGACCTAAGAATTTGCCTAACGCTGATTGGGGGGAGGCATCATGATAAAACAGAGGAAGACAAAGCAAGATAACGGCGAATAATAAAACCAGAGTTAAGGTCGAATATTTAATTAGACCTTGTTTTGCTATATGAAATAAAGCGATTGCAATCGCAATGCTTGCAGGGATCCAAGAGGCGGCATTGAATGCGAGGTGTAGCCCTGAACCACCAGGGTTCGGTTGGAAAAAATGAGCACAAACAAAGAAAAGAACACTTAAGCTAAATAGATAAGATTTGGTTAATGGTTTTTTTATCTTTCTAGCTTCTAATTGTGTTCCTTGAGTGAGTAGCGTTGCCATGTTTCATTAATTCCTTATTACGAGCATGAGAATAAAAGTAAAGCCAACAAAATGCTGGCTTTATTCTATCTGATCCAAGTAATAAAAGGCTTAATTTTATTACTTTAACATCGGTTTTAAGAAGCGTGCCGTATGAGAGCCCTCAACTAATGCAACGTCTTCAGGGGTTCCTGCAGCGATAATCTCCCCACCGCCTTGCCCACCTTCTGGTCCTAAGTCGATAATCCAGTCTGCGGTTTTTACGACATCAAGGTTGTGTTCAATAACAACGATGGTATTTCCTCGTTCTCGTAAACGGTGGAGTACATTCAAAAGTTGTTGAATATCGTGAAAATGCAAACCAGTTGTTGGTTCATCTAAAATATACAACGTCTTACCTGTGTCTCGTTTAGAGAGCTCGCGAGCTAACTTCACTCGCTGGGCTTCACCACCAGAGAGAGTGGTCGCAGCTTGTCCTAAACGAATATAAGATAGCCCCACATCCATTAGAGTTTGCAGTTTTCGTGCAATTACAGGGACAGGTTGAAAGAAAGTATGAGCATCTTCAATTGTCATTTGAAGCACTTCATCAATACTCTTACCTTTGTATTTTACTTCTAACGTTTCGCGGTTATAGCGTTTTCCTGTACATACATCACATGGCACATAAACATCAGGTAAGAAGTGCATTTCCACCTTGATTACGCCATCACCTTGACATGCTTCACAGCGACCGCCGCGAACGTTAAAGCTAAAGCGACCTGGTTTATAGCCACGAGAACGAGATTCAGGTGTACCTGAAAACAGTTCACGAATAGGGGTAAAAATTCCGGTATAAGTTGCAGGGTTTGAACGAGGCGTTCGTCCTATTGGGCTTTGATCTATGTCGATCACTTTATCAAAATGTTCAATGCCTTTGATTTTCTTATATGGCGCAGGCTCTGATGTTGTTGCACCATTTAATTGGGTATGAGCAATTTTAAAGAAAGTATCGTTAATTAACGTCGATTTACCTGAACCTGAAACCCCTGTCACGCAAGTAAACAGGCCGACAGGTAATTTTAATGTGACGTCTTTTAAGTTATTACCTGTTGCTCCAATTAATTCAACCTGTTTTTTAGGATCGGCTTTGATGCGTTCTTTAGGTACTGCGATTTCTTTCGCACCGCTTAAGTATTGACCGGTGAGTGAGTCTGGATTTGAAATAATATCTTGATAGTTACCTTCTGCGACAATATGACCACCATGAATCCCAGCGCCTGGACCAATATCGATAATATGATCGGCACTTCTTATTGCGTCTTCATCATGTTCAACAACAATAACAGTATTACCAAGATCACGAAGGTGATTAAGGGTTTTTAATAGACGTTCATTATCTCGTTGGTGCAGGCCAATAGAAGGCTCATCAAGGACGTACATAACACCAACTAAACCTGCACCAATTTGACTTGCTAAGCGAATACGCTGCGCTTCGCCACCAGAAAGGGTATCCGCGCTGCGTGATAAGCTAAGGTAATTTAAGCCGACATTAATAAGGAAGTTCAGACGCTCATGAATCTCTTTCATTACCTTATCTGCGATTTGAGCTTTTTGCCCTTTCAGTTCTAGAGAACTAAAAAATGCCATTGAGTCTTGAATACTCATTTCACAGATTTCAGGTAATGTTGTATCACCAACAAATACACTACGTGCTTCTAAACGTAAACGCGTACCGTGACAGCTTGAACAAGATTGAGTTGAAATATACTTTGATAGATCATCACGCACAGAGCTTGATTCGGTTTCTTTATAGCGACGGTCAAGCGTATTTAATATTCCTTCAAAAGGGTGGCGCTTAACGCGTAGATCGCCGCGGTCATTGCTGTATTGGAACTCAACTTCTTCCGTACCTGAACCATTAAGAATGATATTTTGAAATTTCTTTGATAATGATTTAAATGGTGCAAAAAGATCAAATCCATAGTGCTTGGCTAATGAACCTAACATTTGAAAGTAGTAATAGTTTTTCTGATCCCAACCTTTAATCGCCCCTTCAGCAATACTGAGCTTATTATCTAAAACAATACGATCAGCATCAAAATACTGCTGAACCCCTAAGCCATCACAAGTACCACAAGCACCGGCTGGGTTGTTGAATGAAAACAGGCGGGGTTCAAGTTCAGACATGCTGTAACCACAATGTGGACACGCAAAATTGGCAGAAAAAATTAGAGGCTCATGATCGGTGTCATCCATATGATCAACAACAGCAATACCACCAGTGAGTTCTAGTGCGGTCTCAAAAGATTCGGCAAGACGTTGTTTTAAATCATCTCGAACTTTAAAGCGATCAACAACGACTTCAATAGTGTGCTTTTTATGAAGTTCTAATGTCGGAGGATCAGAGAGATCACACACTTCACCATCAATACGAGCACGAATAAACCCTTGCGCGGCTAAATTTTCTAACGTTTTAACATGCTCACCTTTACGTTCTTTCACAATAGGTGCTAACAACATCAGCTTTGTGCCTTCAGGCAACTCTAACGCTTTATCAACCATTTGGCTGATGGTTTGTGCTGTTAATTCGACATGATGATCAGGACAGCGAGGTTCGCCAATGCGAGCATATAAAAGACGCAGGTAATCGTAAATTTCAGTAATTGTCCCGACGGTAGAGCGAGGGTTGTGAGATGTTGATTTTTGTTCGATAGAAATCGCAGGAGAAAGGCCTTCAATGTGGTCAACATCGGGCTTTTCCATTAGGGATAAGAATTGACGAGCATAGGCAGATAACGATTCTACATAGCGTCGTTGGCCTTCTGCATATAAAGTATCAAAAGCCAAAGAGGATTTACCTGAACCGGATAACCCCGTAATAACGGTTAGCTTATCTCGTGGGATAGTTAAGCTAATGTCTTTTAGGTTATGGGTTCTTGCACCGCGAACTTCAATTTTATCCATGGAACTCTCACTACTTAAAGAATAACTAGAAGATAAGTATTGCACAGAGTATTAAAACAGCAAAGAGGTACTGGGTAAAAAAACAGTGGTTTTATTAGAGGAGAGATTGAATAGCTGAAATAAAAAACGCCCTGTAATCAATTACAAGGCATTTAGATGGTTAATAAGCAGAAGTATATTATTTTTTACCTGTTTTTTGTTTTGCTAGTTCTGCTGATTTTTTATCTTTTAAATAAACATTTTCATAGCAGTAGTTGGTTGCTTCGATGTAACCCTCAACACTACCACAGTCAAAACGCTTACCTTTGAATTTATACGCTAGAACACAACCAGATTGAGCTTGTTTTAGCAGTGCATCCGTAATTTGGATTTCACCACCTTTACCTGGTTCTGTTGTTTCTAGAATTTCAAAAATATCAGGCGTTAAGATATAGCGACCAATAATTGCAAGGTTGCTTGGCGCAGTGCCTGGCTCTGGTTTTTCAACCATGTTGTCTACACGATATAAATCGTCTTTGATCATTTCACCCGCAATAACGCCGTACTTGTGAGTTTCGTTATCTGGCACTTCTTCAACGGCAACGATAGAGCAACGGAATTGCTTATAAAGAGCAACCATTTGTGAAAGAACACCTTGCTCTTCATTAACGCACAAGTCATCAGCAAGTACGACTGCAAATGGTTCGTCACCTACAAGCTCACGGCCAGTAAGAATAGCATGGCCTAAACCTTTCATTTCACGTTGGCGAATGTAAGTAAAGTGAGCGGCGTCGATCAGTTCACGAACGTCTTCAAGTAATTCTTCTTTATTTGTGCCACTGATTTGGTGCTCTAGTTCGTAGTTTTTATCGAAATGATCCATTAATGAATGCTTACCGCGACCTGTTACTACACAGATACCATCCATGCCAGCATTGATCGCTTCTTCTACACCGTATTCAATTAGAGGTTTATTTACTATTGGCATCATTTCTTTTGGCATAGATTTAGTTGCTGGTAAAAAACGAGTGCCGTAGCCTGCGGCAGGGAAAAGACATTTTTTGATCATTACGAGGTCCTAGAAAACAAGATTAAAATTAGTAAAAACTCATCTGTGAGCATTATTGTTATGAGTGCAGTTTAGCGATTAAGTAAACTGAAATGAAGCGTTTTAGATGAAAAGGGCGTTCGATATCATTATTAATTATGCTATATGTATCAGTTCTTTAAACCAATCCCAAATTCCGAATGAAAAATTAGGAAATATGTCGATCCCGAGTGCTGATTTTATTAAATATAAAGTAACAACCGCTAGAGAAAATAGGCTCAGTACACCTAGTGCTATTAGCAATGTCATTATAAAGACAGCAAAAGGAGACTCATTTCTTAATTGTTGTCTAAAATCACGACCTAACAAGAAAACGAAGAAGTAACGTTTATTGAATATAGAAATGCTTTTTCGAATATCGACTTTATTATTCGAGCCAAGTCCTGTTGCTATGATTGCTCGTTCTATCGATTTTTGTTGCTCACTCGTGAGTTCACTTGTTGTTGTTTCATCAAGAGATGCATAGAACTGAGCGATTAAACGTTGTTGTTTTTTATTCATTATTAATTAGCTCTTTTCTAAAGCAGTTTGGTTATAAACAGACATGGTTTGTTTCGCTATTTTTTCCCAATCATAATAATCAAGATAGTGACTATAATTCACTTTTTCACTATTCATTTCCGCATGTTGTGACAGTTTTGAGGTTAACGCTTCAATGTTACCAGCAGAGAAGTAACTTTCGGATGAGAGTTTAACCTCTAAGTTAGCAGGAATATTACTTACAATAGTAGGTAATGAATAAGACATCGCTTCTAATAAGGCAATAGGTAAACCTTCATGATATGAAGGCATTACAAACACTTTTGCTTGAGAGAAGAGGGCTTGTAATTGCTCTCCTTTCAAGAAACCCGTCATAATGACGCCATCGACTTTACTCGCTTGTTCTTTTAGTTTTTCGCTGTAAGGCGTAGGGTGATCTGTATCGCCCATGATAACTAAAGGAATGGATAGGTTAGCCTTTTCATAAGCGTTAACTAAATCATGAAATCCTTTTTCTTCCACTAAGCGACCAACAGCGACAAAATAATTGTTTGCGGTGAGAGAATATTCGGATAGTGCATTCTCTATTTTATCTTGAGTTAATGGTTTTGGTAGTTTTACGCCATTATAAATAAGGTGTGCATCATGACGATGGTACTTGTCTTTGATAATATCATTGATAACTTCTGATATTACAATGACTTCAGAGGCGTAAGTAACTGCTAACTTTTCACCTAATAGTAAGATTTTCTTTGCAAAAGCGCCCCATTTTTGACGGTCATAATCAGGGCCGTGATGAGTAAAAACGACTTTTTTCCCTAATATTCGCAGTAAAGGAACAACAAGACCGGGGCCAATAGCATGGACATGAACAATGTCTGAGTTATCGAACAGTGTTGAAAAAGAGGCTAAGGTTGAGTGAATAATTGCTTCCAAAGATTTCTTCTTTGGCGCCCAAACGGTTTTTGTTGTTACGCCTTGGTAACTTGATATTTTATAATCAACATAAGGAGATCGAGCTATTACACAAATATTATTATGAAACAGTTTATGGATTTCAGGATATAGGTGCTGGCAGTGTGTCTCTACACCACCAAGAACATTTGGGATCCCACGAGTACCAATAACGGTAATATTATTTGTCATCTTGTTATCCTTTTAAAAGCGCTTGATATAAATTTAATAAATCAGTTTTATGTTTTGTCAGTGTGTACTTACTCAGGAAGCGCGCTCTTGAATTTTTGCCCATTTCATTGGTTGCCTCTGGGTTTTCTATTAATGAATCTAATTTCTCAGCAAGCGCTGTAGCATTGCCTGCTTCAAATAAATAGCCATCAATACCATCTCTAATTTGTTCGGGTATTCCACCAATTTTAGAACCAATAACAGGTTTACCGTAAGACATGGCTTCAATCACAGACATTGAACAGTTTTCATAACACTCTGATGGAACGATAATCGCTTTTGCTTCTTTTATGAGGGTTAGTAATTCGTTTCCACTTTTAAAACCAAGTAAATCAACTGTTGGGTAGCTTTCTTTTAATTGGTTAAAAACAGGACCATCGCCAACAATTTTTAATCCTGATTTTTGGGTCATTAATTGGTGCGCTTTAGCGAGAGTTGGAACGCCTTTCTCTTGGCTTAGTCTACCTAAATAAAGAAAGTAACCTTTATCTGTTGTCCCTTCTAAAGATACATTCTCATCAATACCATTAACGATTACGTCTACTCGGTTGTTTGGTAGTTTTTCTTGAATGAATCGCCCTAAAAAACGACTTGGAGATACGATAGCATCAAGTTGTTGATAGTTTTTACTGACTTGTTGATAGAGTGCTTCCACTGACAATAAAACACTTTTGATTAACGATCCTTCTTGGCAACGGTATTTCGTCGCATTCCAAACAGAACCATGAACACAGGCTTCACAGGTGTGTCCATCACGATACATTGTGTAGCTTGGGCAGGCTATTTTTGTGTCGTGAGCAGTAAGCACTGTTTTACAACCAAATTGTTTCGCCACTTTAATGATGGAAGGAGTGAGTTGATGATAAATATTATGAAAGTGCACCAAATCAGGATTTTCTTGTTTCAACAGAGCTTTGAATTTCTCACATGCTTGGGAGTTATGAATAAAGTTAACAGCCGTATCAATTTTATTTTTAATGGTTTGTTCTTGATAGTAGTCGACATTGTCTACAAAAAAATCTGCGTATTTTGAATCTATGTTTTTCTCATGTTTCATCGAGAACTCAACGATCTCGACCCCTTCAGAAAGCAGCATGTCTCGTTCTTGAAAATAAACGGTTTCAGCGCCACCTTTCATAAAGAAAAATTTATTAACTAATAGAACTTTCATTTTTTACCCTCGTTAATAATTTTATGTTGTGGGGGCTGTTTCGGATCGTTAAGGGGTAAAAATAGCCCTCTAATTAAGCCCGCAGAGAAAATGGATAAATTAAATACGCTGTGCAGTGCCGCTTTTATTGACCTGTTTTTAATTGTTTTTAACACAATAAATGCCAATAAAGGTAACGTTACACTAATGATTAGAGTTGTGTTCAGGGTAAATAAAGTACTTATCAGCAGTATTAAATAAAGAGTGAAAATAGCTTCGTTTTTGATGGTATTTAATGCTTTTTTGAACAGAGGAGTGCCAAATGAACCTTTAAGTAGTTCACCTGAAGCAAATAGATACCCACCTTTCCATCGGTGTTTCATTAATGCGAATGAAGACATCGTATATGAAGTGTGAGAGAAATAAGGAACATCTAAACGATGGAGCTTATACCCCGCTAAGGTTAAGCGCATACCTAATTCAGACTCTTCATAAGCATGTAAATTGCGATTAGTTAAATAACCAATTTCATCAATGGCACTTTTTCGATATAAGCCACCACCGCCTAAGTGGGAGCAATCTCCCAATGGATAAATCTGATTTATACGTTGTTTGCGAGACTTAAATTCATAGCTATCAACATCATCCATTTCGACAACGCCAGCAACGCCTGCATAGTCAGGGTTATCAATTAAAAACGAAACCCCATGCTCAATGAAGCCAGGCTCTAGCTCCATATCACCATCAAGTAACAATAAGAAATCTCCCTCACTGTGTAAGTAACCTAATTGGTGGCCAACACCGCAACAACGTTCTTGCGGATTAGTTAGGGAGACAACAGTAACCCCCATTTCTGATGCAATGGTTTGAGTTGCATCAGTTGATAAGCTATCGGCAACAATAATTTTATGAGGGTATTTCCCCATGTGCTGTTGAATACTGGTGATGGTTTTTGCGATGCCATCTTCTTCATTATAGGTTTTGATAATGACTGAAATAAAAGGAGAGCTAGTCATGATTCGCTGCCGCCGTAATTAGGGATTTTCGGATCACTAGGCTTGAACCTAATGATAGGTAAAAAAGAAATTGAAGCATGGGAACTAGCATCAAAATTTGACTGTATGGAAGACTTAATAAACAAGCAATTGCAAAGGCATTAAATGCCGGAGGGTAACTCATTAATCTTATGTCTTCTTGTGTTAGGCCATCTCGGTGAAATAGAGGGGCCGGTTTGCAGACCTTGAGAATATACATTGTCATTGAAATGAAAAATAATGTCCCAATGATACCTAATTCCCATAAAAGAACACTGAGGGCGGTAGAATCAATAATGACATTAAAAATGATGTTCAAAAAACCAGGAGAAACAGCACTGCCGTGATTTGTTGTGTTTAAGCCATAACCAAATAACATACTTGGTAATCCATAAAGATCATTATTTTCTAACCAGAAAAAAATGGTCGTCATTCGGCCTAATTCGCCAGATGGCATAATGTAGTGAGGGTCGAAAATATACTCTAGTGAGCCAATGAAAATATCTAATGGACTTTGGCTTGGATCACTCCCAAAAGCCGATGAATAAGAAAGAGAGAGTAATAATATGGCAATAGCGATAAGGAAAAACATGCCAGTGATGATGGCTAAAATAATTTTAATATCGTAGCTTTTCATGCCTTTTATGTAGCTAGGTGCGAGCCATACATAAGCGAGTAAGATAGGAGATACTAAAATAACAAATTTCACTTCACCTACGATACAAAGAGTAAAGGCGGCTCCAATGTGTAAGATGGTGGATTTTATTGTACATAAACCATGTTTATACTCAGAGAGTTTAAGTAACATGATCAGTAAACAAAAAAGCCCCATTGCTGCAGTATTTCCCCCTCCCATAGGATCCCCACCAAAAGTCCCAACGACGGAGTCCCACTTTTCAAATTCACCATGAGCCGCGACTCGCTTAGGTAAAATGACCAAGATTTGAAATAAGACAACAGGGAATTGAGCGTAAAAGATCCAGTAAAGCGTTTTTGTCACTCGATATATCTGAGACTCTCGGCAAAATCGTAATAACAAACAAAATAGGATTAAAGAGAGAGCTAGCTCATTTTTTAAGCCGACTATGGTGATAGTTACCCCATTTTGTAGAAAAGTACTAATCACGGCTTGAGTGAAAAAACCAATGAACAAGAGAAGTATAATAATTTCTTTATGATCAAGATCGAGAGGAGTATATCGAGTTTGTAAAAAGAGTAATCCTGTCATCGTAAAGGCGAGCAAGAAGGGCAACCATAAAACGGCTGAAATACCTGTAAAATATTGAGTAATACCACAAAGCACAAGGCTGATAACTGCATATAACTGTAGAAATAAACCAGTATTTAACGTCATGATTTTTTATTTTCCTGTGCTAATCGATGTGCTCTTTGGTTTACTTTTCTGTAAATAAAGCTGTAACGAACAAATGATAGAATTGAAAATAAAAGAACAGAATAAGCATAATCGCTATGAAAATAAGGAAATACGACAAAAGCGATCGTAATGACAAACAACTGTTCAATTTGAATGCGAAGGAAATATTTTGGTGAACCAAAAACCAGTTCAATGACAGTCAGAGGGCATATAGCAAGTGCTGGGAATAAATAAGGCAACATATAACGAGACATGGGAACTGAGTTTAACCATTCATCACTAAAACCAAATTGCATGACTAATGGATAGAAGATGAGTACGCCTGACGTGGCGATAAGTCCTAGAATTAACAACATCAAGCGAACTTTTTTAAATTCTTGAAAGTTAAATGTATTATGACGAAAATCAATAGACCATTTAGAGAATATAGAGTTTCTAACGGCATTACCCACAATCGTTACGGGGGCTAAACAGAAACGATTTACTACTGCAAAATACCCCGCGATTAATGGTGAAAACCAAAAGTTAATTAAGAGCGTTGGTAGATTGTTGTTTGCCATCGCCAAAACTTCAGCACTTCCTATTCCACTAAGGTGAATGCGATTGTCTTTCATAAATTGCAGATTGTTTACGAGAGAGAAATGAGAAAGACGGATCTTTGAAATAGAAATAGAATGGAATAGCCAAGCAGAGGTAAGAAGAAATAGTCCAGTAGCCCAGCTTAGATAAAATTGCTCTGTGGTTGGAGTGAAAAATACAGCAGCAATAACGAGTAAAGAAATCGAAATCCGCTGGAATGCCAAGAGACGAATGTTTTCGACTCTAAGTAGCAAGTTTTCAGAAACTAAAATCCAAGCATGAGAAAGCGTTAGAACATAAAGCAAAATGCCATTTAATTCAAAAAACTGAGTCATCACAAAACCATAAGGCAGAGCGAGAATTAGGCTTTGCAATAATGAAAAAATAATATTTTGAGTTACTTTTTCTTCACTTTGTTTGGGTAAAAGTAATTGAGAAGCAAAGGTACAAACTTGTGCCCCAATTAAAACAATGCTGTATACCAAAGCATAAGTTCCCACTTGTGCCATATCGTATTTATGGGAAATTAGCCAAATAGAGATAGCTCCGATTACTTGAGAAAGAATCGATGCACCAGCAATAGTTGAAATACTTTTAAGTAAGCTCATCCGTAAACCTAACTTAATAAATCGTCGTATTGGTGTGTTAGTTGTTGCTGAGCTTCTTTTGTTTCTAATTCATCATCAGCGACATGGTTTAATATCGCGCCAATGATCGGGGTTTGCTGTTGAGTGATCTTCTCTATGTTGGTTAGAATACTATTTGCGCTTAATGTGCCTGCTTTAATGGTATAAATAACCCCTGATAAGTAACGAGCAATTAACAGTGTGTCTTTACTTTCTGAGAGAGCAGGTAAATGAACAATAATTTGTTCAAATTGTTGACTTACTTCTTTCAGTTTTAGCTCAAGAGCTGGAGAAGATAAAGTCAGTAATGGAGTAGAGGTTAATGTTCCACGTGGTAAGAGTGATAAATTATCGTCTAATCGGATAATGCAGTCATTGAGAGGATGATTTTGTTCAAGAACTTCAGCCATTCCCATAACGGTTAATGTAGGTAACACTTCAGCGACGTCGTTCTCTACTTTTGATGAGCTTAGATCATCTTCTGAAGGCTGTGCCATTAATATATCTTCCGTTAAAGATATTTCTTTTCTAAAGTCCAAATCTATTAATAATGTTGAACGGTCTTGCGATAAAGAGTGAGCGAGAAGGTAGCTACTTAACTCATTACTTTCATTAGAATCCGTGGATAGTAGCCCAATCGTAGGCCAAGATTTTTCATCTAATAAAATACTTGTTCTAATAGAATGAACCGTTTCGCCAGAGTAAGGGTTAGCAAAAAATCCTTTTGAAAATAGAGGTAGGTCTTCAATATAATTGAATGGACGTAATTCCCCTATAGGAGCTAAACCTAAACGAGTCTTTAGTTGCGTTATATTGTTTATTGATTTATTTAACGCGGACTTTATTATAATAAACAATATATTAAGTATAAGTGTCATCATGAAAACCATAATGATAAATAAAGGTTTATTTGGTTTGTTTGGCTTGTTTGGTATGGTTGCAGGGTTTAATAACGTCGCTGTTGGTTCTCGATACTGGGCGGTTAATTCTTGCTCCTTACTGCGCGAAAATATTTTCTCATACAACTCTTGCGTCTTATCTAAATCCGCCTTCATTGTATTATAAGTGTCTTTTTTTGCTGCTAATTTTGTAAAGTTCTTTTTTTGTTCATTGAGTAAGGTTTTGTATTTATTCTCACGTTCGATTGACGCTTGGTATTCTTTATATAATCCGGTTTTAAGCTCTTTTAATAGCGAAGTAGTTTGCAATTCGATAGCATTAATTTGAGCGTTTGCTTCTAAAATCAGTGGATTTTTAGGACCATATTTTTTTTGTAGATCAAATAAACTACGCTTTGCTTGAATAAGAGCGATACGTAAATCTTGCAGTTGAGCGTGGTTAGAAATAGAAGGTAAAGTAGCAACGTCATTAAGAGGATAACCAAGTGCTTCACTGACTGTATTATAATTGGCTTTGGCGGCGATTCTTTTTTCTTTCGCTGTGGCTAGGCGGTCATTAACTAATGCTAATTGCTCCGTTTCAAAACCATCAATTCCTTGGTAGGTTAATAGGCCATTTTCGCTAAGGAATTTATCTATATTTGCTTTTTGTTGTTTGATTTGTTTTTTTAGCTCTTTCATGCGAATTGCATTCCAGCCTTGAGCTTGCTTGGTTTTTTCTACTTTACGCTCTTCTTCTAATTGAATATAAGCTTCAACCACGGCATTTGCTACTTCAGCTGACATTTTAGGTGACGTTGACTCATAAGAGATGTTAACCAGTTGGCTAAATCGAACTGGAGAGACGGAAAGCTTTTTACTGATTATTGTTGCTATTTGTTGAATATGTTCTTCTTCTGAGATTGATTTATTTTTCTCTTTTATTGAAAATAATGGGTCGTTTTGTAGATCTAACCTTCGGACGACAGAAGCTATCACTTGCTTGGATTGTATTATTTCAGTTTGAGTTGGATAGTATTCTGCTTGAGTTGCGTCAAAGTCTTCTACTTGATCTATCGGTGTTGAGTTATCCGATTTTGCCTTTAATACGAGCGTTGCAGTTGCAGAATATTCAGGCGTTATTGAATAAATTAATGGAAAGGCAACTAAAGTGACGCCAAGCACCACAAACAGGATGCGCAGTCGATATTTTCTAAGGTCTTTTGTAAGCTTAGAAAAGTCGATTGTACTTTCTAGTGTTTTTCCATTTTCTATAATTGATTGTGCCATAATTTAGAAAAAACTCTGTTCAATAATAACTACATCACCCGGACCTACAGGATAGGTTGGACCCACATCTTCAATTAATTCATTTGTTGCAGCTAAACGAATATTTATACCGTCTCTATCTGACCTATCAGTAAAACCTCCGGCCATAGCAATTGCTTGTTCTATCGTTAAACCTGGTTGAAATTCATAACCATTAGGATTGGCAACTTCGCCACTGATAAAGAATTTCCTAAACTCTTCTATACTAACGGTAACGAGTGGTTTAACTATGTAACCATCTTCGAGCTTGAGTTCAATTTCTTTTTCAACTTGCGCTGGTGTTCTTCCTATGAGTTGAATATCACCAATATAAGGAAAATTAACAAATCCACCTTGGTGGATTTTTAAACGCACACTCATTTCTTTTTCTTTAAATACAGATATGTTAATACTATCCCCTGCACCTAAGACATAACCTAATTTATCTTTTGGTATCATGTTCTCTGATGTTTGGTTTTCTGTATTAGTGGTTAACGGTGCATCTGATGCATAGGCGTGAGAGGGGACAGAGATGAATAAGAAAAAAGATATAAAGAGAAATTTCATCTAAATTTGTACCTTAGTTGTAAACATAATAATGGACTTATCGTAGCCTAATGTTTGGATTATTGTCTCTGCTGAATCGTTAATTGTGAAATCATCGAATTCTTTATCTGAGTCATTAATCAACTGTTGATAGCTTAGTTCTAATATAATTGACGGTCTAAATTTATATATTAATTTTGCTGTCGCATCTGTTGTCGTCGTTTTTTTACCATCATTTTGTTCTTTATCTTCACTTATTTCGTAATTAAAGCCGAGTTCACTTGAAAGCCTATTAGACCACCAAAAATGTACCCAACGTGTCCCATATTTGGTATTTAAAACGTATCCCCCGACTTCTGTTGGGTCTTCTACACTTTGGTCTGTAAATAAGTGAAAGGTGGAGTGTCTTACTGGGCTCCAAGCTACATCAATATCCCAATTTAACCCTCCAAAATCTTGAGCATCGGATTGATTCGGAAAGGTTTTGTACAACCATGCGATATTGGCATCAATCGTGGTTTTTCCTGTCTGTTGGGTTTTTATTCCTGCGACAAAAAAGGTTTCATTCGTATTTTTCTGCTCATCTTCTTTGTAATCACGTAAGTTACTTATGATTGAGTAACGAAATCGAGTACGGCTTGAGGCTTGATTAAATAGCTCGATGGTAAATGTTTTCTGATCCCAGTTTTGATCTTTTATATACTGGTTGAAGTTATTTACATGGAAATCATTGCTGTTTCGATCATCATAACGAAGTTCTTTATATTGGGCAGCAAAGCTTAATTTTCCTATGCTGTCTTGTTTATCGATGCTGTACCTAAATTCAGTATTAAACATATTTGTTTTTAGTACGTCATCAATACCGTAGGTTTGAAATTGGTCAGCTGTTAAACCATCGGTAAGACCTTCACCTCTATTTTCGTGACCTAACGTATTTTCTATTGTAAATAAAAGGTCATTATTAACGCCTTTCTTCCAAGCACCGATAAATCTTATTGTGTGGTCATCGTAATTATCAGAGGTACTTTTTTCTTGTTCTTGGTATTGCCGATAATCACCAGAATATTGAAGCGTATAAACATCTGCGCCGCGAACCCCTTCTAATTGAATGAAAGGTTTTACATTGAAAAAATCAGATTCAATATTCGTTTTTTTTTCAGATTGAAAATTCACATTGTCATCATAACCATAGTCAATACCTACATTGCTTTGAAACTCAATACCTGCAGGACCAATATGAGGCTTTGGCGTTAAATCGGCGTAAGCAGAATGACTCTGTAAAAGTAAACAGATCAATATTAGGTTAGATATGAGTATAGATTTAGTATGCAGTATCACTTACAAAACCTTTAAATACGGTTAGGAATATAATTTTAATATCCAAGGGTAGTGTCCAGTTTTGTAGATATTTAATATCATACTCAACTCGTTTTTCCATTTTATCTAAAGTATCAGTCTCCCCACGATACCCATTTATTTGAGCTAATCCTGTGATCCCAGGTTTAATTTTATGCCTTACCATATAATTATCGACTAAGACTCGGTATTCCTCATTGTGGGCAACGGCATGGGGCCTAGGTCCTACAATAGACATACTTCCTTGTAATACATTAATAAATTGAGGAAGTTCATCTAATGAGGTACGACGAATAAAATTACCAAAACGGGTGACTCGTGGATCATTTTTTGTCGCTTGAGTTACGATTTCTGAGTTTTCCATTACTTTCATCGAACGGAATTTCCATACTTTAATTTTTTTCCCGCCTAAACCGTAACGATCTTGTTTAAATAGAATGGGGCCAGGTGAACTCAGCTTTACGCCTAAAGCGACGACACAAAGTACAGGTAAAATTAATAAGGTAATGAGAGATCCAATAACAATATCTTCTATGCGTTTTGTTAGTGCTCCTAAGCCTTCAAAGGGTGAACTAAATATACTAAATGTATGAACGTTACCAATTCGAGCTATCTGCGAGACGCTTAGTTTATAAGTGTATAAATCAGGAACAATATAAGCATCAACGGTAGAGTTAGATAATTGAAGTATTGCGTCTTTAATTCTGTCTTTTGCCACCATAGGAAGGGCAATGTAGACATCATCAATTGCACCCGTTTTAACTTTATCTATAACGACAGATACAGTTCCAATATATGGGCTTTTGGCGACATAGCTGAAACGTTCATTTGAACGGTCATCATAAAATTCGATGTTTATCTTCTGTTTTTTATATTTTTCTATGAGTGCTTTTTCAATAGAAAGACCTGCGGGCGTTAATCCGATAATAGCGATATTTCTGATCTTAATATTAGGAAAGACAAGGGCTTGATATAAAAATAGGAACAGCATACGAGCGAGAGAAAGAATAACGAACGTAAGAAGATACAATTGAAAGTAAATACTAGGAGATAAGTTATTTATTTCTATCCCGTCTAGACCTAGAAGTCGTAACTTAAGCATTGAATAAATAGCAACAGCGAGGCTTAGAGATACGATTGACTTTAAAAGGTATGTTACGAGATTTTTTTTTGTGTCAATGACATATAACCCTAAATACTCACTGATAAGTAGGTAGACAGTTGAAAACAATAAGCCTGCAGACAGGTCTATTGCAGTTTCTGTAAAGCCATGGAATGAAAGTATGAAAGTAAGAATCATATTTATTGCAATAAAATCAAATACTT
Source organism: Aliivibrio sp. 1S128 (assembly GCF_001691065.1). Taxonomy (NCBI): domain Bacteria; kingdom Pseudomonadati; phylum Pseudomonadota; class Gammaproteobacteria; order Vibrionales; family Vibrionaceae; genus Aliivibrio; species Aliivibrio sp. 1S128. The sequence continues at coordinate 199,250 of NZ_MAJV01000003.1, read as the reverse complement.
TTATTAAAGTGCGATAGCTGTTATTCATCACTTGTAGATTTTGTTGTTTCATATTACTCCAAGTACTTTAGGTTCGTTTCAGGATTATATGGGACACAAAGATACGTTACGTTAAATTGGTGTCAAAAAAATGACATTACATGCAGATGATATCTCATTTATATGACTTGTTTGTATTTTTTAAAGAGGTAACTCGTGAGGTGTACAACAAAGCTCATTCTATTTTAGGATGTAATGGAGAGGATACCAAGTTTGGGCTATCAGGAATAACGATGAACGTGTTAGACTGAGTGTTAATTTCTATAAATTAGGTGAGACGAACGCTCACCTCTAATCTCTGGAGCAAACTATGGCCAGCCGTGGTATTAATAAAGTTATTCTTGTTGGTAACTTAGGGCAAGATCCTGAAATCCGTTACATGCCAAGTGGCGGTGCGGTAGCGAACATTACAATTGCAACGTCTGAATCATGGCGTGACAAAGCAACCGGCGAACAACGTGAAAAAACAGAATGGCACCGTGTGTCACTGTTTGGCAAGTTAGCTGAAGTTGCGGGTGAATACCTACGTAAAGGTTCTCAAGTTTACGTTGAAGGTCAACTTCAAACTCGTAAATGGCAAGACCAAAGTGGTCAAGATCGTTTTACAACAGAAGTGGTTGTTCAAGGCTTCAATGGTGTAATGCAAATGCTTGGTGGCCGTAGTCAAGGTGCTCCTGCTGGTGGTCAACAACAGCAACAGCAGCAACAAGGTAATTGGGGTCAACCTCAACAACCTGCGCAGCAAAATAACTTTGCACCGCAACAGCAACAAGCACCGCAACAACAAGCGCCACAAGCACCTCAACCTCAATATAATGAACCGCCAATGGATTTTGATGACGACATTCCGTTCTAGATCTTGCCTTTTTTAAAGGTTAAAGCGTTATATTTATAAAAGAAACCTCGAATTATCGAGGTTTTTTTATATATATCTTGATGTAAATACCGTTGCTAACTGAGGGCGTTGTATCGAGATATGAGGAAATATTTGTATTATATCTAATGCGTATTTAGAGATGGTTCTAAATTTTATATTTAAGATTGTGCGATGATTTACAATCTATTTTCTTCAAGGAAAGAAGAGTTTGATGAGAAAAACACCGAGCTTACGTTTAAGTAATCGCCTTATTTCATTCGTTACTTTAATGGTTTCTGCCGCTATATTTGTCTTGTTGATTGGTGGTGCAATTTCTTTTAAACAGATAGGTAATGAGTACCTTGAGCATTATCTTACAGGGATAGTTAATGTTGTTGATGAAGATCTGCTGCATCCAGAAGAAGCGGAATCAATGGGAAAGTGGTTACCTAAATTATTAAAAGCGAGCAGTGTCGTTAGTATGGAGTTATCCTCTCCTTCCGGGCTTGTTTATTCATTTCAAACATCGTCGATAATGCCTGATGATAACCTGTTATACCAAAAGACATTGCCTCTTCAAATAAACAAAGGTTATTCAATTACGTTTAAATCGATCCCTCCTTATAGTGCTTTTACATACTCTTTAGGTGCATTGTTTTCAATTACATCAGCGATTGCGGTCATCATCGTTTCATTGTTATGGGGTGTGGTTTGGTTAAGAAAACAACTGTATGGTTCTGAATTATTAGAAGAACGCGGACGAATGCTACTCGCTGGGAGATTGGATGATTATTCAGTAGGTAGTGAAGAAGAGTGGCCAGCAACAGCGAGTTTAGCTTTAGATTCAATTATTTCAGAATTGAAAGATGCACGTAAAGAAAGAAGTCGTTTTGATACATTCATACGTACACATACTTTTTTAGATAAGCTAACTGGTTCGGCTAATCGTGTATTGTTTGACAGTAAATTAGAATCAACGCTACAAGAATCACAAAGCCAAGGCGTTCTTTTACTGCTAAGAATTAATGGTTGGGAGGAGTTGGTTGAAGCAAAAGGCAAAGCGGTGAGTGATGAGTTAATTGTTGAGATTGGAAAACAATTAAATAATCTTATCCAACGCTACAGTGATAGTGTTCTTTCTCGTTATTATCATTCTGATTTTGCTTTGCTTATTCCTCAGCAATCATTAAAAGAAGCGAAAATAATAGCGGCTCAATGTTTAAAAATAATAGATAAAATAACACCCCCGAAGTATTTAGATAATGACAACTGGTGCCATATTGGCGTGAGTATGTATGTTAATGGAGAGCGACGAGGACGATTAATGGATGAGTTAGACATGGCTCATCGCAGTGCTCTGCTACAGAACAACAATAGTTGGTCGTTGTTTAAAAAACAGCAACAACTTACTGAAAGTTTAGGTAGTGTACGTTGGAGAACATTATTTGACGCTATTTTTGAACAAGAACAATTATTACTTTATAAACAACCGATGTTTTTATTTAAAGGGAGTGAATTAGCCCCGCTTCATTTAGAAATATTCTCACGCATTAGAGATGAAAATGGAGTGCAAATAAAGGCTTCTCGTTTCTTACCTGCAATTAAGCAAGTGGGTTATCAAATAAAACTAGACAGTGCAGTACTAAAACAGGTATTTCCGTTATTAAGTGATCCTGATTTTTCTGAGCATATGTTTTCAGTGCATCTACAGGTTAAGAGCCTGCAAAATTCAGGGTTTATTCGACAGTTAAAAAATCGCTTATTACAAACACCTAGATATCAGCTTAAGCGACTTAGCTTTGAATTAGTTGAGGGGCAAGTCGTCACGTATTTAGATGCTGTTAGGCCAATAGCCAAATTACTAAAAAGTTTTGGTTGTCAATTGGTAGTAGAGCAGGCGGGAAGAACAATAGTAAGTACGCATTACATTAAAGATTTAAATGTTGATTACATTAAGCTTCATCGTAGTTTAATGAAAGATATTCACCAACGTTATGAAAATCAATTATTTGTACGTAGCCTTTTAGGTGCATGTGAAAACACAGGAGCCGAAGTTCTCGCTGTTGGTGTTGAAAACAAAAAAGAATTGAAATTATTAAAAGAATTAGGGGTAGGGGGTGTTCAGGGGCGAATGTTTGAGGCAGAAACGGCTTTATTTAATCGTCAAGAAAAAATATCGATCCCTAAGAGAAGAAACCGTTGGAGTAAGTAAGGTGTATCTCATTTAATAGATAATCCCATACCGGTAAAGAACAGAATGTTGTATTATTGTTTACGGCGTACCTCTTTTGGAGAGGATTGTTAATAAAGTAAGAGATGAGAGATGAGCAGTAAATGAATATTATGGGTGCATTTAAGAAACTGAAACTCTCTCGTTCAGTGAAAATTACGACATCTATTGTGGTACTACAAGGTGGTATTTATATCACCAAAAGTGATAATGAAGATGAACTTAAAGAACAACACTTCACACCAATAGATCGCCCAAATGAATGGAAAGAAGGGATTGTTGAAGCGTGCAATCAAATGGGTCTATCTGATTGCAAAGCAAATATTGTGGTCGGTTCTCATCTATACCAATCCTTCCAGATTGATTCCCCGAACATACCAAAAGAAGAGCTAGCTGGAGCATTACCATTTTTAGTTAAAGATCTTATTTCAGATCGTGTGACTGATATTGTGGCTGATGGCGTAGAAACTTCTAATGGAAAAATGCAAGTCTATATTTCCCCATTTTCGATGATCAAAACATTGGTGGATTTATTACTTCCTTTGTCAATCGAGATAGGAAGTATTACTCCTGATGAATTAGTATGGGGTCACTCTAAGAAAGATGAAGGTAGCTTCATGCTACTTACTTACAGTAAAGCTGCAGAATTTAAATTATTGGCTTTTAATGGTGAGAACTTACAGCTTAATCGTTCTTTACGTGGAATTATGCCTCCGTTGACTGGTGATTTAGCGGATAGTTTTCAGTTTGATACCTTAGCGTTAGAGTTACAACGTTCACTGGATTATTTAAGTGCACAATTGCATGGTCTTAATATAAACCATTTATATGTTCGATGTGATGATGAGGATGATGTTCTTTTAGTCTCAGAGCTGAAGAAACGACTTGGCGTTCAAGTTGCACCACTATTACTGGATGAGCCTAGAGTCTTTCGAGCGGGTGAATTACTGGGTTGGCTTGGATTGTTTCATCAACCAAGCGTTAATTTATACAGTGATAAATTTAAACCGCAAATTAACTACTTTTCCTTACAAAATATAGTCATTAGTTGGGGAGTTGGTCTTCTGCTAGCGAGTGCTTTTGTTGGGTATTACCAATATCAGTTAAGCCAATTAAATGAGAATATTGCTCAATTATCCTCTGAAGATAATCGTTATCAACACGATCTTGTAACCTTAAATCAAAGGCTCGAGAGTCATAAGCCTTCGGCTGCAAAATTAGCCGCAATTAAACGCTTGAAAGAGGATGTTCAATCTAAAAAAGCATCATTAAAAGTGATTGATAATTTTGATGATGGTATGCAGATAGGCTATTCGGGAATAATGAGCAGTTTAACTCAGTTAGGAAAAGGGAATATATCGCTCACTAAAATTCATATCTCTGGTGACAATGTTAGTTTTACCGGTTTTGCTCGCTCTCCTGATATCGTACCTAATTGGGTTAAAAGTTTTGAAAATGAATTGCATTTAGTTGGTCGAACATTTGATCAATTAGAGATTAAAACGGATGAAAATGGGCTGGTGTCATTTATTTTAAATACTAAGACAGCAGAGGGTAAGTAATGGAATATTGGATTAAAGCCAAAGAGGCATTCTCTGCATTATCACAGCGCGAAAAAATACTGATTACTCTTGTTGGATGGGTAGCGGTGATTTTTGTGTCATTGACCGTAATTATTGAACCTAAAATAGCAGAGCATCAAAAAGCACAGCGAGATGCTACCCGTTTAACGAATTCAATTAATTCATTAAAACAGCAGATAGAATTAGCTCAATTTAGATTACAAAAAGATCCAAATGTTGAGATAGATAAACAATATCAAGCGTTGACTTTGGACAGTCAAGATCTGGCGCAATTGTTATCAACTAGAATTGCAGCGTTGGTCTCGCCTAGTCAAATGGCTCAACTACTAGAAACGGTGTTGCAGCAATCATCAAAGCTTAAGCTTATCTCTATGAGTACTTTGCCTTCAGAAAGGTTATTAGATGAAAATAATAATGCAGGCTATTACATCCATCCTGTGAAATTAATATTGTCAGGAAAGTATTTTGATATAGAAGCCTATCTTTCTAATTTAGAAGAGTTACCAGTGAAATATTACTGGCGAAATTTCAATTATACAGTAACCAATTACCCCGTAGCTGAATTGACTATTGAGATATATACACTCGGGTCTAGTAAAGGATTTATTGGCGGTTAATATGAAGAATGTGTTTTTAATTTTCGTGTTGTTTTCAACGTCGATTTTTGCCTCTGATACAACAGTAGGACATGATCCTACGGAACCATTAAGTTGGTTAAAGCCAGAAATTGTTAAGAAAAAATCAGTAAATAAACATCAATACTTTCCGTCTTTACAAGCGATTAGTTGTAATGGTCAATTTGACTGTAATGCCGTGTTAGACGATAAGCCGATGAAGAAAGGCGATAAAATATCTGGTTATACCTTGTTAGCTATTAACGAAGAAAGCGTTTCGATTGGTCGTTCTGGTAAGCAATGGAAACTTTCTCTATTTTCTCAAGATATTAAGAATTAAGGTTTGCAGTAATGAAAGTACGTAATGTCATCATTGGATTCATGGTCGCGTCGCTAAGTGGTTGCTCAATGGGCCATCGTGATCCTGTTGAAATTAAACAGACCTTAGATAAATCAATTAATGAAAATGGAGGAGGGTTATTAACTGATCTCCCTACGTCTGTTCAAGCTGATCTCATGCCTGATTTTAGCGTTCAAAAAATTGAGATTGAAGAGCCAGTTAAGCGCTTTAGAGTAAAAGCTAATAATGTGAATGCTAAGGCTTTCTTTACTAGTTTAGTGAAAGGCACTGAATATAGCGTGGTAATACATCCTGCGGTTTCAGGGCGAATTACTATGAATGTTAATGATGTCACATTGGATGACGTTTTATCATCAGTCGAAGATCTTTATGGCTACGAAATTATAAAATCAGGGAAAATATTACAAATTTACCCTGCGACGATCCGAACGGAGACGCTCCCGATTGATTATTTACAATTAACTCGTAAAGGGCGCTCATTAACAACAATAACTACAGGGTCGATTACAAATTCAGACAGTAATTCAAACTCTGATAATAGCTCTAATTCAACGAATAGCTCTTCATCTACAGCAACGGGTGGCACTGAAATTGAAACCATCAGTGAAAGTGATTTTTGGAAAGAGTTAGAAAAAGCGGTTTCTGTAATGATAGGCAATGGTGAGGGTCGAAGTGTGGTGGCTTCTCCACAAGCGAGTGTGATTACGATTACGGCATCACCCGATGAATTGCGAAAAGTAAAACAGTTTTTAGGGACGTCTCATAAGCGATTACAACGACAAGTTATCTTGGAAGCTAAGCTATTAGAAGTCACATTAAGTGACGGTTACCAACAGGGTATTAATTGGTCGAACCTAAGCGCGTCAATTGGCGGAACGGATATTACTTTTGGTCAAACGTCAGGTCTGACTAATGGTATTTTACCTGGCATGGATACGATTGGTACTCTCTTAGGCGGACAAACCAACATTAAAATTACGGATGGTAATTTTGATGCAGTCTTGAGTTTTATGGATACTCAGGGTGACTTGAATGTACTTTCAAGCCCTCGAGTCACGGCTGCGAATAATCAAAAAGCCGTGATCAAAGTTGGACGAGATGAATACTTTGTAACAGAGGTATCAAGCGTCACTGGTAGTGGTGATAATTCAAATGCATCCCCAGAAGTCACCTTAACGCCATTCTTCTCTGGTATTTCATTGGATGTGACACCTCAAATTGATGACAAAGGCAATGTAATGTTGCATGTACACCCATCGGTTATTGATGTTGAAAATGAAATTAAAGAAATTGACCTTGGTGATGTTGGTGGGGTACTTCAATTACCATTAGCAAAAAGCTCAATTCGTGAATCCGATTCGGTGATCCGAGCAAAAAGTGGCGATGTAGTTGTTATTGGTGGTTTGATGAAATCACAAACCGTTGATCAAGTGTCAAAGGTTCCATTTTTAGGGGATTTACCAGCATTAGGTCACCTATTTCGTAATGTTAGTAAGTTAACTCAAAAAACAGAATTAGTTATTCTGTTAAAACCAACGGTGGTTGGCGTGGATACATGGCAAGAAGAATTGGAGCGATCGCGTGATTTATTACAAGAGTGGTTTCCTGACGAATAATCGTTAAGTCATGTATGAGCAACATTTTGGTTTAAAGCAACTTCCCTTTACTTTAACCCCAAACACTTCCTTATTTCATGGATTGTTGCCTCACTATGAGGCAATTCAGATTGTGCTGTCTGCAATATCGATGGGTGAAGGGATAATTAAAGTCACAGGAGAGATAGGTACAGGAAAAACATTGGTATGTCGAATGCTCATGAGCCAGCTTCCGATTGATGTTGAACTGCTTTATTTACCTAATCCAGTGATGAATGGGTATGAATTACGTCAAGCACTAGCAAAAGAGCTTTGGCTTGAGCAGGATGGTGATGGAATCGCGCTAACAGACCGTATTCATGAAAAACTGATTGATTTACACGCGAAAGGAAAAGCGGTTGTTGTCTTTATTGATGAAGCACAGGCGTTGTCTGATGAAGCTTTAGAAACACTACGCCTCTTTGGTAATTTAGAAACTGATTATAGTAAATTACTGCAAATTGTTCTTTTTGGACAACCCGAGTTAGATGAAAGATTAAAGCAATATCATTTACGCCAGTTGAGACAACGAATTACTTTTTCTGCAACGTTACGTGTATTGAATGTAAGTGAAACTGTTGCTTATATTGAATATCGAATGAATAAGTCTGGTTGTGAACATAACCTATTTACTCTTTCTCAAATGAAAGCAATTTGGCGAGCAAGTAATGGTGTACCACGTATTATTAATCAAATATGCCATAAATCATTACTTATTTCTTTTGCTGAACAGTTAGATGTAGTGTCATCAAAATCAGTATTTAATGCGATTTTAGATACAATAGATGCGATAAAACCTAAGTATTATTTCCCCAAGTTTTGGGGCTGGAGATCATCGTGAGTGCAACAAATAAAGCCTTACTCAATATCACAAAAAAAGACACTAATTTTGGGCCTAAAAATGGGCTATCTCCAGCACATGTTCCAAATATAGAATCAAGGTTTAAGGCTCCATTTTTCTTTGCCGTGGGAGTGGTTAGTTCATTGTCTCTAATTGGATGGGCTACCTTTAATCATTCACCTGAATTGGTCGCCTCAAATAATATGGAGCAATCTATTGCTTCTGGTTCTGGTGCCATTTCTACACAATCGTTACTTGCATCGACGTCACCGACACAAAAAAATGTAACAAAAGAAGTGAGTGCTATTTATACCGATACGACACTAAGTTCCTTAACCGCTCATAAAGCGATTCCAGAAAACAAACCAGAGCAACAAGCAGTACAAGCTATTAAACCAATAATAATGGCAACTAATACAGGTATAAACACACCTAAGACTAAACAGTCCTCAATTATACCGCCAACCATTCGAGACGAAGAAGCTCAAGATTTTCAAGTTGAAGAGGTAGAGTTATTGCCTTCTGACTTAGCACAAAAAAGCCGAGATGCTGCAAAAAAAGCATTAGATAGATCGGACTTTAAAGAAGCGATTAAAGAATATTATACCGTTTTAAGATATCAATCTAGCGATGAAGAATCACGTAAAAAATTAGCCGCGTTACTTTATGGGAAACGAGAAGTACAAGAAGCGGCAGCGATATTACAGCAAGGCATTAAACTCGATCAGGATAGCGTTAGTTTACGTTTGGCATTAGCCAGCTTATTACAAAAAGAAGAGCAAATAGAGGCGGCATTGTCGGTATTAGAATATATTCCTCTGGATGCTAATGTGGATTATTTAGCGACCCGTGGTGGCTTAGCGCAAAAACTAAAATTGATGGATTTGGCAAATGAAAGCTATCAAATGCTGATAAAGAAAGAGCCTGAAAATGGTCGTTGGTGGTTGGGTTTAGCGATTGTTTATGAAAGAGAAGCGAAAATACAGCAAGCGTACGAGGCTTATCAAACGGCGTTAATTAAGCCAGGATTGTCTCGTTCATCTTTGGTTTTTGTAAGAGATAGAATAAAACTATTAGCGACAATGGAGGGGAATAAATAATGCGTCTTAAGTTAAGAAAAAGACTTGGTGATTTATTAGTCGAAGAAAACATTGTCACTGAAAAGCAAATTGAGCAAGCGTTACTCGCGCAGAAAAAAACAGGCCGAAAGCTGGGTGGAACCTTAATTCAATTAGGTTTCTTGTCTGAAAAACAAATGCTTACTTTTCTATCTCAACAATTAGATGTGCCTTTGGTTGATTTGAACCGAGCTGATATTGATGCTGCAGCAGTGCAATTGTTGCCCGAAGTTCATGCTCGACGATTACGAGCTTTAGTCTTGAGCCAACAAGGAAACTCGATTCGAGTTGCCATGAGTGATCCTGCCGATCTCTCAGCTCAAGAGGCGTTATTCTCTCAGCTGCAACAATATCAAATTGAAATGGTGATCGCCTCAGAAAGGCAGTTAGTAGATAGTTTTGATCGCTTTTATCGTCGAACCAAAGAAATAGCCTCTTTTGCAGAGCAGTTACAATCAGAGCATCAAGATAGCAATGATTTTAATTTTGGAATTTCAGATAGTGATAATGACGAAGTTACTGTTGTAAAACTCATTAACTCATTATTTGAAGATGCAATTCAAGTTGGGGCGTCCGATATTCATATCGAACCCGATGATAAAGTACTACGCTTACGTCAACGTATTGATGGTGTATTGCATGAAACGCTACTCAATGAAGTGAATATCGCATCAGCTTTAGTACTTCGTTTAAAATTGATGGCAAATTTAGACATTTCAGAAAAGCGCTTACCTCAGGATGGGCGTTTTAATATTAAATCTCGCGGACAATCGGTGGATATTCGTTTATCTACTATGCCAGTACAATATGGCGAATCGGTAGTAATGCGTTTGCTTAACCAAACATCAGGAGTTCGTGAATTAGAATATTCAGGGTTACCTGAGTATCTTTTGGTACGCTTTCGTAAACAATTACGTCGTCCTTATGGCATGATCTTGGTTACTGGCCCTACTGGGTCGGGTAAAACAACGACCTTATATAGTGCATTGAGTGAGTTAAATCAGCCGAGTAAGAAAATAATTACCGCGGAAGATCCAGTTGAATACCGCTTGCCTCGAATCAATCAAGTTCAAGTGAATAGCAAGATTGATCTCACTTTCTCAAAAATTTTGAGAACTTTCTTACGTCAGGATCCAGATATAATTTTAATTGGTGAAATGCGAGATCAAGAAACCGTAGAAATTGGATTGCGAGCAGCGCTGACAGGGCATCTAGTATTATCAACATTACATACCAATGATTCCATAGACAGTGCGTTACGTATGATGGATATGGGCGCGCCGGGTTATCTTGTTGCTAGTGCTGTTCGTGCTGTATTAGCACAACGATTAGTAAAGAAAGTGTGTCTTGAATGTTCTGGTGTAGACCCTCTGGATGAGGCTCGTAAACAATGGGTGCAAACACGTTTTCCTAATCAAGTATCAGTGCCATTTCAACGAGGTTATGGCTGTCAAAGTTGTAATCTAACAGGCTATCGTGGACGTATTGGTGTCTTTGAATTATTAGAATTAGATCAGCCTATGATGGATGCGTTGAGAGCGAATGATGCCGTTGGTTTTTCACAAAAAGCGCGTCAAAACCCAGAGTATAAACCACTTTTAGCATCAGCAATGGAGCTTGCTATGAATGGCATAATAAGTCTTGATGAAGTCATGGTACTAGGTGAGGGCGATAATGCCGCGTCACATCAGCCAATCTTAATGTAGGCATAAATCATGGCAATATTTAAATATAACGGACGAAACCGTCGTGGTGAGAAAGTATCTGGCTCTATCGAATCAGTCTCTCCAGAATCGGCAGCAGAACAATTGATGAATGATGGAGTGATCCCTACATCAATTAAAGCAAATAAGTTTGGTGGTAATTCAAAGGCAACTGATTGGAAAAAGTGGTTTCAACCAACGATCCCACTTGAAGTGTTGGTTATTTTTTGTCGTCAAATGTACAGCTTAACTAAAGCTGGAGTGCCGTTGTTGCGCGCAATGAATGGTTTGGCGAAAAACAGTAATAATAAATTATTAAAAAATACGCTTGAAGAAGTGACTGCAGATCTAACTAATGGACGTAGTTTGTCGGTCTCCATGCAGCAACATCCTCATGTATTTAGTTCTTTGTTTGTTTCTATGATCCATGTTGGCGAAAATACAGGCCGCTTAGATCAAGCATTAATGCAATTAGCTAATTATTATGAACAAGAGATGGAAACGCGCAAGCGAATTAAATCGGCAATGCGTTACCCAATATTTGTTCTTACGTTTATTTTATTAGCTATGTTTGTGTTGAATATAAAAGTGATCCCTCAATTTGCTAGTATGTTTTCTCGCTTTGGTGTTGATTTACCATTACCAACACGCATCTTAATTTCGACGTCGAGTTTCTTTGTTAATTATTGGCATTTTTTAATCGCAGGAATGGCAGCAGCTTTGTTTGCATTTCAGGCTTGGGTAAGCCAACCCAAAGGACGAGAAACGTGGGATAAGTGTCGATTACGTTTTCCTATTGTGGGAGATATTGTGACTCGCGCGCAAATGTCTCGTTTTTCAAGAACGTTTGCATTAATGCTTAAATCGGGTGTTCCACTGAATCAATCGCTTTCACTTTCTGCTGAATCGTTAGGAAATAAGTTTTTAGAAAATAGATTGCTTGAAATGAAAAGTGGCATTGAATCAGGTACGAGTATGTCAGTCACGGCGATGCAAAGTGGTATCTTTACTCCTTTGGTTGAACAGATGATCGCGGTGGGTGAAGAAACGGGACAGATAGATGATTTGTTATTAGAAGTTTCTGATTTTTATGATCGTGAAGTTGATTACGACTTAAAAACATTAACGGCAAGAATAGAGCCTTTATTATTACTTATCGTTTCGGGTATGGTTTTAATATTAGCATTGGGTATTTTCTTACCAATGTGGAATATGTTAGATGTCGTAAAAGGGTCATAGTTATGTCTGCAACCCGTTTTATATGGGGCGGCCTTGTTCTTATCTTTGTGGCCATTATTTTATATCAATGGCAACAAATGGAACCTGAAGTTGAAGACGCCGCCTTACTAATGAGTAGCCGAGAAATATTGTCCTCAGCGAATGAGTTTAAAAATTACTGGGTTGTAAATGGGCAGCCTAAATCAATTGTTAAAGATAATGTAGACATTACATTTACCCCATTAGGCTGGCCGATCACACTTAAGGATAATGAATTAGATTGTCAGAAGTGGTTATATATTTTGTTACCAGAAAAACAAAAAATTTATACAGATTTTATTCATGTGTCGAAAAAAAAGGCGGATATGTTACGATTCGGCTGTAAGTATAGTATGTCGAATGGTAAAGTAATTTCCGTAATGTTGGTTAATGGTGTATTTAAGGTTAACGTCGGTTTTTTGAATAATAATTAAGTTGGCATTTTTTTGACGAACGCTGTGTTTTTTTATGTAAAATCCCTTACAATTCAGAAAGAAAATAGAAAGAGAGAGAAGCATTATTATGAAGTACCAAAAAGGTTTCTCACTGGTTGAGCTAGTGATAGTGATAGTGGTAATAGGTTTGTTGGCTACCGTTGCACTGCCTCGATTTTTAGATGTTAGTCTTGAAGCGAAAAAAGCAAGTATTGAGGGAGTTGCTGGTGGTTATGCTACCGCTGTTCTTTCTGCAAGAGCACAATGGGAAGCAGAAGCTCGCCCGAGAACCAATGACTACAATGCAGTGAGTTACGATGGTACTGAGTTTTGGTTAACTGACCCATCAAAGGCGAATCAAACCGATTTTCGTCCCGGCTACCCAATCTCTCCCCGTGAAGATTTAGATGGCAATGACACTGGCAGTTATCCAACAGCATTAACCGCCAAAGAATGCATATTATTGATGGAAATGTTATTACAAAATGCACCGTACGTTACTGATGATATTAACGATAATAAAGCGAAATATTTAGCTGAAGTTGTTATTGATAATAGTCGTAATCAATGTAAATACACACAGCAAGAGAACGAAGGTCATTTCTTTACTTATGAACCTGAATCCGGCCGTGTAGTGGTAACGCTGCAATAATAATTTGAATAATTAATGCGTATTTAATTTTCTAAATCGTGTTAATTGATAAATAAGATAAATCATATTTATATAATTAGTTTTAACAACAACGATGGCACCATTTAAGTACCATCATATTTATAATAAAAGAGAGAAGTAGCATGAAAAGACAAGGTGGTTTCACACTTATTGAGTTGGTAGTTGTTATCGTTATTCTAGGTATTCTAGCAGTAACCGCAGCACCTAAATTCCTTAACCTGCAATCAGATGCTCGTGCATCATCACTGCAAGGTCTAAAAGGCGCAATGTCAGGAGCTTCTGGTATTGTTTATGGTAAAGCGGCGATTAATGGTGTAGAGACGGCAACTTCAGAAACAGATGTCGATGGTATTGCTACTATTTATGGTTACCCAATGGCAACGTCAGCAGGTATTGAAGCGGCTGTTGTTGGTTTGACTGCTGATTGGGATGTTGTAAGTGCCGCTAGCGTTTCTGGTGGTATTTCTTATACATTTAAAGGTCAGTCAACAACTGGTTGGACAAATGCTAGTGGTTGTTATGTTAATTATGCCCAAGCTACAACTGTATCTTCTGGTGTGACTGTTTTAGTCCGTGATGATAAATGTTAATCTAAAATAATTTTCAAAAGCCAGCGATCTCCGCTGGCTTTTTTGTATCTAAAATTAACAAAATCTCGCTATCTCTATAAATTTCGTTATCCTAGTAACAGGAGACAATAAGGTAACGGATGATGACTTTTCCCCTCGCAGTATCTCTACAAAAACAACCAATAAAAACAAAAGGTTTCACATTGGTTGAGCTGATTGTCGTGATCGTCATTCTAGCGATTATTGCTATTTATACCTCGAGTAAATACATGGGAGCGAGCCGTTTTTCTTCGGCAGCAGCGCAAGAGCAAGTTATATCAATCTTACGCCACGTTCAAATTGCAGCAATGCAAACAAATACGTCTTATCAGAGTAATTCTTGCCGTTCAATTTTTATGGCAACGAATCAATTTGGCGTGTCTCAATCTTGTCAACAGCAAGGCATGTCTAGCGCGGCACTTTCTGATTATTCTAAAGATACGAACCAACAGCAATTAGAGCTAATTCAATTAAGCTATGATTTTAATTCAGTAAACACGGAAGTGCTTATTTCTGGATTGTCATTTGATTTATTAGGCCGACCAAGCATTGCTACATCATCAGCGAGTTCGACATTATGCATAGACAAGGATTGTAGAATAACGATTACAACGCCTTCTTCTAATGAGAGTCGCTCAGTCTGTATTAACCGTGAAGGGTTCATTTATCGTTCTATTCAAGATACTGGATGCCAACTATGAATTTGAAATCTACCTATCAGCAAGGGTTGACCTTAATAGAATCAATCATCGGTATTGTGATTTTAGGTTTTGCATTATCAGTCTTGATTTCTGGCGTGTTTACCTCTTCAACGATGTCTCATCAAGCCACCTATCAAGCACAAGGTGCTGCGCTTGGGCATTCAGTGATGACAGATATATTAAGTCGGCAATTCGATGAACATAGCGATCCTAGCGGTGGGCAATATCGATGTGGGGAAAAGGATAACGATGATAAATTAATTACTTGTACGGAAACGCTAGGTAGAGAAGAGATAGATCTAACATCGTTTTCATTTAATGATGTGGATGACTTTATTGGTTGCTGGGGAGATCTCTCAATATGTTCATCAAGTAGTTTACCGTCATACCAATTAAATCAATTAATAGATGCAATAAGTGCGGATGAGTATAAGAACTTCACCGTAGAAATTACAGTAACGTATGCCGACATTGATGCTTCTAATACTGAAATTACACCGTTTAAAAAAATCGATGTCATCCTTCATGCGAGCGAATACGCGAAATATACCTTTAGTGCTTATAAGGGGAATTATTAATGAAGAGAAAGAATGGGTTTACCTTAATCGAATTAATTTTAACCATTGTTGTTGTGGGTATTGTTGCACTTGCTGCGAGTAATACGCTGCAACTCGGCTTTCAAAGTTATAACGACAGTATTGATCGGCAAGATAATCAAATGCAGGCAAAGTTTGTTATTGAAAAACTGAGTCGAGAGCTGCGTCATGCGGTACCGAATAGTATTGAAATATCAAGTTCTCAAGAGTGTGTTAGTTTTATTCCTGTAGAGGCAAGCGCTTTTTATTTAGCGTTACCGCAGTTTAATGAAAAGCAAATAGATACGGTTTTACTCTCTAATAAGACGGATGTAGTTGCTGGTCTAAATCTTACGATTAACCCAAGTAGCCAAAATGACTTAATGGCAGTCAACGGGTCTCGTTACGTTACGATTGATTCAATTTCTGTTTCTGGTGGGGTATCAACCCTTGCCTTTTCTACCATTAATAATCCTGCTTTTATTTCAAGTTCAGTTTCTGGCCGTGCTTTTATCTATAAACCTGAAACGATTACTTATTGCATTGGTAATGGCAAGGTAGAACGAAGGATTCAAAATGTGACAATTCAATTGGCTGATCATATTAACAATGGTCGATTTGTTTTTGAGGCAGCATCTGTGCATCGCAACTCTATGCTTAGAATGGTATTGGTTTTTGAAAGTGGTATAGGTGAAACAACCGAATATCAACATGATGTGCAGGTGATAAATGTACCGTAATCAAGCAAAGCAAAAAGGTAACCTGCTAATCATGTCTATTGTCGTTATGGTTGTTATTGGCTATTTATCATTAAATTTATTGAAGGTCGAAACCAGTAATTCAGATACGGTTTCAAAAGAAGTCTTAGGAACCCAAGCTTGGTTTTTAGCGCACTCTGGTGCTGAATGGGGTTTGGTTCAGCTCTTTCCGCTAGGACTATCGGGGGCTGATGATTCAATTTGTGATGGGGTTGAACGAAATCCGAATATGGCTTTAGCAAATAGTGGATGCAGTCACAACCCTAGTGTTACATGTGATATGACGGAAATAACTTACCATGGCGAAACGATTCAATATTTTCAAATAAAAAGTAGAGCTATTTGCGGTTCAGGAATTAATGAAGTAATGCGCATTCAAGAAGTATGGGCGAAGGAGATACATCAATGAGGAAGTTATTCTTTATATTATTTTTTTTATCATTTACTACAACAGCAAAAGTTTATGATTTATCTGATCCTACTGTTTCTCTTTGTAATGGTTCTTTAACCGGGAACGTCTATCGATGTGTGGGTGCGCTAATTCTTCAGAAAAACGATTCTGTTATTGTAAGTAATGTAGATTTAATGGATGTAGAGTTGATATCTAATGGCAGTGCAAAGCTTGATAGTAATAAAATAGGAACAAATGAGCAGCCGATTCATATCAACTCTCTCGGTGGTGAAGTCATCATTGAAGGAAACGGTAATGAAATTTATGGTTTTATTATTGCACAACGGAACATTAAGTTAAAAAATGTAAAAGTGGTTGGGAGTATTATTAGTGCTGGTGGCGAGGTCATCATTGAAGGTAGTAATAATGAAATCGATGGGAATATTCAAGCTCAAAGTAATATTAAATTAAAAAAAATCAAAGTCATTGGAAATGTTATCAGCCACGGAGATGATATTATTATTGAAGAAAATAATAATGAAATCGATGGAAATATCCAAGCACTCCGTAATGTTAAATTAAAAAATACGAAAGTATTTGGAGATGTTACTAGTGAAGGCGGTGAGGTGATTATCGAAGAAAATAATAATCAAGTCATTGGTAATATTATGGCTCACAGTAATGCAAAACTAAAAGAAGTATTAGTGTGTGGAACAATCACTTCTATAGGTGGCAGTGTATCAGTTGAAAACGATAACAATAAGATATATGCAAAAATAGATGCTATTAATTCTTTTGGTAAAGTGACCCTCAAAAATAGTGAAGTGTGTGGTGTTGTATCCTCTCAAGCTAATATTTATGATTATCTAAATACAACATTATATTGTGGTATAGATAGCACAACCTGTATAGATAAACCCGCATGCCCAATAAGCTCTTCAGACGATATCTGTAATGCATCTCCTCCTAGTGAAAACTATATACTTACGATAACCCCAAAAGAAAAATACAGTTTAGTTTGTAATGACGTTGAATTTAATGTTTTAGTTATGACCGATTCAGGCACTCCAACGCCAGTTATTGGTAAAAGAATAACCCTTCAATTTGATGAATCAAAACTTACACTCTTAAGTTCAGATTTAATTACTGACAACAACGGTGAAGTGACATTATTATTTTCAAAATTAAATAAGGAGAAGATAGAAGATATTGTCGTTAAGGCCAGTTTACAAAGTGATTCAAATGTAACTGATGAAGGTGAAGTACATTATGTTCCTTATATGTTCGAGACATCAGCAACAAAAGTCATCGCAAATCAATCGCATTTTTTTGACATAGTCGTATTAGCTTGTGGTAATGATGAGATTGATATAGTTAAAAATTACAAAGGAACAAAGCGATTAGACGTATCTTCTTATAAACTCATTCAACCAACGGAAAGTGATGGTATTCGTACGGATTTTGAACTTTCGGGTCAAACTAACCCAAGCAAAATTGAACTTATTTTTGATGAAGGTAAAGCATCAACAAGCTTAATGTACCAAGAAGCGGGCGCGATTCATTTTACCTTGAGTGATCCAAATTTTATTTGCCCGCCTAATTTTGATTGTAATGATTACCCTGTGGATTCTGATTTATTATCAACAACCGTCAATGTCGAATCTCGTCCTTGGAAACTTGTTATTTGTAGTGATATCGCTGTCGATGGAGATAGTTCTGGTGGTTCTGCGTTAGTTGCTGCTGGTGAAAGGTTCTCTGTAAAGGTGAAACCAGTGAGATTTGGTACCGCAACTGATTTATGTCAACTCCCTGTGACTCAAAATTTCTTTAAATCATCAGCTCCTTTTTCATCTATATCACCATCATATGAGCTAAGTACTCCAACTAATGGAGTTAAAGGCACTTTAGCGCCATTAGTTCCTATTAATAATGATGTTTACGTAGGTGTCGGTAGGGATAGCTATTACGAATTTAATAATATGACCTACTCAGAGGTTGGAAGTATTTTATTTAAATCTGAAGCCTTAAGTCCTATTTTTTATGATGGGATTCTAGGGGGGATTGAGTTTGGTGATCTTTCTATTGGCCGGTTCTATCCAGCCTATTTCACTATCACTGATACATTGTGGGATCACCCTGAAAAGCAAGGATCTTCGGAAGGAACTTATACCTACATGGCACAGCCTTTTGATGACGTAAACTTTGCTGTTACGGCCTATTCTGAGAGTGAT
Source organism: Aliivibrio sp. 1S128 (assembly GCF_001691065.1). Taxonomy (NCBI): domain Bacteria; kingdom Pseudomonadati; phylum Pseudomonadota; class Gammaproteobacteria; order Vibrionales; family Vibrionaceae; genus Aliivibrio; species Aliivibrio sp. 1S128. Next base: position 180,643 of record NZ_MAJV01000003.1, on the reverse strand, counting down.
ACGACCGTTAATAACTATGGGTTGTTTGATACAAGCATAAAAGCCAGTTTTTCATTAACTGGTGATTATAATGAACGGTTAAATATTGCGTCTTCCGATTTAGATAATACCCATTGGAGTAATGCGACTTGGGAAACACCAGACCTTTCAAAAGGTGTTATTTGGTCAAGAAAAAGTGCATCAACGCTGGCTGGTAATATAACGACAACCGCTGATGGTCCTTTTAATGATGGCGTTAATGCGATAACAACGGCATTGAATTTAGCGATAAGCGGTGTTGACCCCGTTTCTTTTGATAAAACCCAAGAAGTACTAGAGCAAGAATTATTATCACAACCTAAGGTTCGTTATGGTCGAATGGTGCTAGACAGTGTTGGGACATCAGCCGGTCAAAGTGTCATTGTTCCATTGCGCGTTGAGTTCTGGAATGGTGGTCGATTTGTTGTTAATGATACTGATAGTAAATCGAGTTTTGATGGTGAAAAACATGAGAAGCAAACTATATGGCCAGATCCAACGAAGCAGAGTTCATCTAAATTGGTTGGTCGTGGGGTTATCGTGAATGGGAACGACTCGATTTCTTTGATTGCAGAACCTGATAGCCGTATTTTACGTGAACAAGTACGATTTTGGCTATGTTTAGATCCTCTTTCTTCAATAGGAGGGGGATCGAATGTGAACTGTCAGGGTGTTTCTGGGTCGAATGAGGAACAGCCTTGGTTACAATACAATTGGCGAGGTCAAGGTGATGAAGATCCATCAACTGTCGTTACCTTTGGTATTTACCGCGGAAATGATCGCATTTTATTTCGTGGCGAAAGTAACATAATTGGTACTTCTAACTAAAATATTAATAAATATCCTGATTTGCTTCAGGATTATTAACCAATGCCTTGCTGATTAGGCTAGGCATTGGTACATTTAGATATATTTATCTTATTCTCACGTTTTCAGGAAATACGAAGATTATGTTCAAGAAACTTCGTGGCATGTTTTCAAACGATCTATCGATTGATCTAGGTACTGCCAACACACTTATTTATGTAAAGGGTCAAGGCATTGTTCTTGATGAACCATCAGTAGTTGCTATTCGTCAAGACCGTAATGGATCTACGAAAAGCGTTGCAGCTGTTGGTCATGAGGCGAAACAAATGCTAGGTCGTACTCCTGGTAATATTTCTGCTATCCGTCCAATGAAAGATGGTGTTATTGCTGACTTCTATGTGACAGAGAAAATGCTTCAGCATTTCATCAAACAAGTGCATGACAACAGTGTTTTACGTCCAAGCCCACGTGTATTGGTTTGTGTTCCTTGTGGTTCTACACAAGTTGAGCGTCGTGCAATCCGTGAATCAGCACAAGGTGCTGGTGCTCGTGAAGTGTACTTAATTGATGAACCAATGGCGGCAGCAATTGGTGCGGGTCTTCCTGTATCAGAAGCAACAGGTTCAATGGTTATCGATATAGGTGGCGGTACAACAGAAGTTGCTGTTATCTCACTAAATGGTGTTGTTTACTCTTCATCTGTACGAATTGGTGGTGACCGTTTTGATGAAGCGATCATTAACTACGTACGTCGTAATTACGGCAGCTTGATTGGCGAAGCAACAGCAGAGCGTATCAAACACGAAATTGGTTCAGCTTACCCAGGTGATGAAGTTCGTGAAATTGAAGTGCGTGGCCGTAACCTTGCAGAAGGTGTTCCTCGCAGCTTTACATTAAATTCAAACGAAATCTTAGAAGCACTTCAAGAGCCTCTATCAGGTATCGTTTCAGCAGTGATGGTTGCACTAGAGCAGTGTCCACCAGAGCTAGCTTCTGATATTTCTGAACATGGCATGGTATTAACGGGTGGTGGTGCACTACTTCGTGATTTAGATCGTTTGCTTACTGAAGAAACGGGAATTCCAGTTGTTGTTGCTGAAGAGCCCCTAACTTGTGTTGCTCGTGGCGGCGGTAAAGCATTAGAAATGATCGACATGCACGGTGGCGATCTGTTTAGTGAAGAGTAATAAAAATAACGGGTGAGTGGATATGACTCCAATCTTTGGTAGAGGCCCTTCTCTACAGTTTCGCCTGTTTATTGCTGTAATGGTATCGGCTAGCCTTATGCTAGCCGATAGTCGTTTAAATGCGTTTTCCGACATTCGTTACTTATTAAATAGTTTTGTATCGCCAATTCATTATGCGGCAAATCTTCCTCGTACTATGTTTGATGGCATGTATGACAGATTTAATAGCCGTAATACTCTTATGCTTGAAAATCAGCGTCTTAAACAAGAAGTTTTTGTACAAAACAGTAATTTATTATTATTGGAACAACTCAAGCAAGAAAACAGTCGATTGCGCGATCTTCTCGGTTCTCCATTTATTCGTGATGAGAAAAAAATGGTAACAGAGGTAATGGCAGTAGATTCAGCGCCTTATACCCACCAAGTTATGATTGATAAAGGTCAAATAGACGGTGTTTATGAAGGCCAACCTGTGATCAGCGATAAAGGGATTGTGGGACAGATTAACTATGTTGGAGCTCACAATAGTCGAGTCTTATTGCTGACCGATCCTAATAATGCCATTCCAGTACAAATTGTTAGAAATGATATTCGCGTAATTGCGTCAGGTAAAGGGCATCTAGATACGATGCAACTTGAGCATATACCGACCAATACTGATATTGAAGTGGGTGATTTATTAGTGAGTTCAGGTTTGGGAGGACGTTATCCTGAAGGCTATCCTGTCGGTTACGTTTCAACAATTGATAATGATAATAAGCGCCCATTTGCGTCCATAGATTTAAAAACGACGGTTGAATTCGATAAGTTACGATATCTATTATTAGTATGGCCAACAGATACGGGCGTGAACACAGAGGATATATCAAATGAGCAGTAGTCATTTAATGCGCGGTAGAATCATTATTTGGCTCTCTTTTTTAATCGCCTTAACCTTACAAGCCGCTCCGTGGCCAGGGGCTTTGGAAGTACTTCGACCATCTTGGATTATTTTGGTTACCTTTTATTGGGTACTTGCTTTACCTCATCGAGTTAATGTCGGTACAGCAATGCTATTAGGTATTCTGTGGGACCTCTTATTAGGGACGACATTAGGCATTCGTGGTATGACGATGGCTATACTCGTTTATCTTGTTGCTGCTAACTTTAAGGTTCTACGAAATTTAGCATTATGGCAACAAGCCACTATATTTTCAGGATTGACTTTATTAGGTAAGCTTTTGGAATTTATGGGCGAGTTCTTAGTCCACGATGTGTCTTTCAACGCACATTTTTTATGGGCTGGCGTGTTAAACTTTATTCTATGGCCTTGGTTATTTTTACTAATGCGTAGAGTTCGTCGTCATTGGTCAATTCGATAAGGAAATGTAATGACTACCCAAGTTTTTTTAGCTTCTGGTTCTCCTCGAAGAAAGGAGCTATTGGCTCTATTGGGCTACCAATTTGAGATTTTGTCTGTTGACGTTGAAGAGGTGCATCAATCAGATGAGACACCTCTTATGTACGTTGAACGATTATCTAAAGATAAAGCGAAAGCGGGTGTAGAAGCATTAGCTAAAGCTGAAATGACAGAACAAATAGAAAATAAGAATGTCCCAGTATTGGGCTCTGATACTATCGTTGTTATCGATGGTGTTATTTTAGAAAAACCTAAAGATTTTGAAGACGCTAAGAGAATGCTCTTAGCTTTGTCTGGTCGTCAACATCAAGTAATGACCGCCGTTACGCTAGCAACACCTGAGACAACAAGAACCAAAACAGTAATAACACAGGTGTGGTTTAGAACACTTTCAATAAAAGAAATAGAACAATATTGGGAAAGTGGTGAACCTTGTGATAAAGCAGGTTCATACGGTATTCAAGGTAGTGGTGGGCGATTTGTCTCGCGTATTGATGGCAGTTATCATGCCGTCATGGGACTGCCTTTGATGGAAACAGATCAGCTCTTACACCAATTTTTGTAAAAATTAGTGAGGTGCTCCAATGAGTACAGAGTTGTTAATAAACGTCACACCGAGTGAAACTCGTGTTGCGATGATTGAAGCCGGTGTGCTTCAAGAGATCCATGTTGAAAGAGAAGCAAGACGCGGTATTGTGGGTAATATATACAAAGGCAGAGTAAGCCGAGTATTGCCGGGGATGCAAGCTGCGTTTATAGATATCGGTTTGGATAAAGCCGCATTTTTGCACGCCTCAGATATTGTTCCTCATACGGAATGTGTTTCTGAAAATGAAAAGCGCCAATTTCAAGTAAGAGATATTTCTCAGTTAGTACACCAAGGACAAGATTTGGTTGTACAAGTTGTTAAAGATCCACTTGGAACCAAAGGGGCTCGTCTAACGACAGACATTACTCTTCCTTCTCGTTATTTAGTGTTTATGCCTGGTGCAAGCCATGTGGGTGTATCTCAACGAATTGAAAGTGAAAAAGAACGTAATCGCTTAAAGAATACGGTCTCTGACTATTGCGATGAGTTTGGTGGTTTTATCATTCGTACTGCGGCAGAAGGCGCGAAAGAAGCGGAGATCTCCCAAGATGCTGCTTTCTTAAAGCGTCTATGGCACAAGGTGATTGAGCGTCGTAAAAAGAGCAAAACAAAATCAATGCTTTATGGTGAGCTTGGATTAGATCAACGTATCTTACGTGATTTTGTCGGTACTGAGTTAGATTTAATTCGTGTCGATTCAAAGCAAGCTTTTGAAAAATTAAAAGAATTTACAACTGAATTCGTTCCTGAATTAACGAAAAAATTGGAATATTACTCTGGTGATAAACCTATCTTTGATATGTACGAAACGGAAAATGAAATCCAGCGTGCACTTGATCGCAAGGTAGAGCTAAAGTCGGGTGGGTATTTGATCATAGATCAAACCGAAGCCATGACCACTGTTGATATCAATACTGGGGCATTTGTTGGACGACGTAATTTAGAAGAAACCATTTTTAATACCAATATTGAAGCCACACAAGCGATTGCTCGTCAGTTACGTTTACGGAACCTTGGCGGTATCATTATTATTGATTTTATCGATATGATGAGTGAAGAGCATCGTCGCAGAGTATTACAAGTATTAGGTGCTGCACTAGAGAAAGATCGAGTTAAAACGAATGTTAATGGTTTTACTCAACTTGGTTTAGTGGAAATGACACGTAAGCGTACACGAGAAAGTATTGAACATGTTTTATGTGGACAATGCCCTACCTGCGAAGGTCGTGGAGCCGTGAAGACGGTTGAAAGTGTATGCTATGAGATCTTACGTGAAATCACTCGAGTCAATCGAGCGTATGATTCTGATAAATTTGTAGTTTATGCCTCTGTTGCGGTTGCTGATGCTCTTGAAGGTGAAGAGTCTCATGCACTTGCCGAACTCGAACTATTTATAGGTAAACAGGTTAAGATTCAAGCAGAACCTCTTTATATTCAAGAGCAGTTTGATGTCGTAATGATGTAGAGAATAAAAATACGTGACCACTAAGTTAATTCGCTTTGAACGTTGCTTGATGGGATTATTGCTGCTGGTGTTTTTACTGGCAGCTTTAGTCATTACAGGCTTACGTCTACTCCTTCCTTCACTTAATCAATACCAACCTGAAGTTGAAGCTTTTCTTTCCAAAAGTACTGGTTTTTCAATTTCTATTGGTGAACTTGATGGTCGCTGGAGAAATACTAACCCCTCATTAAATCTTAAAAATTTGACGGCGGTCGATCCTGTCTCTGGAGATGAAATCATCTCGGTTAAGGACGTTGAGATCCAACTCAATATCCTTTCTTCCCTATGGGCTCAACAGCCTCAATTTGCTGACTTACGTATTGATAAGTTAGTTGCTGACTTAACGTCATTAGGTGACACTTCCGAATCACCAGAAGATGCGAAGAAACCAAGTGAAAAAAGCAGTGATGAATCCTTAGGAAAGCGTCTTGAAGATTTATTTTTAGTGAGATTAAATCATTTTTCATTAAAAGATTCTCAAGTGACCCTTATTGCGCTTGATGGCAATGATAAAACACTTCAAATTGATTCACTGCAATGGCGAAATGAAAATAAAAGACACCTTGCTGAAGGGGTTGTAAGTATCATTGGGAGTGAAATCAATCAGCTTAAAGTCATCGGGAACATCAAAGAAAAAGGCACATTTAAAAGCTTAGATGGTGATTTTTATGTCGAAGCGAAAAATATTCAAGTTACTCCATGGATCACCGATGAAATTCAAAAAGAATATGGGGTAACTCAAGGTGAGGTGTCAGCTAATGCTTGGTTATCATTTAAAAATGGCCAACCGGTTGATGCACTTGTTGAAGCATCGCCATCTTATATTAATTGGCTTGAAGGAAAAGAGACTCACCAAGCCAGTGTAGAAGCTGGGGTGTTTGAACTACAGCCAGATAGAGAGGGTTGGAAGGTATTAGCTTCCGATATTCGAATTAAGCACCAAAATGACATGTGGCCACAGGTTTCAGGAAGCTTTACGTGGCAGCCTGAAAAATGGGTATTAAATCTGGCGCATATCGATCTTTATAGTGCACTCGATTTAAAAACACTATTGCCTGCTTCTCAAGATAATATTACTGATCTTCTTGCCACTTTAGACCCTAAAGGCAGCATTAATGATATTCGTGTCGAGTTTGATCACTCTACAGGGTTGCATTATTCTGCGTCTATTCATGCAGCAGAAATGAAGCAATGGGAATTACTTCCTGGCTTTCATAAATTGGATATCTTAGTCGCTGGTGATGCTGAAAAAGGCAAAGCAACATTATCATTAGTCGATGATACGCTGCCTTATGGCGATGTATTCCAAGCGCCATTAAATATCAAACAGGGTAAGGTAACCGCCTATTGGGAAGTGAATGATAATGGTTGGCGCTTATGGTCTGATTACATAAAAGTATCGACGCCTGATCTGCAAGCTAAAGGTGAGTTCCGCTTAGATTTTCCAAAAGATAAACCGTCTGTACTCTCTTTTTATGCCGAAGCCGATGCATTTCATGCAGATCAAACGTGGCGTTATTTGCCGACGTTAGCATTGGGACAAGATTTAACAGATTACTTATCTGCAGCCGTACAAGGAGGAAATGCTAAAACGGTGCAGTTGCTTTGGTATGGTGAAGTTGCTGATTTTCCTTACACCAAATACGATGGAATATTTCAAGTTAAGGTAAGTTTAAAAGACGCTAAGTTTTCTTTTGATACAGCATGGCCTCCATTAACTGATCTACAATTAGATCTCATGTTCCAAAATGCGTCTATGTTTTTAAGCTCTCATTCTGCAGATCTTATGGATGTACATGCCACTCGTGTTACCGGGCGTATTGCCAATTTATCGGAAGATGGAAAGCTAACTATTCGTGCAACTGCTAATGGTTCAGGTAAAGCGGTTCGTGAATATATGACAGCAACGCCATTAGTTGATTCTGTTGGAGCTGCATTAAACAGTATTCAAGTCGACAACCGTGTTGATGCTTTATTGCGCTTAGATATCCCGTTTAATGGCGATGATGTGCGTGCGTGGGGCTATGCCGATATTGCAAATAACCACATTGAATTGCAGTCACCAAATATATTGCTGACGAATGCAAAAGGTCGAATTGAGTTTGATAATGATGTAGTTAAAGCGTCAGGTATTCAAGCGTCATTATTAGGGCAGCCAATCTCTCTTTCTTTTACTGGTGAAGCACAATCTGATTTTTATAGTGTGAACATTGAAACGAAAGGTAAGTGGAAAATATCACCACTTAAAGACTATATTGACTCTCCTATGATGGATAAAGTTGGTGGTGTTTCGGAATGGAGCTCAACCATAAATTTACAGGTAGCAGATGTCGGCTTTACTTATCAATTAGGTGTTAATGCGGCATTAAATGAGGTTAGATCAACGTTGCCGTATCCATTATCTTTGGATAAAGGCGATGGGGATAAAGTCTTATTACAGGTTTCTGGTAATTCAGAAAAATTGTCGGGACGCTTAACGTTACCTGATGCGAAATACCAAACAGAAATTGATATAACAAAGAAAACACCAGTTATTACCGCAAGTCATGTGATTGTTGGGCGTGGAAATTTTAGAGTGAGCCCTATTGTAGGGCAGTCTGCTTCCATTAATACCACATCATTTGATGCGGACGCGTGGTTATCTGAACCTATTTTAAATACAGGAAAGCCAAGCACTGTAAAATCATCAATGAGCCATTTCCCGGTGATCCCAATACCAACTCGTATTGATGCAAACATTAAGTCATTACATTTAGCTTCGTTAGATTGGAATGATGCGAGTATTGATGTACGTAAAAAATCTCAAGGTTGGTATGCTCAAGTTAATAGTCAAGAAGTTGATGGTAAGGCAAGTTGGAAAGGATCCGATGACCTATTGGTTCAATTGGATAATCTGCATATCTTTATTCCAAGTTTAGACGATCCTGAGAATCAAAAACGATTGAATCAAGCAAAAGACCATGAGCCTGTTATTTCTGAGTTTGACCGTGATTTCTTTCGTCTGATGCCAAACTTAGAGTTAACGATTAAAGACACATGGATCCAAGGGTATAAACTAGGAAAACTTGATACTAAACTGCATAAAAACGGAGAAACTTTTTATCTTGATAAACTGAAAATTACCAGTGGTGAAAATAAGCTGGCGATGTCAGGGGATTGGCTATTAAATAAAGATAAGAGCCTCTCTGCTTTTAAAGTTCAGGCGTCGGGAGAAAATAACTCTGAATTATTAGCACGTTTTGGTATTAGTTCGGGTATTCAAAAAGCAAGCTATAGTATGGATGGCGATCTTCGATGGGAAGGTTCACCTTGGAGTATTCAAATAGATACACTTTCTGGGGATCTTGCTTCAACGTTAGGTGAAGGCGTTATTACTGATGTAAAAGGAGCAGCACGTTTTCTTGGTCTGTTTAGTATTGATTCAATCATTCGTAAAATGAAGCTCGATTTTAGAGATGTTTTTGATGATGGTATGGCCTTTAATTCGATTACCGGTAGTGGAAAAATGCGTGATGGTATTTTTGTCAGCAATAATTTGATTATGGATGCGGTTGCAGGTGAAATGACGATTAAAGGTAAAGCGGATTTAAATACTCGTTTAGTGGATGCAGAAGTGAGTTTTACTCCTGATTTAACCTCTGGTATTCCTATCCTTACCGCCTTTGCTGTTGCGCCACAGACCGCTATTATTGTACTAGCAGTTGCTACTGCTATAGCGCCTGTTATTGATGTTATTACTCAGGTGAACTATAAGGTTGAAGGCTCACTAGAGTCCCCAACAGTAAAAGAATTGTCTCGTAGTCAAGGTGAGTACCAATTACCCGAAAAAGTGGATGATTAGTGTATCTAGAGCTAGATCAAGTTAATACTAAGGATATAAGATGGGAAAGGCTGGCGTAATTCAAATGAGTTCAGGGGCTGATCCTGAAGATAATATTAAACAATTGAATCTCAAATTAAAAGGATTACGCCAACAGGGAGCAAAGCTGGCTCTAACTCCTGAGAACAGTATTGTTTTTGGTAAAAAAGAAGATTACGAACGACACGCAGAACCTCTTGGTCAAGGGCCTTTACAAGAGGCATTATCTGCACTGGCAAAGGATTATCAGATTTGGCTTGTTGTTGGTTCTTTCCCTATTAGAAATTCAGACGAAAGTTTGTCGTCAACGTGCTTGGTTTATAATGATGCAGGAGCGCTTGTAGAGCATTACCATAAGTTGCATATGTTTGATGTCGACGTAGAAGATGGTCATCAGAGCTATCGAGAATCAGATACCTTTACTCCAGGTAATGAAATTAAAGTTGTGGATACGCCAGTAGGAAAAATAGGATTATCAATTTGTTATGATGTCCGTTTTCCTCAGTTATACAGCGAGCTTCGCCGACAAGGCGCTGAGATTATTATGGTGCCGGCAGCGTTTACTAAAATAACAGGATATGCTCATTGGGATATTCTATTACGCTCCAGAGCCATTGAAACTCAATGTTGGTTATTGGCAGCTGGGCAGTGGGGCTCTCATGGGGCTGGTCGTGAAACATGGGGACACTCAATGATTGTTGATCCATGGGGAAATAAAGCGGCGCTTCAAAAAGAAGGCACAGGAGTGATTGTGGCTGATATCGATTTATCGCAATTAGCTACAATTCGTAAAAAAATGCCGGTAGCACAGCACGCAAGGCTAGACTGTCAATTGAACTAAATTTGGTTTATTTAAGAAAAGAGTGAGTTTCACTATAAAAGCCACTCTTTTTTATTCATAATTAAGCCTAGATCTTAAATTCTTAAAAAGAGTACGTCGAATGAGTTTGCAAGAAGTAGAACAATCCTTATTGAGTCAAGCAGGGATCGGTCAGCAGGAACTGTCTCAGACCTTAAGCTCCATTGCAAAAAGAGATGTGGACTATGCTGATATATACTTTCAATCTTGCTGGCATGAATCATTAGTACTCGAAGACAGTATTATTAAAGATGGGTCTTTTAATATTGATCGTGGTGTGGGTATTCGTGCGGTTTCTGGTGAGAAAACCGGTTTTGCTTATTCGGATCAAATTAATCTTGATGCATTAACTCAAAGTGCAAAAGCGGCTCGCGGTATTGTTCAGCAAGGCGGTGAAGGTAAAGTTAAAGCATTTTCTGCTCAAACTATCCCTCAGTTTTATGCACCTATTAATCCTCTTGATAGTCTGGATAAGAAACAAAAAATAGCACTGCTTGAAGAAATTGATGCCTATATCCGAGCAAAAGAACCACTAATTCAAGAAGTATCTGCAAGTATTAGCGGCGTTTATGAGCAAATGTTGGTCGCAGCTCTTGATGGTACTTATGCTGCAGATATACGTCCATTAGTACGTTTATCTATTAGTGTATTAGTTCAACGTGGTGATAAGCGTGAACGCGGTAGTGCTGGCGGTGGCGGTCGTTATGGTTATGATTACTTTTTAACTGAAATACAGGGTAAATCTATTGCTCTTGAGTTTGCAGATGAAGCTATCCGTCAAGCCTTAGTGAATTTAGATGCTGATGCTGCACCGGCTGGAATGATGCCTGTTGTTCTTGGTTCTGGTTGGCCGGGAGTTCTATTGCATGAAGCAGTTGGTCATGGTCTTGAAGGTGACTTCAACCGTAAAGGTTCTTCTGTATTCTCTGGGAAGATTGGAGAAAAAGTAACGTCTTCGGTATGTACTATTGTTGATGATGGCACAATGGCTGATCGTCGTGGTTCATTAAATGTCGATGATGAAGGTGTTGCAGGTCAATACAATTCACTGATTGAAAATGGTGTATTGAAAGGTTATATGCAAGATAAGTTAAATGCCCGCTTGATGGGGGTTGCACCTACGGGAAATGGCCGTAGAGAGTCTTATGCTCACCTACCAATGCCTCGTATGACGAATACTTACATGTTGCCTGGTGAGTATACTCCAGAAGAGATTATATCAACGGTTAAAAAAGGTATTTATGCTCCAAACTTTGGCGGCGGTCAGGTTGATATTACTTCCGGTAAGTTTGTATTTTCTGCATCAGAGGCTTATTTAATCGAAGATGGTAAAATTACCCGCCCTGTTAAAGGTGCGACTTTGATTGGTTCTGGTATGGAAGCAATGCAACAAATTTCAATGGTTGGCAATGATTTATCATTAGATCGCGGTGTCGGTGTTTGTGGTAAAGCGGGGCAAAGTGTTCCTGTCGGAGTTGGTCAACCCACATTGAAACTCGATGCATTGACGGTAGGTGGTACAGAGTAATCTCGGTGTATTAATTTACGTTATTCAGATGTACAAAAAGAGCCAAGCATCATCTGTGTTTGGCTCTTTTTTATTGTTCTCTTTATATCTGAAGAATTATAGATCTTCTGCTAAATATAAATCTTTTAATATTTGGAAAATTTCACGGTATGCCTTTGGTGGCTTATTCGATTCTTTTTCTTTTTTTGCTTGGCGAGCAAGTTGACGGAAGCGTTGACGATCAGCTTCTGGGTATTTCACCATTATGTCTTCAATTACAGCATCAGGCGTTTCAATCATACGATCTCGTAGAATTTCTAACTTCTGAAGAGCGATAGTTGTTTGTGAGTGCTTATTACGCACTTTATCTAAAGCCAATTGAATCGCTTCAGCATCTTCAAGGCGCATCAACTTACCAATGTATTGTAATTGACGACGCTTTGCTTCGTTTCTAAAACGTTGAGCATCAAAGATCGCTATTTGTAGGAGCTCTGATAATGGAAACTTAGCAAGAACTGCAGGCTTTAAACCAACCAGTTCTTCGCCTAATTTTTGTACGTCTTCCATGTCGTTCTTCATCTCGGTTCTACTTACCCAGATGATCTCTTCTTCTTCTTCCCAAGGAGCTTTTTGATTTTTACGTGCCATGATCTTCATTCTTTTATGGGTGATTCTCTCTATTTTAGCAAGATAAATGGAGAATGGGGCGCAAATTTATCAGATAGAGTGTTATTCTAGTAAAAATTTATATGTTTAGTCAGATGTTATGGATGCAAAAGCCCAAATGATGAATCAAAAAATAGAACTTGAAGCAGCAGTAGCCAAGGCGTTAGAGATGGCAACACAGCACGCGAGTGCTGCAGAAGTCGCGATTACAAAAACAACGGGTATCAGCGTATCTACTTTAATGGGAGAGGTTGAAAACGTTGAGTTTAATCGTGATGGAGCACTCGGTATTACGGTGTATCGTGGTCATCGAAAAGGCAGTGCATCGACATCTGATTTAAGTGATAAGGCGATTCAACAGACGGTTGCTGCGGCGTTAGATATAGCAAATTATACGTCAGAAGACCCATTTTCTGGGCCTGCACCAAAAGAATTAATGGCTCAAAATATTCCTGATTTAGATTTGTTCCATCCGGATGATCCTGAACCAGATTATGCAGCAGAGAAAGCAATTGAGGCAGAACAGGCGGCATTGGCGTATCACTCATCAATTAAACAGAGTGATGGAGCAAGTTACGATAGCCATTATGGCATTAAGGTTTACGGTAACAGTCATGGCATGTTAGCGAGCTATCCATCAAGCCGTCACAGTATCAGCTGTAGTGTGATTGGGGTTGATAAAAATGGCAACATGGAGCGTGATTATAGCTATACCGTTGCTCGTCATCGTGATGATTTATGGGATGCAAAAAAAGTCGGATTGGATGCTGCAGAACGTACAGTTAGTCGTTTAGATGCTCAAAAACTAAATACGATGAAAGTGCCTGTTATGTTCTCTGCTGATGTAGCAACAGGGCTAATTGGTCATCTTGTTATGGCGATTAGTGGTGCGAATCTTTATCGTAAATCAACATTTATGCTTGATAAGTTAAATGAGAAGATTTTACCTGAATGGTTTAATGTTAGTGAACGTCCACATATCCTAAAAGGATTGGCAAGTAGCCCATTTGATAGCGAAGGCTTATATACACAAGATCGTGAAATCATCACTGATGGTGTATTAGCTACGTATTTATTAACAAGCTACGCTGCTCGCAAACTAAACATGACGCCAACAGGTCATGCGGGTGGTATTCATAATTGGTTTGTTAAATCAACAGGCCAAAGTTTTGACCAAATGCTAAAAACAATGGGGACTGGCCTGCTTGTTACTGAGTTGATGGGGCAGGGCGTGAATACGGTGACGGGTGATTATTCTCGTGGTGCGGCTGGTTTTTGGGTTGAGAATGGTGAGATCCAATACCCTGTTTCTGAGATAACGATTGCGGGAAACTTAACAGAGATGTACCAAAATATTATTGCAGTTGGTAGTGATATTGAAACTCGCTCACAAATTCAAACCGGCTCAATCCTTATTGAATCGATGAAAATTGCGGGTCAGTAATTTTCTAATCGGCTATATGAACAGATAAAAAAAGCGCGCTGTCATTGAATGAGAGCGCGCTTTTTAATGTGTCATACACTACATTAAAACAGTAGCGAGCCCTAAGAAAGCAAATAGACCGATAATATCAGTAATGGTGGTTAAGGCCATGCCTCCAGCTAATGCAGGATCGATATTCATTTTCTTTAGGATTAGAGGGATTGTTACCCCTGCAATACCAGCAATGGTTAAATTAACGAGCATCGCCGCAGAAATGATGGCTCCAAGCATGATGTCACCTTTCCAAACCATGACGATACCGCCAATGATAGAGGCCCACAAAATACCATTAAGCAGACCTATTCCCGCTTCTTTGAGTAATAATTCTTTTTGGTTACTGTCACCAATATGACCAACGGCTAAACCACGGATCACTAGGGCTACGGTTTGGTTACCGGCAACTCCCCCCATTGAAGGTACAATAGTCATTAGTACAGCAATAGATGCCATTTGCGCTAATGTTGCCTCGAACATATTAGAGACTGATGCGGCAGCAAGAGCGGCTAATACATTCATGCCTAACCAAACACTACGACGACGTGCCGATTTAACGACAGGCGCAAAAGTATCTTCTTCGTCATCCATTCCTGCCATACTCATCATTGAGTGTTCGGCATCTTCACGGATAACATCAACTACGTCATCAATGGTTATTCGACCAAGTAATAAATGATTTTCATCGACGACAGGGGCAGAAACCCAGTTACGACGTTCAAATAGATTGGCGACTTCACCGTCATCGGTGTTCACTGGAATGGCTTCATCCGCATCACTCATTACATCGCTGACGAGAGTATCTTGCTTAGTCGTGAGCAATGTAGTTAATGATAAATGCCCTATTAAGCGGCTTTCTTCGTCAAGAACATACAAAGCATCAGTTGATTCAGGAAGGTCTCCTTTCATTCGCAGATAACGTAAGACAACGTCTATTTCAACATCAGCACGAATGGTGATGAAATCGGTATTCATCATCCCACCAGCGGTGTCTTCTGGGTAAGATAGTGCAGTCTCAACACGGAATCGGTCAACCGTGTCCATTTGGCTTAATACTTCGCGTGAGACATCTACAGGTAAGCTACGAAGGACATAGGCAACATCATCTGTCTCCATACCTTCAGTTGCTTCTGCAATGCTCTCAGGAGCCATTCTAGAGACAATTCCGTCTTTTACATCTTCAGACAGTTCGTCAAGAATTTCACCGTAATCTTCAGGATCAGTGAGTTGCCATAATACATTACGGCTTTTCCTGGGTGAGGCTTCTAATAGATGGGCAATATCTTCAGGTTCCATGTCTTGTAATAAACGACGTACATGGACAAACATCCCACTATCAAGTGCATTAGATACTTCTTGAAGAGTTTGATGGGTTTGATCGAAATCTTGTAGCTCTTGCATGCTCTCCCCCACTTAATACCGATTTCTAACTCGAGTAATGAGTATAGACAATTTAGATAAGATAATGGGCTGAATAGTAACGCAATTTAGAGGGGACGATAAGTGAATTTTGTGAGGATTAGGTCAAACTATTGATGTAGTAAATAATTACTTACTCATCTTCATCAAAACCGGCTTCAATAAGGTCGCAAATAGCATTAAGAGCTTGCTCAGCATCAATACCATCCGCTGAGACATCGACATACTGGCCTTGGGCGGAATCCAGCATCAGTAGCCCCATAACACCATCGGCTGTTGCTTGCTTATTTTCGTCATTAGTGAGGGTTATTACTGCATTAAAACTTTGTGCCATTTCAACTAATTTTATGGCAGCTCTTGCGTGCAAACCAAGGCGGTTTTTAATTAAGAGGTGACGAGATGAAATTGGCATAATTTTAGTGTCTCTCTAATGTTTTATGACGGATTTGAACTTGTTTTCCGTGTTGTTTGAAATATACCCCCAGTTGCTGAGTAATATAAACTGAGCGATGTTGTCCACCCGTACAACCGATGGCAACGGTTAAATAACTACGATTGTTTTTTTCTAGCGCAGGTAGCCAAGTTGTGAGGAAATCTTGGATTTGTTCTTTTAATTTAATGACATCGTCGTGCTTTTCTAAGTAATCAGCCACTGGCTTATCTAAACCAGTCATTGGTCTTAAGTTTGGTTCCCAGTGTGGGTTTGGTAAGAAACGAACATCAAACACATAATCGGCATCGGTTGGTAAACCATGCTTAAAGCCGAAAGATTCAAATACCATTACCAACTCTTTTGATTCTCTGCCGAGAATCCTAGAACGTAAGGTTTCGCTTAAATCATGAATGGATTTACTTGTCGTATCTAACACGAGATCGGCATCTTCTTTAAAATCGCAAAGAATGCCCTTTTCTAGCTCAACAGCCTGTTCCAATGAACATTGCTCACCAATGAGAGACAAAGGATGTAGACGGCGGGTTTCGCTATAACGTTTTATCAGCTCTTTATCGTCAGCGTCTAAGAAAATAACAGTAACATCGTGTGATTTTTTTAACTCAGATAATGTATTTTTGAGTAATGACGGATCTTTAGGTAAATTTCTAATATCAACACTCACAGCCACATTTTGGCTGCTGTGTTGAATGGATTCAACAAACTGTGAAAGAAGGTCAACAGGTAAATTATCAACACAATAATAGCCTAAATCTTCTAACACTCGCAGTGCGACAGATTTACCAGCACCAGAGTTCCCGCTAATTACCATGAGTTTCATTATGAAGACCTTTGAATCGATTTAAGAGGTAAAAACTTGATACAGTTCTTGATCATTTTCCGCATGGCGAAGTTGACGTAAAACGTGTTTATCATTGAGTTTTTCGGCGACACTGGATAATGTTTTTAGGTGTAGCTTGCATTGTTCATCTGGCACGAGTAAAGCAAAGAGTACATCAACAGGGCGATTATCTATAGAGTCAAACTCGATAGGTTCTTGGCACTGAAGCAGAACAGCTACCGCATTATCACAGTTAAAAATTCGACCGTGGGGAATAGCGATACCATTACCTATACCTGTACTTCCCATTTTTTCTCGGTTTAATAAACTTTCAAACAGTTCTTGAGGGTTTTGCCCTAGATGAGGGGCCGCAATTTCACTAATAAGTTCTAATGCGCGTTTTTTACTTGTACATTGGACCGCACTTTTAGTGCAGTCCAATGAAAGAATGGTACTTAATTGCATGTTAATGACTACTTAGTTTTTCTTTATGTTTATTGAGTTGGCGGACAAGTTTATCTACCAAACCATCAATAGCGGCATACATATCTTCTGCGTCAGAATGGGCGTGTATGTCACCTTGATTTACATGAAGTGTTGCTTCGGCCACATGAAGTACTTTTTCTAATTTTAATACGACATGCACATGATTTATATGTTCAAAAAAACGATCTAATTTTTGGAATTTAGTTTCTACATACTCACGAATACTATCGGTTAGTTCGACATTCTGACCTGCGATGTTTATTTGCATAACACTTCCTTTCTGTTAATTAAAGTAAACGCTTACGCTGATTCGACGGGGCAATACCAAGTGATTCACGATATTTTGCGATAGTACGTCGTGCAACTTGGATCCCTTGTTCAGCTAATAAGGTGGCAATTTTACTGTCACTTAATGGTTTAGCTTGATTTTCAGCTGCAACCAATTTTTTCACTAGTGCCCGAATCGCAGTTGATGAGCATTCACCACCGTTATCCGTACTAACATGACTAGAGAAGAAATATTTTAATTCAAAAATACCACGAGGGGTATGCATAAATTTTTGTGTTGTTACTCGAGATATAGTGGACTCATGCATTTCTACATCTAAAGCGATGTCATTAAGCACCATTGGCTTCATCGCTTCTGCACCATATTCAAAGAAATCTTGTTGATGTTCAACGATACAACGGGAGACTTTGAGTAGAGTATCGTTTCTGCTTTCTAAACTTTTAATTAACCATTTCGCTTCTTGCAAATTGGTTCGAATAAATTGTCCATCAGGGCTGTTTCCCATCCCTTTACCTAATGCTTCATATTCTGCATTAACTTTTAAGCGTGGAATACTATCAGGGTTCATGGTTACGACCCACTTCCCATTATGTTTAAATACAGAAACATCAGGAATAACATATTCAGTATCTGTATCAATAACACGATTACCCGGACGGGGATCAAGCTGATGAATTAGCGACATGACTTGTTTTAAATCTTGTTCTTTTAGCTTAGTCTCTTTTGCTAATTGTCGGTAGTCACGGTTACCTAATAAATTAATATACTCGGTTAAAATTAATGTAGTTTCAGGAAGCCAAGGTGTGTCTTTAGGGTAGGTAACCAGTTGTAATAGTAAGCACTCTGCAAGATTTCGAGAGGCAACACCTAGAGGGTCAAATTGTTGAATACGTTTAAGTACCGCTTCAACTTCATCCATTTCTACTTCATCATGACCAACACTTTCTAATACTTCATCAAGGTGAATGGTAAGATAACCATTGTCATCTAATGACTCAATGATGGTGGTTGCAATCGTTCGGTCAATATCACTGAATGGCGTTAGATCGGCTTGCCACATTAAATAGTCTTGAAGACTTTCCGTTGTTTCACCTTGATAAAGAGGGATATCGTCATCAATGGCTAAGCCTGTACTGCCACTGTTGGCGCTGTAAACATCATCCCAGCTAGCATCCATCTCTAATTCTTCAGAAATATTATTACTGTCAATGACATCACTGCTATCTGTTACCACTTCTTCTTTTTCTGCCGGTATTGTTTCTTTTTCTGATGCAGGTTCAGGAGAAAGTAAACTTTCAGGCGTACTCAATGGCTCTTCTTCGACATCAAGAAGAGGATTAGAATCGAGGGCTTCTTGGATCTCTTGCTGCAGGTCAAGTGTCGATAATTGTAGTAATCGAATGGCTTGCTGCAACTGTGGAGTCATTGCAAGCTGTTGTCCCATTCTTAGCTGAAGAGATGCTTTCATTATTTAGCGATACCTTTCTATGTTACAACTTAAACTGATCACCAAGATAAACGCGTTTTACGTGTTCATCATTTAAAACGTGATCTGGAGTGCCGTTTGCGATCATGTGTCCCTGACTTACGATATAAGCGTGTTCACATACATCAAGGGTTTCACGAACATTGTGGTCTGTAATTAACACACCTAAACCGCGATCTCTTAAATGTTGAATGATTTTTTTGATATCGATTACAGAAATAGGGTCTACACCAGCAAAAGGTTCATCAAGTAAAATGAATTTTGGGTTGGCAGCTAGAGCTCGAGCTATTTCTACCCGACGACGTTCACCACCAGAAAGCGCCATACCATTACTGTTACGGATATGCTGAATGTTAAATTCATCCAGTAACTCTTCAAGCTTATCTAGGCGTTCTGCTTTTGATAGATCCTTACGAGTCTGAAGTACTGCCATGATATTATCAAAAACAGATAACTTCCTAAAAATAGAGGCTTCTTGTGGTAAATAACCAATCCCCATTTTTGAACGGTTATGCATTGGTTGGAGTGAAATATCAACACCATCAATCGTGATAGATCCTTCATCACGAGAAACCAAACCTACTATCATATAGAAAGAGGTTGTTTTTCCCGCACCATTTGGTCCTAATAAACCGACAATTTTTCCAGACTCAACAGTTAGGCTTACATCGGAAACCACTTTACGGCTGCCGTATGTTTTTGCGAGATTTTTTGCTTCTAAAATGGCCATAATTATTTTTTATTCAATTGGCTAGGCTGAAGGATAGTCGTAACACGTTCGTTTTTACCACCATCAGCAATCAGTTTTTGGGTCTGCATATTATAAGTAATGACTTTGCCTTGAATGATACTATCGTCTTGAGTTAGCTCGGCATCATCGGTCATTTTTAGAAATTCTTTTTCTAATTCATAACGCAGTTTGTTTGATCTTCCCTTTAGGGTCTTTCCATCGTCAGTCAATTGACTAAAGCGGGCGGGTTTTCCGTAGGCTTCTAAAATTTCACGCCCTTCCTTTCCTTGAGGTCGAATAACGACGAGTTTGTCAGCAAAAATTTTAATGCTGCCTTGTTTCAACGTTACATCACCCAGAAAGGTCACTTGATTACTTTGCATATCAAAGTGTTGTGAATCCGAGTTGATGTGAATTGGTTGTTCTGTATCGCTGCTTAGTGCCCAACTTGAAGAGCTAAATATTAAGCCGGCAAGTAGACTAATTTGTGAAAGCTTCATAGATACCTTGTACATTCTTTAATAGGGTCGCTTGTTGAGTGCTAAAATTACCTTTCATGCCAACGCCTGTCGTTTCAAACGTTGGACCAACAAGATTGACGACATCTTCGGTCATAAAATCTTTAGTTGAGAGATCTATGGTTAAGCTGTCAGTTGTCATTGTTTCAAAAGCGGCGTCGGGCAATAAGTTTTTGACAATTACATTACCATTTAAATAAAGGATATGCTTTTTATCTAACACTCCAAGATCAGATATTATTTCCCATTCTTTTATTTCGCCGTCTTTAAAGACAAAAAGATGAGGCGTCGTAAAATTGGTTTCACCTGTTTGAGAAAAACGGGCTAATGCTTTAGCGTTAATCTGGTAATTGCGAACACCATTTTCAGCATAATTATTATTACTGACATTTTTACCTGTAAATACTGGTACTTGCTGATCTGGCGTTATTTGTTGCTCATTTTGTGAGTACTCATAATATAAGTAATATCCAGACCAGCTAGATATTACTAATAATATGGCCATGCAAAAATGTTTTAAAGTCATATACTCAAGCCTTTATGTTGCTCGAGTTCACCTTTTGCTTCTAGGATTAGGTCACTGACCTCTCGAACAGCACCATGACCGCCTTTGATGGTAGTCACATAGTTTGCTCGCTGTACTAGTAGCGGGTGTCCGTCAGCAACACAGACTTTTAATGCCACTTTATCCATAACAGGCCAATCGATGAGGTCATCTCCAATATACCCTGTGTGCTCAGGACCTATATTGAGTTTAGTTAAAATATCGTCGTATGCTTGCAATTTATTGTCTTGGCCTTGGTAGATCAATTTAATCCCAAGCGCTGTCATACGGTTTTCTACAATTTTAGAATTTCGACCAGTAATGATGGCTATCTCGACACCTGCAGACATTAATGATTTTACGCCGTAACCATCTCGAGTGTGGAATGTTTTTAGCTCTTCTCCGTCGTTGCCCATGTAAACAAGGCCATCAGAGAATACCCCATCAACATCACAGATTAGTAGTTTTATGTCTTTAGCGATATTAAATACAGATTCTTCTACATCGCCATAGAGTGTTGAAATGAATTTAGTTGTCATTACATTACCCCTGCTTTTAATAAGTCATGCATATTAAGAGCGCCAACTAAGCGATTATTTTCATCGCACAGTAGCAAGCCATTAATTTTCTTATCTTGCATTAAATTTAAGCCTTCTACTGCTAATAAGTTTGGGTTTGCAACGGCAGGTGAAGGTGTCATTACTTCACCAATAGTTTGAGTATGAATATCAACTCGATTGTCCAATAAACGACGTAAATCACCATCGGTAAAAATACCGATAACTTTTTGTTCGTTATCAACAATGGCGGTCATGCCAAGACCTTTTTCAGATACTTCAAGCAAGGCTGTTTTAATAAGAGCGTCTTTGGTGACCATTGGCAATTCATCATCTTTATGCATGATATCAGATAATAATAGCAGTAATTTACGACCTAACGCGCCACCAGGGTGAGACAGGGCAAAGTCATCAGCCGTAAACCCTTTTGCTTGCAACAGAGCAACGGCAAAAGCATCGCCCATGGCTAAAGTAGCTGTAGTGCTTGATGTAGGAGCCAACCCTAAAGGGCAAGCTTCTTGAGGCACGGTAATTTGCAAGTTAACGTCTGCTACTCGGGCCATACTTGATTCAGGCTTACCTGTCATTGTAATAAGGGTAATACCAAGGCGCTTAATTACAGGCAGTAAAGCTAGGATCTCGCCAGCTTCGCCAGAGTTTGAAATGGCAATAACTACATCGCCTTTTTCAATCATACCTAAATCACCATGGCTGGCTTCTCCTGGATGAACAAAAAAGGATGGTGTACCTGTACTGGCTAATGTGGCGGCAATTTTATTACCGATATGTCCCGATTTCCCCATCCCCATAACAACGACCTTACCCTTACATTCCAGCATTAATTGGCATGCTTTAGTAAAATCATCATTAATGTAGTTATTCAGTTGGATGAGTGCATCAATTTCAATTTGAAGAACATTTTTTCCTGCTTTGCAGAAATCAAACTGAGTTGCCATCGGGTTACCACCTTTATTTGGGTTATAGCAGATGTATGATCTAGAGGAGTAGCGTATACAATTATTATGCCATATACCAGAGGTAGTTCAAGATGGAGTGGTTTCTAATGAGGAGGGGAATGTGAAAAATAGAAAGGTCATCAATTAATGCAAAGTTTTATTGATGACCTATTTGTGTACTGGTGGTTATGTAACGATAGGATTACATGGTGTAGAAAAGGTAACCTTGGTAAGCCAAGAAGCATGTGACTAAAATGCTACCTTCAATTCTGTTAATGCTACGGCTCTTACCTAGTGCCATAAACAATAATAAAATGGATACGCCCATCATTACGTAAAAATCTCGATTCATTAAATCTGGGCTTATTTCTGATGGGTTAATTAGCGCAGGGATCCCCATAACGGCAAGGATATTGAATACGTTTGAACCGATAATATTACCTGCAGCCATATCGTCTTCACCTTTTAAAACACCAGCGACTGACGCTGCAAGTTCTGGAAGGCTTGTCCCTAACGCAATAATAGTTAAACCAATAACGAGATCACTCATGCCAAAATACTTAGCAATAACAACCGCGTTGTCGATCAGCATGTTTGCGCCAACAGGCAATAAGATTAAACCAACAACAACCCAAAATAGGGCTTTTTTGTTTTCAACACCTTCTGGTATTTCAGACTCTTGCTCTTCAAGAAGACGGTCACCATTTTTTTGCTCGCTTTTACTGATATAAAGCATCGCAATAATGAAGACAGCAAAAAGAGCAATTAACAATAAACCTTCATTAAAGCCAAGGTAATTATTGTACATGATACCGCCAGCCAACAGGGTGACAATTAACATCAACGGTAATTCACGACGGATGATGCCAGAGCTGATTGCAAGGGGTTTGATTATAGCGGTAATACCTAAAATTAACGCAATGTTAGCGATGTTAGAACCAATTACATTACCCACGGCGGTATCTGTTTTACCATCAAGTGCAGCAGCGGCGGATACCATCATTTCAGGTGCTGATGAGCCCATCGCTAGGATAGTCATACCAATGACTAATGGTGAAATTCCGTAGTTTCTCGCTAACGCGGCAGAACCAAATACCAGTTTATCGGCGCCCCAAACAAGTAGAGATAGGCCAACGATAAGAAGTAGAGATGGCATGAGCAGCTCTGTCATGGTGTTAATTTCCTTTTGGTAGAAGATGTTTTTATAATTAATCATTAATTTTGACGCTTCTCTTACAAAAAGGAAAGCAAAAAGGCGGACCTGTGTGGGGATATTCTAAAGAATGTTAAAAATAATAAGTTTGATGGATAAGTTAACGTATACTTATCATTATATTGCTAGTGAAGAGCTTTTGATGAAAAGTAATGATATGGACACAACGACAACCTTAATAAATGTTGAAAACTTAACCTTTAAACGTGGTGAACGGCTGATTTTTGATGATATTAGCTTATTCGTTCCAAGGGGTAAAATTACCGCGATCATGGGACCATCAGGAATTGGTAAAACGACTTTATTACGCTTGATTGGCGGACAGATTTTACCTGAGTCGGGTAATATACATTTTGAAGGATGGAATATTCCTAAATTAGGTCGAAAGGAATTGTATTTAGCCCGTAAGAAAATGGGGATGCTATTTCAATCGGGTGCTCTATTTACTGACATGGATGTGTTTGATAACGTCGCTTTTCCATTGCGAGAGCATACTAAACTATCAGAAGAGTTCATTCGTACCTTAGTGCTGCTAAAGCTTGAAGCTGTCGGATTACGCGGAGCAGCGGAATTGATGCCAAGCGAACTGTCTGGAGGTATGGCTCGTCGTGCAGCGTTGGCTCGTGCTATTGCTCTTGATCCCGATTTAATTATGTATGACGAACCTTTTGTGGGGCAAGACCCGATTACGATGGGTGTTTTGGTTGAATTAATTCGTAATTTAAATGATGCATTAGGGTTAACGTCTGTTGTTGTTTCTCATGATGTTCCTGAAGTCATGAGTATCGCTGATCATGTCTATTTATTGGCTAACGGTAAAATTATTGCTCAAGGTTCACCTTTCGAGCTAGAAAACAATCCAGACCCTCAAGTACGACAATTTTTAGATGGCCGCTCTGACGGACCCGTTCCTTTTCGCTTTCCATCGAAACCATTAGCTGAGGAGTTATTTCCTGGTGAGTAATTTCTCTTTAATCTTATTTGTTGAAAACATTGGTAAGCGAGCGCTTTCAACATGCGAAGCTATTGGTCGAGCGACTTTTATGCTTTTTGGGGCGATCATTGCAAAGCCTCAACCCGTAAGAATGTTTCCATTATTATTGCAACAGCTGTATTCAGTCGGTGTGTTATCGCTTGTTATTATCGTGGTCTCAGGGCTATTTATTGGCATGGTGATAAGTCTTCAAGGTTACGTGATCTTGGTCGACTACGGTGCAGAAACCAGTCTCGGTCAATTGGTGTCACTTTCGTTATTACGTGAACTAGGCCCAGTGGTTACCGCCTTATTATTTGCTGGGCGTGCCGGCTCTGCATTAACCGCAGAAATAGGGTTAATGAAAACGACAGAGCAGTTGTCTAGTATGGAAATGATGGCGATAGATCCTTTGCGTCGTATTATTGCCCCACGCTTATGGGCGGGTGTTATTTCAATGCCATTATTGGCGATGATCTTTATGGCTGTGGGTATATGGGGTGGTCAAATTGTTGGTGTTGAATGGAAAGGTATTGATCACGGAAGTTTTTGGTCAGTAATGCAAGCATCGGTCGATGTACGCCATGACATTGTTAACAGTTTAATTAAGTGTGTCGTGTTTGCGTTTGTCGTGACATGGATTGCTTTATTTAATGGCTATGATGCGACCCCAACGTCAGAAGGGATCTCATTAGCAACAACACGAACGGTAGTGCATTCGTCACTGGCGGTATTAGGAATTGATTTTGTGCTTACAGCACTGATGTTTGGGAATTAATCATGCAGCAAACACGTAAAATAGAATTATTAGTCGGATTTTTTGTTTTGGCTGGCGCGGCAGCATTATTGATGTTGCTACTAAAAGTCGCCGATGTTCGTAGTGGTGGTAGCGGTGAGTATTACACTATTAATGCACAGTTCGATAATATCGGCAGTTTAAAGTCTCGCTCACCGGTTAAGATTGGGGGTGTTGTTGTCGGTCGTGTTTCCGGTATTACATTAGATATCGAAACCTACTTACCGGTTGTCAGTATGCAAATTGATAAACAATTTGGCCAATTTCCTGAAACTTCTGCGGCACAAATTTTAACAGCAGGATTAATTGGCGAACAATATGTAGGTATCGTTCCTGGTTTTATTGATGAAGACATTGATATGCTTGGTGAGGGTGACTACATTGAAGACACTAAATCAGCATTAGTATTAGAAGACATGATAGGGCAAGTGCTATATAGCATTGGTGGTGATTCATCAGAAAAAAGTGAGGATAAGTAATGAAGTTAGGAATGAAAATCGTAGGGATCATACTTTCCCTTTTTATTGGTGTCGCTCAAGCTGAACCGATTGATAAAACCAAACCTTATGAAATGATGACAAAAGTCTCTGAAGACACTTTTGCGCGACTAAAAGCAGAGCAAGTCGCTATTCAAAAAGATCCAAATATATTAAAAACGGTCGTTGAAGAAGAATTAATGCCGTACGTTAATGTAAAATATGCAGCGTATAAACTACTTGGACCTCATCTTAAAAAAACGACAGCAGAAGAAAGAGAACAATTTGTAACGGCTTTTCGTGGTTACCTCGTGTCGTCATACGCTCAAGTATTAACGTTATATACAAACCAACAAATTATGTTAGAAAAACCGAAAGCGATCCCTGAAAAAAAATCTATCATTAGCGTTCGTGTGGATATTATTGATTCAGCTCGACCAACGGTAAAAGTGGATTTTAAATTACGCAAGAATAAAAAAACATCAGAATGGCAAGCGTTTGATATGGTTGCCGAAGGTGTGAGTTTATTATCAACAAAACAATCTGAATGGAGTGCAAAAATCCGTAAAGAAGGCATTGATTCGGTAAGTAAAGAATTAACTTCATTAGCCGCTCAACCAATTCGCTTAGAAGGAAGTAAGTAATGAGCGAAATGGATTTATGTGAGTCTAAGTTTGATGAAATTTGCTTCAAAGGCGATCTCGAACGTGAGGTAGTGCCAAATATTTGGAATAAATTGACACAATGGAAACCTAATATTACCAAAGTAAAGGTAGACTTAACTCAGGTTAATCGTATTGACTCAGCAGGTGTTGTGTTACTTTTACACCTAATAGATCATGCAAAAAAACAAAATTGCCATATAATGCTTACTTTCGTCCCTGATCAGCTCATTACTTTAATTCGTTTAAGTAATGTGGAATCATTGTTTGCTGATCACTTAATAACGCAAAAGGTAGAGTAATGGATAGCGCCGAGATTAAAGAATTATTAGACGCAGCACTTCAACTTCAAGAGATTCACGTTAAAGGTGAAGGAAGCCATTTTGAAGTTATTGCTGTGGATGAATCGTTCAATGGAATGAGCAGAGTTAAAAAGCAACAAACCATCTATGGACCTTTGATGGAACACATCTCAACAAATACTATTCACGCTCTATCAATAAAAGCGTTTACTCCTGAAGAGTGGGCACGCGATAAAAAATTAAATAGCTTATTCTAAGAGGTCCTTTGAATGTATAAGTTTCGAATTCAAGGAAGTGAAAAACCACTTTCTGGAGAGGTTACTATTTCTGGTGCAAAAAATGCGGCATTGCCAATTTTATTTGCAGCCTTACTTGCTGAAGAGCCAGTAGAAGTTGGAAATGTACCAAAACTACGCGATGTAGATACAACGATGGAGTTGTTACAACGTTTAGGCGCTAAAGTTTCTCGTAATGGCTCGGTTCATATTGATGCTAGTGGCGTGAATGATTTCTGTGCACCTTATGATTTAGTGAAAACAATGCGTGCATCAATTTGGGCTCTAGGTCCATTAGTTGCACGTTTTGGTAAAGGCCAAGTGTCTTTACCTGGTGGTTGTGCTATTGGAGCTCGTCCTGTGGATCTTCATATCCATGGTCTTGAGCAATTAGGTGCAACGATTAAGCTTGAAGAAGGTTACGTTAAAGCGGAAGTTGATGGTCGTCTGAAAGGCGCTCATATCGTTATGGATAAAGTGAGTGTTGGTGCAACAATCACTGTTATGTGTGCGGCAACGTTAGCTGAAGGTACGACTATTTTAGAAAACGCAGCGCGTGAACCTGAAATTGTAGATACGGCTCATTTCCTTAATGCCATTGGTGCGAAAGTATCAGGTATGGGTTCTGATACGATTACTATCGAAGGCGTAGAACGTCTTGGTGGTGGCTATCATGAAGTGGTTGCTGACCGTATAGAAACGGGCACGTTCCTTGTTGCTGCGGCTGTATCTGGCGGTAAAGTCGTATGTAAAAATACGAAAGCGAGCCTGCTTGAATCTGTTCTGGCGAAGCTTGAAGAAGCGGGTGCTAAAGTTGAATCTGGTGAAGATTGGATCAGTTTAGACATGACCGGCCGAGAGCTAAAAGCGGTAAATATCCGTACGGCTCCGCATCCTGCATTTCCAACAGACATGCAAGCGCAATTCACATTGCTAAATATGATGGCGAAAGGTCCAGGCATTATTACTGAAACGATTTTTGAAAACCGTTTCATGCACATCCCTGAACTACAGCGCATGGGCGCTCACGCTGAAATCGAAGGTAATACTGCTATTTGTGGTGATACTGACGGGTTAAGTGGCGCTCAAGTGATGGCAACCGATTTACGTGCATCTGCAAGCCTTGTTATCGCAGGTTGTATAGCAAAAGGTGAAACAATTGTTGATCGTATTTATCATATCGACCGTGGTTATGATAAGATCGAAGACAAGTTAACCGCATTAGGCGCGAATATCGAAAGAGTTCGTAGTAGCGAATTATAATCGTTAGGATTATTTCAGCTACATGAGTACTAAAGTGGAAACCGGGTATTATATGACCCGGTTTTTTATTGTTTGTAATATAAGTACACTGAATAGAACTCTTTAGTGGAATTTATATATTTTAGGAGAAACACTTATGATCGCATTGTTACGCCTGATTGCTTTGGCTATCTTTGCCGTCTTTACGTTTGTATTTGGCTGTGGTTACTGCTTGTTAAGCCCACGTAATCCAAAACACGTTTATACTTTTGGTCTTTGGTTTTCTCGTATGTCGCGAGTATTTGGTATTAAACTTGAAGTTCGCGTTCCTGAGAGCGTTAAAAATGCTGGACCAAGTTTATACATTGCAAACCATCAAAATAGCTGGGATTTGTTTACTGTCTCTGGGGCAATTCAACCAAGAACGGTTACGGTAGGTAAAAAAAGCATCGCGTGGATGCCGTTGTTTGGTCAACTGTATTGGATCACGGGTAACATTCTTATCGATCGTAATAATCGCAGTAAAGCGGTAGGCACTATTTCACAAGTTGCAGATAATATTAAGAAACGTAATGTCTCTGTTTGGATGTTTCCTGAAGGAACTCGCTCTCGTGGTCGTGGTTTATTGCCTTTTAAAACAGGTGCATTCCATGCGGCTATCGCAGCAGACGTTCCTGTGACGCCAATCGTATGTAGCAATACGGAAGGCGTAAAACTAAATCGTTGGAATAACGGTGTGGTGATTGTTGAAATTTTGCCACCAGTAAGTCTTGATGGTTACGATAAAACAAACGTTCGTGAGTTAGCGAATGAATGTCGTGAACAAATGAAAATTAAGCTAGAAGAACTCAATAAAGAAGTTGCAGAACGCAGCTAAGTTTACGTTTTTATTGTGATTTTAAGGGTATGCAGCTTGCTGTGTACCCTTTTGTTTTTGATGTGTATCTCTTTAAATGTGTAGATAATAATGAAAGAAGAAGTCGTCCTTGTAAGCAAGCAAGGAGAAGCCATTGGCACAATGGAAAAATTAGAAGCTCACGAGAAAGGTTTATTACATTTGGCTTTCTCTGTTCTACTTTATCGTAATGGTAAAGATGAAAGAGAGTTTCTGTTACAAAAACGCGCTGAGTGTAAATATCATAGTAAAGGAAAGTGGAGCAATACCTGTTGTTCACACCCAAGACTTAATGAGTCGGTAGAATCCGCTGGAGAGCGCCGGTTAGAAGAAGAAATTGGAATTGTTGGTGTTGCAGCACATACATTTGAAAATCTAGGTTGGTTTGTTTATCAAGCTGAATTAGAGAATGGTTTGAGTGAACATGAGCTGGATTATATTTTATTGGCGAATACACCCGACGTTAAATTCCTAATGAACCCTAATGAAGTTAGTGACATTCAGTGGTGGCGCGAGAGTGACATTACAAAAGCATTAGAAAAAAATCCTACTATTTTCTCGGTATGGTTTAAAACGGTTTACTCTAAAACAACGCAATATTTGAATGAAAAATAAGGCAGAAACTTATAAAGCCTGCCTTCATCATGTTATTTATTGTTTTTGAGCTTATTTGCGAACGGCAATAGCTTCGATTTCAATGCCTACATCTTTTGGAAGACGTGCAACTTCAACGCAAGAGCGGGCAGGGTAGTTAGCTACTTTATGCTCATCAAAGAAGTTGCCATACACTTCATTCACAGTACCAAAATCATTTAAGTCTTTTACAAATACCGTCATTTTAACGATATCAGAAACCGTTAGACCAGACGCTTCAACAACGGCTTTAACATTTTCTAGAGATTGACGAGCTTGCTCTGCAATATCATCAGATACTTCACCCGTTGCTGGGTTTACAGGAATTTGGCCAGAAGTCAGTACCATGTTACCAAGATCAACACCTTGAATGTATGGACCAATTGCTGCAGGTGCGTTATCTGTATGAAGAACTTTAGTCATTGTCTGATTCCTTTTTGAGTGAAGTGAACCTTAAGTTCACTGATAAGTTCAATATAAAACAAATGTTAGAAATAAAACAGCCCCGACAATATCGAGGCTGAGAAGATAGTTCTATTTAACTCAATTTAAATCGGCAACGACTTCTTGAGAATATACTTTTTCGCAGTATTTACATTTTAGATGGATGCTTTCTTTCTTTGTTATTACTTTAAAGCTGCTATCTACGGGTTCACCATGAGTAATACAATTACTGTTTGGGCATTCAAATACCCCTGTAATTTGCTCAGGTAAAATTAATGGGATTTTTTTAACGACTTCATAGTTTTCGATCTGGTTTACTGTTGCATGAGGCGCGTATAAAGCAAGTTTGCTTGCTTGCTCAGGCGTGACAAATGTATTTTCTATCTTCAGAAGATCTTTTGCACCTAATGCAGAAGAGGGTAAGTTTAAACCAATGGTGACACGCTCTGCTGTTTTATCCATTTGGAATAACTTCAGCACTTTAACGCCAATGTTTGCAGGAATATGATCGATTACAGTACCGTTTTTGATCGCTTCAACACGTAATTGAGTTTTGTTAGCCATGTTGATATCTCCCTTAAAGTGTGTCATTAAGAACAAGTGCTAATAGAGCTTGTCGTGCATAAACGCCATTTTCAGCTTGTTGGAAATAATAAGCGTATGGTGTTTTATCTACGTCGATATTGATTTCGTCGATACGTGGAAGAGGGTGAAGCACTTTTAAGTTGTCACGAGCAGGCTGTAAATCTTGTGCAGAAAGAATATAGGCAGACTTGATATGCGCATATTCAGATTCATCAAAGCGCTCTTTTTGAACTCGAGTCATATAAAGGATATCTAACTCAGGAATTGCAGCTTCCATGCTATTTAGCAGTTGGTATTCAATGCCTAATTCATCTAACTCTTCACAAATATAATCTGGCATTGCTAGTACTTCTGGAGCGATAAAGAAGAATTTAATGCCGTTAAACTTAGCTAACGCTTGAGTTAAAGAGTGAACAGTACGACCGTATTTTAAATCCCCAACAAAGGCGATATTTAGATTATCTAAGCGACCTTGAGTTTCATAAATAGTATACAAATCTAATAACGTTTGCGTCGGATGTTGGTTTGCACCATCTCCTGCATTTATGACAGGCGTTCCGTTTGAGAATTCAGAAGCAAGACGAGCTGCTCCTTCTTTAGGGTGACGCATCACATAAGCATCAGCATAAGAAGTAATGATCTGAACTGAATCGGCTAGGGTTTCCCCTTTTTGAGCAAGAGAGGTGTTACCCGCTGTATCAAAACCAATGACTGAACCACCTAAACGTTGAATCGCAGTTTCAAAAGATAGGCGAGTACGAGTTGATGCTTCAAAAAAGCAGCTCGCAATAACCTTATTCTTCAATAATTCAGGTTGAGGTTCTTTTTTTATTTTCCCTGCTGTTTCTACGATCAGTTCTAACTCTTCACGAGATAGTTCTGGAATAGAAATGATGTGCTTGTTATATAGCGAGTTAGCCATAGTCTCTCTTCCCTTTAGTGTGTCAGTCATATTTAAATCAAAAAAAAGCCCCCTATAAAATAGGAGGCTTTAAAAATATCGGTAATTAGGAAACTCAAAAAATAGGGGACCACCACACGTTGTCAGTGCAGATTCTCGGTCGACCGCTGTATGAAGATAAGTTAATAACATCATAATTTCCTAGTAAATTGCGCGAGATTATACTCGCATCAAAATCCTAAGCAAGCGTTTGCATCAAACTTATTTTGATTTTTCCTTTTCTTTATTGGTATCTTAGATTTACTGACCTAGCGTAGCAACCATAATTGCTTTGATAGTATGCATGCGGTTTTCCGCTTCATCAAAGACGATAGAAAATTCCGATTCAAAAACTTCTTCGGTCACTTCTAGGCCGTTCATTCCGTACTTTTCCGCAATCTCTTTACCGACGGTTGTTTCATCATTATGGAAAGCAGGTAAGCAGTGCATGAATTTAACATTTGGATTATGTGTTGCTTTAATAACATCCATATTAATTTGGTAAGGCGTCATTAGCGCAACTCGCTCATCCCATGCCTCAGGCGCTTCTCCCATCGATACCCAAACGTCGGTGTATAAGAAATCACATCCTTTAACACCCGTTTCTACTTCTTCAGTAAGAATAATTTTAGCGCCTGTTTGTACTGCGATACTTTGGCATTGAGCGACTAATTCATCTTCAGGCCAGAATTGCTTAGGAGCAACAAGGCGGATCTCCATCCCCATTTTGGCAGCGCCAACCATGAGAGAGTTACCCATGTTATTACGAGCATCACCAAGGTAGGCAAAAGTAATTTGATTTAGTTGTTTTCCATTTGCATATTCTTGCATTGTGAGGAAATCAGCTAAAATTTGAGTTGGGTGAAATTCATCGGTTAATCCATTCCAGACGGGAACGCCGGCATATAGGCCCAGCTCTTCAACAATAGATTGGCCAAAACCACGATATTCAATACCATCGTACATACGACCCAGTACACGAGCTGTATCTTTCATTGATTCTTTGTGACCAATTTGAGAACCAGAAGGACCAAGATAAGTCACTTTGGCACCTTGGTCAAAAGCCGCAACTTCAAAGGCGCATCGAGTACGAGTAGAGGCTTTTTCAAAAATTAGCGCAATATTTTTACCTGATAATTGAGGTTGTTCATAGCCTGCGTATTTTGCTTTTTTTAAATCAGCAGATAACTCAAGTAAATGCATAATCTCTTTAGGGGTAAAATCTAATAATTTTAAAAAATTTCTATTACGTATATTAAAAGCCATACCGTGCTCCTAGCTGATAGTATCAATCCGATAAAATTCATTTAAACATAAAAATGCATTAAATGTGAATTTTTATTTTAATTTATTTTGTGAGAGTTAAATGCCATCTCTTTCAATAGGGCAACTCATACAGCGAGCACCACCGCGGCCTCTACCTAATTCATCTCCTGTAATCGGTAGTACCTTTATACCGGCTTTATCGTATTTCTCATTGGTATAAGTATTTCTTTCATAAGCAACGACAACGCCTGGTTTAATCGTTAATACGTTATTCGCATCGTGCCATTGTTCACGCTCAGCCTCGTAGCTATCGCCACCGGTCGTAATAATATTAAGAGAGTCTAACTCTAGAGCTGACGTAAGAGTTTTCTGAAAATTGGGCATTTCTTTAATCGCGAGTTGTTGTTCTCCACACGCGGTGATTGACCAACATGACATTGCCATGTCAATGACTCTTGGATAGACGGAGAATACATTATGGTCCATGTGAGTCATTACGGTATCTAAATGCATGCAAGAGCGATCTTCTGGTAATTTAATAGCAATGACTTGTTTAGCTTGGTGTGTTCTAAAGAGCTGTTTAGCTAAATTTTCAATACCTTGTGGCGTGGTTCGTTCTGAAATACCAACTAAGACATTCCCTTTACCAATAACTAATACATCACCACCTTCTATCGTCGCATTATCATAATATTGATGTTCATCTTCAAAGTAGCGAGGAAAGGCTTCTGTGCTAAATAAAGGGTGCCAACGATAAATTGCCCGTAGATGATTTGATTCTCTTTTTCGAGCGGATTTAGCCATAGGGTTAATCGAAACCCCTCCATAAATCCAGCAAGAGGTATCTCGAGTAAATAAATGGTTAGGAAGCGGATCGATAACAAAATCGAATGGGTCACTTAATTGTTGTAGCATCGATGGGGCTTTGAAAGGCAGTTCGATAAAGGCTAAACCACCTAATAAGATAGAAGCCAGTTCTTGATTATCTTTGGTGAGTAAGAAGTCACGAATTTGGTTGGCAAAGGTTGGTCCAAAACGGTAATGAGAGATTTGATGCTTTAACAGCCATTGCTTTGCTTCAGGATGTCGAAGTGTTTCTTCGAGTAAGTCTTGTAAGAGCAGTACTTCAACATCTTGAGATTGTAAGGTTGCAACAAATTGATCATGTTCATAAAGAGCCTTCTCAACCGACAGTACATCATCAAAAAGTAGTTTATGGCAATTGGTAGGGGTTAGGTGACTCAATGCTCTTTCTGGACGATGTAGGATAACTCGGCGAAGCTGACCAATTTCAGAGCCAACAAATAGCTTATTCATAAGATTCCTTTCTAATATCTACAGCTAGTACGAGAAATAATACCGTATAGTAGGTAAATATTCTTTAATTATTGAAGTACTAGGGAATTTGGTTTGAGCAGGCTATAATGCCCACGTTAATTTCTATTATTTTATACAGTGTGGAGTCTTATTATGTCTCAAGAAGATGAATATCTATCGGTTGAGCAGTTTCTTGAATTGCAAAAAGCGGAAACGCGTGAAATTATTGAATCGCTAAAAGCCGACGGAAGTGAGCCTGACGCACTGTATGCTATCGAGCACCACTTGATGGCTGAAGACTTTAAAGCACTTGAAAATGCCGTTGTTGAAGCATTTAAAATGGGCTTTGAAGTACTCGAAGCTGAAGAGCTTGAAGATGAAGACGGTGCTAAGATCCTTTGCTGTGATGCAGTAATGGATTCAGCGTTAAATGCTGAAGTGATTGATGCTCAAGTAGAGAAATTGGTTCAACTAGCTGAGAAATTCGACATTATCTATGATGGTTGGGGCACATACTACGAAGGCGAAGACGCTGAGTATGACGTTATCGAAGATGGCGACGAAGAATAAAAATATTGTCAAATAACGACAATTGAGAGACTGTGCCCTAGGCTTGTAATTATAAGCCTAGGGCATTTTTTTAGGGATGAATATAGTAATGAGCTCAAGAATAATACTGAATGCGGCAGAGGCATTATGGCAACTGTCACCGTTAACTGACACAGCATTGCCTATTAAAGACATTCCAATTCAGCAAGGTGTTGCTTCTGCTCACGATGCACTTTCGGTTGAAGAGGCTAACAAGCAAGAATGGCATTTGATGCGTTTTTTTGAGGTGGATGAAACATTACTTAATTACCCTGCGGTTGAATTGGTGATGAGTGGGATCTCTCGTTATGCTGAAGTGCGTATTAATGGTGTGGCGGTATTTGACTGTAATGAGTTAATGACTCGCTATCGTAAAGACATCAAAGAGTTTCTACAGTTAGGTGGCAATCGCTTTGAAGTTTTATTTTTAGAAGAAGATGACGATGATTGGTTGTTAGACGATGATGAAGCCTGTGGTGTTTGTGAAATAAATCAGGCATATCATTATCGTTTTGGTGCAGTAAAAGACAGTGATATTAAAGATGATATTGGTGTTTTTGGTGTGTGTTTTTTCCAACCAATCCCGCATCTTTCGTTGAATCATATTAGTGTTGAGCAAATATGGCACCACGGTTGCGAGCTAAAAGTCGATGTTCATTTTAAGACGTATAAGCCAAATTTAATTTCAGCTAGTATTAAATTTGATGGTATGACGTTAACGATCCCTGTTGATGTAAGAGGCGATCATGTTTCTGCATTATTTCAGGTTGAAGCGCCAAAATATTGGGATGATCAAACTAAGAATCCAAATGATTTGTATGTGGTTTCTGTCATGCTTGACGGGCAACACCATGAACTTGAGATTGGATTATCAAAAACTGAAAACGTTATTCACTTCCCTTTATAAGTAGATTGACTAATTTTAGTGGATTGATTTTTTAGTTATAAAAAGAGACAGATAATAAAAAGGCCGATGTATTAACATCGGCCTTTTTTATGCATTACGATAATATCAACCTAATAAAGATAAAAGGCTTACTTATAGCGCAGCGATTGTTTCTTTTTGTGCTTCTAGCTTAACAAGAGTTTCGTTATAGCCATCTAGCTTTTCGCGTTCTTTAGCGATAACGACTTCAGGGGCTTTAGCAACGAAACCTTCATTACCTAATTTACCTTCGATACGTTTAATCTCGCCTTGGATCTTCGCTACTTCTTTATCTAAACGAGCAAGCTCTGCATCTTTATCGATAAGACCCGCCATTGGGATCATCAACTCAGACTTACCAACAAGAGACGTTGCACACGCTGGTGTTTCTTCCTTGTCTGCAAGTACTTTGATGCTGTCTAGTTTTGCTAGAGACGTCAGTACAATCTCATTGGCTTGAATACGTGCAGCGTCTTTTTCGTCAGCCACTTTAATCATCACATCTAAGCCTTTGCTTGGTGCGATATCGTATTCAGCACGTAAGTTACGGATGCTTGTAATGAAGGCTTTAACCCACTCAAGATCAGCCACTACATCAGCGTTGAAGTTTTCTTCATTAAACTGAGGTAATGCTTGAGTCATGATCGTTTCACCTTCAACACCATCAACTAGTGGCTTAACGCTCTGCCAGATTGATTCAGTGATGTAAGGAAGAATAGGGTGAGCAAGACGTAATGTCTTTTCAAGAACCGTGATCAATGTATAACGAGTAGCACGTTGTTGTGCTTCAGTGCCTTTCCAAAGAACCGGTTTAGTTAGCTCTAAGTACCAGTCACAGAATTGGTTCCAGATGAATTCATACAGTGTGTTAGCCGCCATATCTAGA
Source organism: Aliivibrio sp. 1S128 (assembly GCF_001691065.1). Taxonomy (NCBI): domain Bacteria; kingdom Pseudomonadati; phylum Pseudomonadota; class Gammaproteobacteria; order Vibrionales; family Vibrionaceae; genus Aliivibrio; species Aliivibrio sp. 1S128. The sequence continues at coordinate 144,097 of NZ_MAJV01000003.1, read as the reverse complement.
CGGTAGTTGTCTAGGTGAGCGTTAAACTCTTTTGCTGCAACTTCAAACTGAGATGCGATCCATTGATCTGCTAGTGAGAACTCAAGCTCTGCACCTTCAGTCATGCCACAATCGTGATCTTCTGTGTTCATCAATACGTAACGGCTTGCGTTCCATAGTTTGTTACAGAAGTTACGGTAACCTTCAAGACGTTTCATATCCCAATTGATATCACGACCTGTTGATGCCATTGCTGCAAGAGTGAAACGTAGGGCATCAGTACCGTATGGTTCGATACCGCCTTCAAACGTTTTACGCGTTGCTTTTTCGATCTTCTTAGCAAGTTGAGGTTGCATCATGTTGCCACAACGTTTTTCAACTAACTCTTCAAGGCCGATGCCATCGATCATATCGATAGGGTCAAGTACGTTACCTTTTGACTTAGACATCTTATCGCCGTTTTCATCACGGATAAGGCCCGTCATATAAACAGTTTTGAATGGTACTTGTGCATTGCCTTCTTCGTCTTTCACGAAGTGCATGGTCATCATGATCATACGAGCAACCCAGAAGAAGATAATATCAAAACCTGATACTAGAACTTCTGATGGGTGGAATGTTTTAAGTGCGTCTGTGTTTTCAGGCCAGCCTTGTGTACCGAATGTCCAAAGCGCAGAAGAGAACCATGTATCAAGTACATCGTCGTCTTGGCGAAGTACAACAACAGGTGCAAGGTTGTTTTTCTCACGAACTTCTTCTTCAGAACGACCAACGTAAACTTTACCGCTGTTGTCATACCAAGCAGGGATTCTGTGACCCCACCAAAGTTGACGAGAGATACACCAATCTTGAACATCACGCATCCAAGAGAAGTACATGTTTTCATATTGTTTAGGAACAAACTTGATTTGACCATCTTCAACCGCTTTAACAGCAGGCGCCGCAAGAGGGGCAGTACGTACGTACCATTGGTCAGTCAGCATTGGTTCGATAACAACACCACCACGGTCACCGTAAGGAACGGTTAAGTCGTGATCTTTGATCTCTTCAAGAAGACCCAGTTCATCAAACTCAGCTACGATAGTTTTACGAGCAGCAAAACGTTCCATGCCGTGATATTTAGCTGGAAGCTCAGCGCTGTATACATCACTTTCTTCACCGTTCGTTGTGAAGACTTCAGCAGTATCACGAATATCAGCGTTGAATGTTAGGATGTTGATCATTGGTAGGCTATGACGTTTACCTACTTCGTAATCGTTAAAGTCATGAGCTGGAGTGATTTTCACACAACCCGTGCCTTTATCCATGTCCGCATGCTCATCGCCTACGATTGGAATTAAACGACCAACGATAGGCAGTTCAATATGTTGACCGATCAGATCTTTGTAACGAGGATCTTCAGGGTTTACAGCAACACCGGTATCACCAAGCATGGTTTCTGGACGAGTAGTAGCAACGACAATGTAGTCTTTACCATCAGCCGTTTTAACACCATTTGCTAGTGGGTAGCGGAAGTGCCACATGAAGCCTTTTTTATCTTTGTTTTCAACTTCAAGATCAGAAATTGCTGTGTGCAATTTAGGGTCCCAGTTTACCAAACGTTTACCGCGGTAGATTAGGTCTTCTTCGAATAAACGAACAAACACTTCTTGAGTTGCTGCAGATAAACCATCATCCATTGTGAATCGTTCACGATCCCAATCGACAGAAGCACCTAGACGACGAAGTTGCTTTGTTATTGTGCCGCCTGATTCTGCTTTCCATTCCCAAATTTTGTCGATGAAAGCGTCACGACCGTAATCGTGTTTTGTTTTGCCTTCTTCAGCCGCAATCTTACGCTCAACAACCATTTGAGTTGCGATACCTGCGTGGTCGGTACCTACTTGCCAAAGGGTATTCTTGCCTTTCATACGTTCAGCACGGATAAGGGTATCCATGATCGTATCTTGGAAAGCGTGACCCATGTGTAGGCTACCAGTGACGTTTGGTGGCGGGATCATGATGCTATAAGCTTCTTTTGATGTATCGCCATGAGGCTTAAAGTAGCCTTTTTCTTCCCAAGTCTGGTACAGAGCTTGTTCTATTGATTGCGGGTTATATGTCTTTTCCATAGTGTTCGTCACGAATATCTCTATTAAAAAGTGGAATGTCAAATATCATAATTAATAGCTCAAGCAGATAATTATCTTTTAATTAAGTTACTTAGCTATGATGATTGACATTATTTTAGTGTCTCGGTTTGCATGGCTCGGCCTGCATTTCGGTATATTTTATACCTTTCTCGAGCGTGTTGTTTGCTTTTTTCTTCACAGGGAACGAAGTCTACCACTTGAGCAAAGGAAACCGCAAAACTTGCGACCTCTTGAGCTAAATTTATTAGCACATGTCGACGGCCGGATGAACGTAATGTTCCCCAGCCGATCTCAATCGGAGAGCCAGATTTAGGGCCTTCACCAATTAAATTATGTGGTGTAAATTCAGATACTTCGTTTTGCCAGAGCAGTTCATCAATTAATAACGCCTGGTCTTTATCATTACTTAAAATATAGACTCGAGCATTTTCAGAATAGTAGTAATGAGCAAGCTGACACACAAACTTTAGCAACCCTTCTTGAGTAGCTGTTGGTGATGTGGATTCAAGAACATAAAATAATGCTTGGCTCATAATCTCTCTTATTTTAATAACAACGTATATGACCATAAATTAGTCATTAAAAAAGGGCCCATATATAGGCCCTTTATATCATAAAATAAATTGGTTTATTCTACGTTTTCTTGGCCAGAGCGATTCAATAAGAATTGGACAAGCAATGAGACTGGTCGGCCGGTTGAGCCTTTATTTGCTCCAGAGACCCAAGCAGTACCTGCACAGTCAATATGAGCCCAGTGGTATTTCTTAGCAAATCGAGCAAGGAAACAACCCGCAGTAATAGTACCAGCGGCTTTGCCACCAATGTTAGCCATGTCTGCAAACGGGCTATTTAATTGCTCGTTGTATTCATCAGACATAGGTAAACGCCACGCACGATCCCCTGATTGTTCTGACGCATTAATCAGTTCATGAGCTAACGGATTATGGTTCGCAATTAACCCATTAATGTGGTGACCAAGAGCGACAACACACGCCCCCGTTAATGTAGCGACATCAATAACGCATTCAGGCTCATAACGGTCAACATACGTTAATGCATCACAAAGAACTAAACGACCTTCAGCATCTGTGTTTAATACTTCAACAGTTTGACCTGACATGGTGGTTAAAATATCACCAGGACGGTAAGAGTTACTGCTTGGCATGTTTTCACAACCAGCCAGTACACCAACCACATTTAATGGAAGGTTTAATTGAGCTAATGCTTTCATTGCGCCAAATACAGAAGCCGCACCACACATGTCGTACTTCATCTCATCCATACCATCACTTGGTTTGATAGAGATACCGCCTGAATCGAAAGTCAGACCTTTACCAATAAGGACAATAGGTTTTGCATCAGGATTAGGGTGACCTTTGTATTCCATTACCGACATCATAGATTCATTATGAGAACCTTGACCTACCGCTAAGTAAGACGTCATGCCTAGCTTTTTCATCTCTTCTTCACCGATAACCTTAGTGGTAACGGTTTCATAATCATCAGCTAAGCGGCGAGCTTGAGAAGCAAGATAAGCAGGGTTTGCAACATTTGGTGGCATGTTGCCTAAATCTTTTGATACTTTCACGCCAGAGGCAATCGACAAACCATGGTTAATTGCTTTTTCGCCTAAACTTAATTCACGACGAGTAGGTACATTGAAGACTAACTTGCGTAATGGGCGACGAGTTTCTGGTTTATTGCTCTTGAACTGATTAAAGGTATACAAGCTGTCTTTGGTTGATTCAACCGCTTGACGTACCTTCCAGTAAGTATCACGGCCTTTAACGTGTAATTCGGTAAGGAAACATACTGCTTCCATAGAGCCCGTTTCATTTAGTGTGCTGATGGTCTTTTTGATAATATCTTTATATTGGCGCTCGCCAAGTTCACGCTCTTTACCACAACCTACTAATAAAACACGCTCAGAAAGAATATTTGGTACTTGATGCAACAACAGCATTTGGCCTGGTTTACCTTCAAGGTCACCACGGCGAAGTAGTGAACTAATGTAACCGTCACTGATTTTATCTAGCTGTTCTGCGATTGGAGATAAACGACGTGGTTCGAAAACACCGACAACGATACATGCGCTGCGCTGTTTCTCTGGACTGCCACTTTTTACACTGAACTCCATGCGTACTCCTACATCCTAAAGACAAATAGAACTAAATGTTAGATAATGAGCAAAATCTTGTTAGATACTATACTATTGGTGTTCCGATTTCACAGGCTAACATTTAGCCAAAGATTAAAAAATAAATGGTTAACACGGAAATTATAGTGATTCTGGCAAAAATACAAGTTTTCTATAGGTAGATTCGACGTGATTATTATTAGATATTTGATCAAGGAAACATTAAAGAGCCAATTAGCGATCTTTTTTGTGCTGTTTTTGATCTTTATGAGCCAAAAATTTATACAGATTTTAGCCGATGCATCGGATGGAGATATTCCGGGGGGATTAATTCTATCATTAGTTGGCTATAACATGCCTGCAATGGGGTTGCTGATGCTGCCTCTGAGTATTTTTATTGGTATCTTGCTGACCTTCGGTCGCCTATATGCAGAAAGTGAAATTACGGTAATGAATGCGACAGGGATGGGGAATTCAATCCTTATTCGTGCAGCCTTATATCTTGCATTAATTACTGGTGGTATTGCCGCAGTTAACTCACTTTGGTTATCACCTTGGAGCCAAGAACAAAGCACCAAATTGATGGAAAATGTTGAGTCAGATGCTGGTGTTGAATTGCTGCAAAAAGGACAATTCAAACCGTCCCCAGACGGTAAAGCTGTTGTATTCATTGATGATATTAGTGATGACGGTGGTAAGCATCTTGTTAATATATTCCTAGCTCAGCCGGTTCCTAATGACTCATTAAGACCAAGTGTTTTGGTTTCAGAAAAAGGAAGGGTTAAGCAACTGAATGATGGTCGCCAAGTTTTAGTATTGGATAATGGGATTCGTTATGAGGGCATTCCAACTAGGCTTGATTATTTAGAAAGTAACTTTGAGTCTTATGAAGTTCTTATTGGCCAAAAAGAAGTTAAAGAAAAACGCAGAGATTGGGATGCATTACCAACATTAGATTTAATGAAGCGCCCTGAATTGGAAGCCAAAGCTGAGTTACAATGGCGTATTTCTTTAATTCTTTGTATTCCATTATTAACCATGGTGGTTGTGCCATTATCGGCCGTTAATCCAAGGCAAGGGCGATTTGCCAAATTAGCCCCTGCTATTTTATTATACCTTGCGTATTTCTTATCACTCAGTGCAGGTAAATCAGCAATAGAAGAGGGGAGTTTACATCCTTCTATTGGGTTGTGGGTCATTAATGTCGTGCTACTTTTTATTGGTATAGCATTGAATTCTATGGACAGTGTGTTTGTGAGAAAACTGAAAGATAAAATGCGGAGAAAACCAAAACATGTTTAAGATTTTAGATTGGTATATTGGCCGTACTATTATCGCGACATCGTCGCTGTGTTTAATTACGTTAGTCGGTCTGTCTTCAATCATTAAATACGTAGAGCAATTACGTAAAGTAGGTAAAGGGACATATGATCTTTTAGATGCGTTGTATTTTGTCATCTTAAGTATGCCACGTGATATTGAAATGTTCTTCCCGATGGCGGCTTTACTTGGAGCCCTCATTGGCCTTGGAATGTTAGCAGCAAGCTCTGAACTTGTTGTAATGCAAGCGGCGGGATATTCGAAGTTAGATATTGGTGTTTCTGTATTAAAAACCGCAATCCCACTAATGCTAATGGTGATGGCTTTAGGTCAATGGGGAGCGCCACAAGCCCAAAAAATGGCCCGAGATTTACGTGCATTTTCGGTTTCAGGGGGGAATATCGCCTCCATGAGAACGGGGGTTTGGGCAAAAGATGGCGATGATTTCATTTACCTATCACGTGTTGATGAACAAGCTAAGCTTTATGGCGTAACGTTATGGCAGTTTAATAAAGACAGAAAATTGAATGATATTATTTTTGCTCAAAAAGCTGAATATGAATCAGAAGAAGCGGGCTGGAAGCTAAGTGATGTCTCTATTACTCAGATGAAGGATGAGAGCGTGATTAGCGAGAAAAAGCTCGATCACCTCAATTGGACAACAACACTAACACCCGATAAATTAGCTGTGGTCAGTGTTAAACCAGAAGAGCAATCACTAACGGGTTTGTATCATTACGTTAATTATTTAAAAGATTCAGAATTGGATGCTTCTCGGTATGAATTGGCATTTTGGCGAAAAGCACTGCAACCCATCTCGGTTGCCGTAATGATGCTCTTAGCGCTTTCCTTTGTATTTGGCCCCTTACGAAGCGTTACAATGGGGGCAAGGATACTTTCAGGTGTGATTGCAGGGTTTAGTTTTTATATTTCTAATGAAGTTTTTGGCCCCATGACATTGGTTTATAACATTCACCCCATATTTGGTGCTTTAGGACCCAGTTTAGTATTCTTATTAATAACCATTGGGTTGTTAAATAGAAAGCTATAGCATAAATATAATAAACATAAAAAAGGAGATACTTAATCAGTGTCTCCTTTTTTTATATATCGAATAAGTGAGCGTTTATACCGCTTTATCTAATACAATTACGCGAGTTTTTGCCCAAGTATCTTGAAAAGCCGCATTGTCATGAGACATAAACACAAGAAGATTACCTAAACCAAATGCAGACGTAGACATGCGGATTATCGCTTGAGTTAATGTGATTGGAGAACCATCAAACTGTTGAACTTGTAGTTTCCAAGCGCGCATACCCAATGTTTGGCCTTGGCACCAAAAATAAGCAAAGAAACCAACAAAAACAGAAATGAGAGTGATTGGGTACAGATTGCTCCACATCGGATCATGGTTTAAATAAGAACTAACATCAGGGAATGAACCATAGCTGATGATACCTACGCCATATAGCATTTCAAGCGTTGCGACGATAACACCACCGGTTAACATCATAATCGCACTTATTATTAGGCTGTCGTAAAACCAAGCCCCCATGCGTCGTATAAATCCTGCTTGTTTTTGTGTCTTCATTTTTTCTTCCATAAATTTAAAAAACTAGCAGCAGTATAACGACAGAAGAGTTAAAAATGAAAAGTTGATTGTAAATAACTGTTGAATATTTCAGCAAACAATACAACAGAGTAATAAAGAGCTTGCGCGCCTATGATCTCTGAGTATAATCAACCACATCAAGCAGCAATGCTGATAAAGCCGGTATGGTGAAATTGGTATACACGAGGGATTCAAAATCCCTTTCCGAAAGGAGTGGCGGTTCAAGTCCGCCTACCGGTACCATATTTAAATGATAAAGCCTCGATGAAAATCGGGGCTTTGTTGTATCTGGCACAATGGAAATTGCAACTCAAAATACCTTACCTATTATCAACGAAAATCCATCCCAATAAACTCTCTTAATTAGCCCTGAAATTTTGCCCATGGTCCATCTATGGTTCATCACAAACAAAATCAGCTCTTAAAATAGTTCGAGTAAGCTAAAGGTTTCCTGATTTTAGCTGTATTCATAAGCTTGTATTACCAAGAGGACCATGACTGAATTTTCATGGTCGTACCATGGTGAATTTACGGTGTTATGATGATTTTTTCACGCTTTGTAGAAAAAGAATTGCTGTAGTTTTAAATCAATTTCAAATCTGGTAATGGTAGGAGTGCAACGTCACTACTATAAGAGATTATCCAGAATGACATCGTGTGATGATTCTACTATGTCATTACCCCCATAAGTATGAGAGTAAAGCAAAGCTAAATAGTAACAATGTATATATTACTATAACTGGTTCTGAAATTCTTCTTACGATTTCGCTTATGTGCTGTGTTGTCAATGATCTGGTAATCGTAGGAGTAAATATTAGGGTACTTTATTCAATGTACTTGGAAAAAAGATTTTGGATGTGAATGATTGAATTATAAGCAGTTAAATTTGGGGGATTTTGAATTGCAATGCATATCACATTCATTGTAATTGTTTTCTTATATCTTCTTGAGAAATGTTGGTATCAATATTTTTGACGGGATTGCGAATAATTTATAGGTACTGATCCTCAGGTTTTTAAGTTGAACTGGTATATCAACTATTTGTATTTTGGAGATTATTAATGAGCTTCTGGAAAAAGGTAATAGGCGGAGCAGTGATTGGTGTAGGTGCTATTGCAGCTGCTCCTTTTACTGGTGGTGGTTCAATTTTAGGTGCAGCAACACTTGCTAGTTCATTAGCTGGAGCAAGTGCTGTTGCCGCAGGAGCTGGAGTTGCTGGAGCAGCAGCGGGTGCTGCGTTGGATTCGAGAAGTAAAGGCAAGCAGCAAAAAGATCTTGAACAAGCTCGCCAACAAGGTAAGCAAAAGTCAGACGCTGAGAATGCTCTCGCCTTAGATAAACTGCGAGATGAATTGGCGGTGATTTTACGTGATATTGAGGTGAGAGAAAGCTTCTTGCTAACTGCGTTCGCAGTAGGTATTTGTGCAGCAAATGCGGATCATGAAATTTGTGGTGACGAGCGCGCAGAACTTGTCGAACTTGTTGCGGGTCTAGGTAAAGAAAACGTTTTATCTAAGGCAACACTGCAGCGATTGGATGTTTGGTTTAACAACCCGCCGAATCTCAACACCGTGTGGCAAATGATTGAACAGAACAACTTCAATGATCCTAGACATATCGCCATCTTTGATAAGATCGTGCACATGGTGATATGGGCTGATGATGAGCAAAACACTCATGAAGAAGAGTTCATTGAAGCTTGGAATAGTTTAGCGGCTTAAGGTTGAGGTTGTTATGAATGATTTGCACAAACTAAAAGCAAGAAGAGCCAAACTACGTCAACTTGAAAAAAGTTCGCATATACGTTCTGTACCTAATAATGTCGATACTAATCGACATTTAGAGGGTAATGTTGACCAAGGCACCCTTGACTTTTCCGATATGTCTCAAGAGTATTCAAAGCGCATTCAAAATGCGGATGTGTCTGTTTCTCGTGAAGAGGTGCAAGCGTTATTCAAATCTTTTGATGACCACATTGATTCACTCGATCATATCTTGGAACCCGTTTTTTTAAGCTTACTAGATGGAACGATGCGAGCTTTCAAAATAGGAACGAAACAGGGGATCACTGCGACTCGATTGTATAGTGAGTGTAAATCATTCAGTTACGACAAACCCAAAGATCATGCTCCGATGCTCGATAGCTACACCGAGTATTTAAATGAACAAGAATTTATCAAGAAGCATGATAGTAGAGCTAAATACAACGGTGGAAATTTAGTTTATAGCAGCAATGACATTACGATAAACATGCGTGATGGTTCAAAAATGAGTGAAGCTCATAAAAAACACTTTAACGGAGAGCGAACAGTCGCTGATGGATATGATGGTCACAAAGATATTTATGAAAGCGGCACTCATGCAAAAGGTGTTGAAAAGTATAGTCAAAGGACGGAAATCGACCACGCAGTCCCGTGTGCAGTGATCTGCAATAACCTAAAACAAAACAAAGCACTTACAGATTCAGATATTAAAGACATCATTAATTCTGAAGATAATCTGGTCGCCACTAGCTTTGAAAACAATCGCGGCAAAGATATTGGTAAATCTGATAAGACAGAGGCTCATCTAAGAGAAGAGATTGACAAAGGTTACATTATTAATAAAAAGGGGAATAAAGTTCGCGATCTTACCGATGAAGAATTGATAGTTAGACAAAACATGGCGAACAAAATGAATAAGGTACAAAAAGAGATAGACTTAAAAACGAATGATATCGTACTAAACAATTTATTCTCAACAGACTCAACCATTAAAAAAAATGCCGAAGATGAGTATGATTTATTCAAATCAAACCGAGGTAAGAAAATAAATAATAAGAACAAGCAAAAGTACGTAGATAAAAAACTTCAAGATAGAAAAGAAATTCGAACCAGAATGGCAAAAGACGCAGGAAGTGCTGCGGCAAATCAATCACTCGGAGACATCATTATCTTCATGATTAAACCTTTGTATTATGAACTAAAAGATTGTCTTGTGCAGGGTATAGAAAGAGGTGTCAATGCCAAGTCATTTAAATCTGCTCTGTCCATTCGCATGAAAAGAATGAAGACACACATTCTTGTTCAGGCCGGAACTTCGCTGAAAGATGGCATGTTCTCATTTATTAAAAATTTTATTTCCATGCTATTGGAAGGCATAGTAAATTGCTTTGTTGGTGTATTCAAAAATATTGTTCGCATGATTAAAGAAGGGATAAAAATCCTCATGCAAATCGGTCCAGTGCTGATGGATAACAACAAAACGATGGAAGAAAAAGGCGATGCACTACTCAAACTTGCCGCCAGTTCACTAACAATTCTTGCCAGTATTGGTATTGAAACATGGCTCAATTCTATTAATATCGGCGAACCATGGTCGATTATCATCTCGTCCATATTAACCGCTGTATTGACTGTGTTGACTATGTATATTCTTGATAAGATGGATTTTTTTGGTCTTAAAAAAGAAGCAAGATTGAATCGTATTGATGAGATGCTCGCACTCAAAGCTGATGAAAGTAAGAATGAGATGTTTACTATGGTCAATGGCCTTGCTTAATTTTCACTCTTGGTAGATGAGTATTGAGTGTACTTGAATTCAATTTCAAACCTTGATAATGATAAGAGTGTAGAGCGATGACAATCAGGGGTTATCATGCGTCATTGTCTGCTGAATGTTTTGGAATATTTTTGGTGGGATGGTTTCAATAATCGCTGGTGGAATTACAGCAATGTATCTATTCCTACATTCATAATCGGAAATTTAGCTCTAAACATAGATATGCTGCTAGTTGGTAGAAAATTACTGATACTAAACTCTTGTGTTTGAATATGGTCAAACGAGATAGGGCTATGAGAGGCTGCTTGCGCTATTAAACAGTGAATTTCATGCAGGGTAGTTATCATGGATTTCGGTATGGATATAACGTCTAGTGATTGTGCATACTCGGAATTAGCGAAGCGTTAAGGATTCAAAATCCCTTTCCGAAAGGAGTGGCGGTTCAAGTCCGCCTACCGGTACCACATTTAAATGATAAAGCCTCGATGAAAATCGGGGCTTTGTTGTATCTGGCACAATGGAAATTGCAACTCACTTTTCTTTTCTCGTTACCAACTCTTCTGCCTTTATTAAACTCCCGTTATCAGCTGCTAATTCTGCACGATGGTCTATCTATGGTTCATCATAAACAAAATCAGTTTATGCTTCCAATTGTTAGGTGCCACTTCTTACTTCGGAGTTGAGTTTACGTTTTTCATGTATTGTTTCTAATTTTGGTAAAACAATAAACTCTCTTTCGGAGTGTGATTTATATTTGAATTTTTGAATTCAAGTGATTGAAAAAAAGTAAATTATATTTTTTTAAATTGGTTTCTGATGTAAATTAGCTGAATTTTTTGTTATTAAAATCCTTATAATTAATCATACTAAAAGGCAAAGAATGAAATTATCTAAAACGCTTCTTGCAACATCAATTATATCAATATTATCTTTATCTTTATCTGGTTGTGGAGGTAGTGATGATGAATCTCCATCAAAAAATGAATTTGTAAAAACAATTAAAGTAATTGATGGATATTTATCAGAGGCAGAAATTTGTATTGATGAAAATAAAAATGGTATATGTGAGACTAGCGAAAAGGCAGGTTACACTAAAGAAGATGGTTCTTTTAGCCTAACAGAGACACAATTAAATTTACCTATTATTGCTAATGTTATTTCTGGTAAAACTAAGGATAGTGATATATCAGGTTTGCCAGTTTTACAAAGTTATTCAATGATAGCATCAGGGCAAGAGTCTGTTGTTACACCATTTACAACATTAGCAAAAAGAAAAAACATATCAACATCAGCTTTAGCTTCAGAACTTGAACTACCAGAGAGTGTTATAGCAGGTGATTATATCGAATTAAAAGAAGATGATACTGATGGTATTAAAGCTCATTATATTGCACGAGCACTTGCTGCAGCAAAAATGCCAACGGATCTTGATATAGTTGATAAAATTGTTAAAGAAAGTAAAACTCGTATATTGCATAGTGTAAATAACAACACATTACTTGAATTGGATAATAAATTACTGATTATTGATAGTGATGGTAAGTTTGTTGAAAAAGAACAAATTAAAAATTTAGAGCAACACTTAGTTGAAAAAAATAGCTGGCATAATGGTAGTTTAAATACACATTTCCTTTTAGAAGATGGAGTTCAAAAAGTCTCGTTTAAAGATGGGTCTATACATTTTTATCATAATGATGGTAATGTAAAAGAGTCTATTAAATATCAATTAGAAGGTAATAAACTCTATACAATTATTGATAATCAAAAAGATGAAAGTGATGAGTTTGTTTATACTTCAGATAAATTATTATTAAGTATTGCTGAAGGTGTTGGTGATCTTATTTTTTGGACTGAAGATGATTTAAGTGGGTCCTTTAGTGCTTCAAATATGACAGAGGATATGTTCAAAGGTAAAACATGGTATTACTTAGCTGATGACTCAACAAATGGGCAGCCAAAAATCGTATTAATTGAACTGTCATTTTCTAATAAAGAGATGGTGATAATTAAAGAAGGTGATGAGGTTCAAGAGGGCACATGGTCGATTGTTTCAGAAACAAATGAATTTGGTACGCATGCCAATCTAGAGATAGAGTTATCAACGGGTGATGATCCAATGTCATTAATGTTAGTAACTGAAGGTAATGAATTACTGCTTACATCTGAGGGCGAAAATAAAGACCAATACTCTATTTTGACTAAAGATAAAGATATTATTCACGGAATTTATGATGTTGCTTTTGATGTAGGTCCTGATATTGATATTCCACCAGAGAATGTATGTAAAAACCCAATATTATGGAATGGACCAATCAGTATTCAAATAACTTTAGATGCTGGAAGAAATAAAGTGATTTTTCAAGATGAAATCCCTGACAGTGGTACTCCAGCATATCATTTTGAATTTGATTACGGTTTACGTGCTGAGATATTAGATATTGACGTAGAAGATTTAAGAAGTGGTGCTATCTTTACCTATTCAGGAGAATCTAAAGCAGCAAATATTGGTATGTCTAGCTATATTGGATATATGAACCCGCCGACTTTATTCAATGATCCATTAATATATACAGCTGCATTTACATTACCAAATGGAGATGTAATTACAGAAAAATTTGTGTCTGATGATATAGAGTTACCAAACTTTAATTTTGAGATATTGGATTGTCAAGATACCGGTTATTATGAGTTTAAGATTGAAAATTATAAATGATTCTAGTTTGAAAATAATTTCGAGTGGTTGCTTATACACGAAACTAGCGAAGCGTTAAGGATTCAAAATCCGTTGCCTTTATAGCGTAACGCTATGATTCATATGTATTGATTAAATCGCTTTTCAGAGTGGTTTAGTCCTAAGCTCTTGTGATGAACTATGGTCAAACGAGATAGGGCTATGAGAGGCTGCTTGCGCTATTAAACAGTGAATTTCATGCAGGGTAGTTGTCATGGATTTCGGTATGGATATAACTTCTAGTGATTGTTCATACACGGAATTAGCGTAGCGTTAAGGATTCAAAATCCCTTTCCGAAAGGAGTGGCGGTTCAAGTCCGCCTACCGGTACCACATTTAAATGACAAAGCCTCGATGAAAATCGGGGCTTTGTTGTATCTGGGATATCAATAATTATGATTAAATTAGCTTAACACTAAGTTTGGTTTAAATAAGTCATAGATATACTCAACAGAGTTACAGTGTAGAGAAGAGCTATTTAATACACCTCCTGCCATATGTGAATGCCCTCCACCAAAGCCTATTCCGCTATCATTTAATGTATTTCTAATGATTTTTTCTACGTTGTTTTTGTTGCATTCAGATCGTAGTGATAAATAAGTTCTTTCATTGCATTGTGCGCTTAAAACAACAATATCAATTTCGTGGACACTCAGTAAAAAATCCCCTAGAACACCAAGCATGTTTTTAGAGCAGCCTTTAGGTAGAGAGGAAAAAGCAGCATTCCCTTCTCGCTTCATTGTGCTGATCAAAGATTCAAAGAGCATCAGTTCATCTAATTCGATTTGATTGCGACAAATACGATGCACTAAATCAGTGTTAGCTTTGCTTTGTAGAGTGAATAGAGCTTGAAGATCTTGAGGGCTTACAGCACGAGTAAAGTTAGCAGTATCAAAAGATAAACCAACTAATAAGGCTGTCGCTATGTCTGTTGGAATGCTAATTTTAAAGTACTTAAAATATTCCACCATAATCGTTGCGGTTGAGCCGTAATTACTGCGTATATCAGAATACCAAACAAAATTAGGAGCAGTAACATTATGATGATCAATAACACCTACCTCCAAGCCTGGAAGATCAGTGATGTTTTTTTCTCCAATACAACCATCAACAATAATAATTTTATCGTCAGGTTGTAAGTTTAATAAGTGGGTTTCGATAGCGGGTATTGATAATAAATTGATCATGTTTTTTAAAGAAATACGATCAATATAACCTTGATAGGTGATGTAAGGGTTATGACCAAGTTCTTTTAATAGGTAAGCAAGTGCGAAAGCAGAAGAGATAGCATCATGATCAGGAAAATCATGTGCTTGTATGATGATTCTTTTATTGGTTTTTAATTTTTTTAACAGTTGTTCAAATTCTAAATTAGCCATTGTTATTCTCAAATTAAGGCTACGAAAACATCGTAGCCTTAAGGCAGGATTTATTTGTTTATCAGTCTATATTCTGAATTAGATAAGATAGCGTCTTCTAGAGTGGCTAAGTTGAGAGTGCTATAGCCGTAGAAGTTAGGCTTTACGTTTTTCCTAATATTTTCTATTGTCTTAACTACATTTTCATCTAGCATTTGGGCGTCAGCTAAATCAGAAAGACGCTTTCTATTTTCGTCTGATAAAGGCAGCAAAAATTCGCTAAACCCACTAATAGAGGAGTACAGGTAGCCAAAATCACCACCATTATTTTCTTCTATATAATAATTACCTGTTCTTGCATAAGAAGATCGGATGTCATTAACACTTTCTATTTTATGCAAAGGTTGCTCGAAGAATGAACTGCCTCCAGCGTGTTCTAGCGTGTTAGGTTGAAAACCTTTATTAGGAAAGACTAAAAAGGCAACAATGGCATCATCACGAGTGATTGCAGATAAAATAAATTGCTTGTCTGAATAATATTTTATCGTATCGCCAGAACTCGATTTTTTTATGTAAACCGGAGCACCAAACGTCTCATCTAGAACCCCAGAAGAGGCTCGAATATAAACTCTCTCTAGTTTATTGTGAGAGGGTATATCTGTTAATTGAGATAAACCGAAATCTGTCATTTTATCTAATGCATCAAAGGTATCGTTGAACCCCCCTAATGCAATTGAGACGACTGAGGCCAAGGCGATAGTTCGAGTCCACTTTTCTTGAACTTGTGTTTTTAGCGTAGACGCAGTTGTTTCTTCTATATCATGTGTAGTCATTACTTACCCTTTAATCTCTTCTATTTTATCTAAGAACAGCGTTTCTACTTTTTCTTGAATACTTTTAAATGTGTCTGTTTCAATGATGGCTTCTACTTCATCGCTGTAATTAATCCCGATATAAATACCGAAACAGATGAAAATTAATGGAAAAATCTTAAACATAAATGGCCTATATTTGGTTCTTGTTATTAACGATATAAATCAATTCGCGAATTCACTTTTTTGAGATAATTTTTCGTTTCGTCATAAGGAAGATTTTTGATTAAATGCTCATAAACTTCATTTGGAGACATTTCATTTATTACGGTGGAAGCTCGCTTTATATTTGTGGATTTATTGCCATTGAAGGCTTTAGCTACATTACCTGCACCCGTGTTATAGGCTGCGATCACACAATATAAGCGGCTTTCACTGTTTTTAATCGACTTTAAGTAACGATTATTCAAAATATGTAGATAAGCAGTACCTGTTTCTACGTTAATTATTGGCTTATATAGGTCTGCCGAGTTCATTGGTGCATCAATGTTTCTCATTTGTTTATTTACATCATGGCCTGCACTTGATGGTACAACTTGCATTAAACCAAAAGCAGGAACATGAGATTTGGCGTCAGGACGAAAAGCAGATTCACTGTGCATAATAGCCATGACTAAAGCGGCATCAATTTCCCAGTTTTTACTTTCTTTTTCAGCTAATTCTTTATATTGAGAAGCTCGCTTTTTAAGGCTATTTTCTGGTAGCTTGACCTTATAATTAACGATTTTTTTAGTTGTTTCTTTTGGTACATTGACTATAGTAGCTGGCTTTTTCTCTGGAATTGATACTGGAACTTTTGCTGTTTCTACTGTTGTTATTGGCTTTGCAATTGGCTTTATATTCTCTAAATTTAACTCTTTGCTTTTATCGGTTGTATTTGAAGTAATCACATTTTCTTTTTGGATTTGCTGTTGTTCTTTTATTTGCGATAGGTCAGTTGTAACTGATGGTTTTACGCTCTTTTTCTTTGTTGTAACGTTAGCAATAGTCGTGCTTTCTTCATTAATCGTTATTTTTTCTTCAGGGATACCATGCTTTTCTCTCATGGCCTTGTAAATTTTTGATTGGGCGTTTATTCGTTCTTTGGATTGAAGAATAAGCGCCATTTTTTTCTTATAAGCTCGCTCATAAATATAGGAATTAGGGATCCCCGTATTTGAGTTAATTAAGAGTTCAGCTTGTATGTCTAACTCATTCATTTGTTGCTGAGTTTGAGTGATAATAAATTGAGATTCTATTTTTTCTTTACTTGAAGAATAGAGATCTTTTTCTTCTTCGGCTTTTACATTTTTAAGATCTAAAATTTGCCCATCAATTGATGATGGCGCTTTTTCTGTCAATTTTTGTATGTCATCTGAATTGTAGTTTTCATCGATAAGTAAAGAGACAGACATTGTATTTGATTCATAGTCGATGACGGTTTTGGTTTGTCCATCTTGAGAATATTCTACCTTTTTGGTTTTATCTGAAACTTCACCTTCACCCCACGATTCAATAAGCTGAGCTCGTTGAATATCTAAATCTTTGGTGTATTGATCTCTCCAACTTTCATATTGATCTAAGTAAGCATTCACATAAGCATGAAATTCTGCGACTTTTTCTGAGTGAGGTTGTTTTTGTTTGGCTACCGCTTTATCAAGATCTGAAAATTTATCATCAGCAAAAGCGGTATTAAAAGTAAGTATGGAGACAATAGCGACTACAGCTGTATTTTTTGCTACCGAATTAGACATGAATATTATCCTGAGTTTGAAATAGATAGGGTAGAAAGGTAAAAGGCTACCCGCAGGTAGCCTTTTAATTAAGCGAGGCAATTCATCAAGATGATTATTGCTTCAATGACTCTAGAGCTTTTGCTAGATCATCGGCAGCCTGTTCGTTATTGAATTGATTCCAAAGAGCTGAGTCGTCATTAGTGACTTCATCGACTATTTTGTTCACATTCATATCGTAAGCAGATTGGTCCATCCCCACAAGTACGTATAAACCACCTGAAGGGCTTGTTTGACTCACGATTAAACGGCTATTTGTTAGTGTGCGAGTAACTACATTTTTTGTAATACTTTCAAACGTTTCTAGAACTTGTTCATTTGAACCTAAAGCAGTTGTTGTATCAACGCTGCCTTCAATTGCTTGTTTGAACATGTTGTTTATGTCAGTTTGAAATTGAGAAGCAAGAGCTACTCGAGCATTGTTTGATGCAATTTTACGCATGATAGTCATGCCCGCAGCACTTTTCTTTGCATAACCAGTCGCGCCAGCAGCAAGATCTTTTGGCATTACATCACAGATCCAAGCTGGAGCTTCAACTGTTGGGCTATCAGGGAAAGTACAAGTGGCAAAAGTTTGAGTTTCTTTTACTGTTTGAGTGCTTGAACAGCCTGCTAAAGTGGCCATTATTGCTGTAGCGATAAATAATTTTTTCATATTATAGTGGTACACCGTATCTGTTTGCTTGACACTCTAAGTCTAAAAGTGAACATTTTTTAGGCTCTAGTTTTGCTTGGTTGCCTTTTTGTACTTTTAATGCAACTTCTTCATCAATAGACACCCAAGAGTAAGTTGGCTTGATACCGTGTTCAGGGATATCAACAACTTCACCTTCGCCAATACCAAACGTCTCAACTTCACCTTCTTCATTTTTCATTGCTTTAGAAAATTGAACGCTTAGACCTGGAGAAACTTTTTTGTTCTGACCCATGGCTACTTTTACCATGTTGCCTTCTTCGCACTGACGAAGTTCCATGATTGGTGCACTTGGAGCTAATAAATCTTTTAGATCATGAGTATGTTCAACTGACTCGGCACCAGCTTTACTTGCTAATGCAGTGTATTGAGCTGTAGACATTGGGCATGATGAACTGCGAGTTTCAGTTATCATGTACTCATCACCAGATAATTCAATACGTTTAACTAGTTCCATGCTCGGTAATGAAACAACTTTTGCAATTGCTTTTACATCGACTTCATAACTGCATTTTGCAGGTACGTGTTTCGTTTCACCGTCATCATTTTCGTAGCTGTAAGCTTCTTGATATGATTTGCTAAAATCAGTTGAAACAATTTCAGTTAAAATTGCATAATCAGCGACAGGTACACCTTTACTGTTATAGCGACCACTTTGCTCTGCAAGTTTGATCTCACCTTTTAGCTTATTAGCCAGTTTACGATCAACTAAGTTTGCGCCAGAATTAGCTACTTGATCTTCTAATGCATTACGAATAACTGATTTAACTTTTTCATTTGAACTATCTTTAAATTCAGCATCAATAGGTAAAATGATAACTTTTAAGTCTTCTGTTGAAGGCATTTGTACATCTGCAGTCTCAATGTTAACGCGAGTATCTGGTGTACAAATGGCATCTGGTCCAGTGAGACTACAGCCAGGTAATATGATTAACAAAGTGGTAGCTAAAAGTGTTTTTTTAAACATGAAAAGGTTGCTCCAAGAGTTTTATTATTGATTTATACCAAGGGATTTCCATAATCCGTCGTCATCAATTTGTTGTGCAAAATGACGGCTAGCACCTTCATTTGCCATTTTATAGCCAGTCACTGAATTACCAGAAGAGATAATCTCGTTACTTGAGATTATTTTCCCTTTTTTATTAGTTATTTTTATCTCGGTTATAAGTGTAGAGATATAAGCATCACCAACAATGTTTTTTCGGTGTTCACTTATCAAGCTTAAATAATGGGTTGTATATTTATTATAAGTACGAGTTGTAGCTATTTTCTCAGACGAAAATTTATCACTTAGTAGTGATGCAGTCTTCTCATTCATATTATTTGATTTGATCTGAATAAGAAGTGAGCTTTTAACCGTATTTAATTTCAATAATAATTCATCAAGAGGTTTTGTATTAAAACTCTCTTTCGGAGCCACTACAGAGAGCATTGCTATTCTCACCAATGCATCTTTTTTAAGGTTTTGACTATTTTGATTGTTTAGCCACCACAATAATGTGTCTGAATGCTTAAGGGCTTTTAATTGAGATTCTGCATTTTGATTAAGTTGTTGTAATTCTGATATAAGTTGTTTTTTTATCAGAGGTTTTTTCACTCTAGCTTCAACAAAAGAGCCGAGTTCGTTTTCTTCTGATTTTAGATATTCGACACCATTAAGTGTGAGTTTTGCCGTTTTTGTATTTATTTTATTATCAACTAAACTGTTTGATGTACTATTCCCATTATTATCTTTAGCTACATCGCGCATGTAGAAAGATGAATCAACTTGCGTCCATAGTTTTTCGTTAATATTATTAATAGCTATTTTTTTTGCATGACTCAAGCTTCGTCCTTGAGCTACAGAATAAATATATAACTCTGTATCTGAATTGCTTTTTGTATACCATACTGGTTTTTCTGTTGTTGCACACCCTGATATTAAAATTGATAAAATTAAGATTATTCTTTTCATTGGTTTAGCCCTAAGTTTATGGAGTGCAATTCTATAAATTGTTTTTTGGTATCATATACTGGAATGTTTTATTTTCATAATGTTATAAGTGTGCGTTACATCATATTTTTATTCTTAATTTTTATATTTATTAATAAGAAGTTAATTGTAAGGTACTACTTTGGTGTTATTTAATTTAAATGTTGCGAGTTCTTTATTTTTTTGGTTGTTTTTGGGTTGTGTTGGTTTTTTATTTTTGAGTAAAAAAGCTAATAAGTAATTTTGAAATGGGATGGCGGTTGTATATTGTGGCTAAATTAGCCATAAATATGTATATATTCAGAGGGGGAAGCTATAGGGAGGTTGTCGTAATTAAATTGTCATGAATAATATAAAAAAGCCCCGACCGAAGTCAGGGCTCTATTGTGAACAACTGAAAAGATTTATTGATTCTCTTCAAGCTTTGCTTTTGCTTCTTCTACTTTTGAAAAATCCAAACCTAGTTCTTCTACGGCTTCTTTAATCAAGCTTGGGTTTGTCATTACTTGCATCATTAATGGCTGAAGTTTTTCTTGTGGAATACCTAAGCTTTGGATTGTTGCAATCGCAGCTAATGGATTTTGTGTTAGAGCTTGAAATACTTCTGCGATTTTTTCATCACTGACATTGTGTTCTTTTAGTGTTTGAATAATAGGGTTCATTAACATCTTCCTCTTTAAAATGATTACTTTCTATTTATCTATTCAAGATAAATAGAATTATAAATAGTGGTTACCTAGGATCATTAGCCAAGTAAAGCCAGCAAAGCCCAGAGCGACAAACACAGCGGCGGAACCAATATCTTTAGCTCTACCACTTAATTCATGATGCTCAGAGCCAATACGGTCAACAACGGCCTCTATGGCTGAATTTAGTAGCTCTACGATAAAGATCAAAACGAAGACACCAATTAATAAAATTTGCTCTATCGTAGATACATCAAGTAATAAGGCGATAGGGGTGGCGATAACTAACATCGCGAATTCTTGACGAACAGCGGCTTCATGCTTAAATGCGGCTTTTAAACCTTGAATCGAAAACCCTGTGGCTTTAATTACTCGTTTAATACCAGTATTGTCTGGTTTACCTGATGGAGTTTCAGTCATGGTGTAACCTTTGTGAAATAAATGATCTCAATCCCTGTTGTATCATAATGATAGTATGTTTATGGGATTGGTAGGGTAGGGGGTATGGTAGTGGTGAGCTTATTAAATAACAAGCATAAAAAAAGCCTCATCAAAATGATGAGGCTTTTAATATGGCTCCCTTTGCTGGACTTGAACCAGCGACATACGGATTAACAGTCCGGCGTTCTACCAACTGAACTAAAAGGGAATTATATGGTGCCTCGAGGCGGAATCGAACCACCGACACGAGGATTTTCAATCCTCTGCTCTACCGACTGAGCTATCGAGGCAAAAAAATGGTGCCGACTACCGGAGTCGAACTGGTGACCTACTGATTACAAGTCAGTTGCTCTACCTACTGAGCTAAGTCGGCACACTTATTTTTTTGCTATTGCTGGATAAACCAACAACCTTGAACCTTTATAAAAACAGGCTCTTTAATATGGCTCCCTTTGCTGGACTTGAACCAGCGACATACGGATTAACAGTCCGGCGTTCTACCAACTGAACTAAAAGGGAACAGATTTTGTGTTCTTCTTACAAGGAAGAAATGGTGCCGACTACCGGAGTCGAACTGGTGACCTACTGATTACAAGTCAGTTGCTCTACCTACTGAGCTAAGTCGGCACTAATTTTTTATTAATCTTTAAAAAGATAAAGACTAAATTGTATGGCTCCCTTTGCTGGACTTGAACCAGCGACATACGGATTAACAGTCCGGCGTTCTACCAACTGAACTAAAAGGGAATTGTATGGTGCCTCGAGGCGGAATCGAACCACCGACACGAGGATTTTCAATCCTCTGCTCTACCGACTGAGCTATCGAGGCAAAAGAATGGTGCCGACTACCGGAGTCGAACTGGTGACCTACTGATTACAAGTCAGTTGCTCTACCTACTGAGCTAAGTCGGCACACTAAATTCTTTTGACTATTCGTGATCTAGCATTTAATTAATAAATCTAGAACTACACCAACAATCTTATTGTATGGTGCCCGGAGGCGGAATCGAACCACCGACACGAGGATTTTCAATCCTCTGCTCTACCGACTGAGCTATCCGGGCAACGAGCGCTATTAAACGGATTTTTGCCCCTATCGTCAACTTTTTTTTTCAAAATACGCTATTTTTTTGGTTGTTTGATTGATATTCCATCGAATCGCTCGTTTTGTCGCTAAATCTTCCCAGAATTAAACTCTTTTTTAAAGGCGGTAACCTTTTCTAAATAGCGTCGAGCTTCTGCATTTTTATGTTTTTTAGTCAGAGCCCAATACACTTGACTAGAATTCAAGCTATTAATGTCACTGATTGCTCGACTTCTACTACTACTAAAGGTAGTAAATACACCACCGGCACCACCGTTATAGGCTGAAATCATGCTGTATTGTTTTGATATAGGATCACGAATGTCTTTTAAGTAACGATTTTTTAAAATATAAAAATAGGCGGTTCCAGTATCAATATTATTGTGTGGGTTGAAAAGATACTCAGGAGAGGGGTCTCCTGATTTCTTTTTTACTAATTTAAATACATCACGCCCTGCAGTTTTAGGGACGACTTGCATTAACCCATAAGCATTAGCCCAGCTTACAGCGTAAGGATTAAAGCTACTTTCAGTTCTGATGATGGAATAAATTAAATCTTCGGGGATGTCATAGCGTTGTGAGGCGGCCTGAACAATATCAGCATATTGATATTCACGCAGCTGAGTGTGGTTTTTTACCATCGGAATATCAACATACAATGCTTTTTTATAATCGATATTTTTTGTTTTTAAATGATGTTCAATTAAATAGTCCGCATAACGACTTGCACGCCATGACCATTCAATGGGTTTTTTATCTTGATCAAGTACTTGTTGGTATAAAAATGGTTTACCACCCAAAGTGACATCGGCATCAGAATAAAGGTCAACGCCAGCGGGATCATCTGGTGTTAATAATGTGGTTATTATCGCTTGGCGTAAATGGGCTTTAGGTTCGGTACCTGCGACAGTTTCAACGGTTACCTGACCTGTAGCGAAATCAACTTGAGAACGACTTAAATAACCATCCGTATATTTTACATACGAACGTTTACCTGCAATAACAAGGTTTTCTTTTCCCCAACGCTTTTCAATATTTCCACTAAAGCTGCTAATTAAGGAATCAAGAGCTTTTAGATCTTTAGTGAATTGCCCAGAAAGTGGGGCTAAATTTTTGGCAAAGCGATTGGTCGTGTCGTAGTTGACACCAAACGTTGATTCTATGGATTCTCGACTGCAACTGGTAAGGAAAAAACAAGCAGAGATAATCAGGATAATTTTTTTCATAAAGACAATATAGATAAAAACTCGATAATTACATTAACGGCAGAATTCGCTAGAACTAAAAGATAAAAATAAAGCAGCCATTAGACTGCTTTCATATAAATATTAATTATTCACTTGGCGGAGTGTAACCATCAATGATGACTTCTTTACCATCAAATAAGAATCCTTCCATTTCTGTTTCCAGTAATTTACGGTGCTCTGGGTCCATCATGTTCAGTTTCTTTTCATTGATAAGCATTGTTTGCTTGTGTTGCCATTGGCTCCACGCTTCTTTAGATATGTTATCAAAAATGCGTTTACCTAGTTCCCCAGGATAAAGTTGAAAATCTAGGCCATCGGCTTCTTTATTTAAAAGAACGCAAAATACAGTGCGACTCATGGTTATTCTCCATTAGAAATTTCATACGGAAGGGCGTCTAACAGTTTTTGAACTGGAGCCGCTAATCCTACCGTCATTGGTTGAGATAAGTTATACCAAACTCCACGCGTTCCTTCCATCACCATATCAGGTTTCTTGTTCAGAGTGATAAGTACAGGAGTGATATCTAAGTGGTAATGGCTAAAAGTATGGCGAAAAGCAATTAATTGTTGGCTTAATTTAACGTCCATACCATAGTGATCTGATAAATCATTTAAGGTATTTTTTGGCTGTTCAGGAAAGCAATATAAACCTCCCCAAATTCCCGTTTGTGGTCGTTGCTCTAGTAATACTTCACCATCGTGATAGTAGATAGCAAACCATGCTTCTTTGGTCGGTTTTTCTTTTTTAGGTTTTTTAGTTGGGAAGTCTAATTGGCGATCTTGCGCTTTGGCTTGGCAAAGATCATTCACAGGACAAAGCTCACATTTAGGTTTAGAGCGAGTGCATACTATCGCCCCCATATCCATCATGGCTTGATTGTAGCGTTCAACGCCTAACTCTGGTGTATGTTCTTCTGCTATTTCCCACATGGTATTTTCGACAGATTTCTTCCCTGACCATCCTTCAATAGCAAAGCAACGAGAAAGCGTACGTTTTACATTACCATCTAAAATAGGATGTCGTTGTTTTAATGATAATGACAACACCGCCCCTGCCGTAGAGCGTCCTATTCCGGGAAGTGCGATGACCTCATCAATGGTTTCTGGGAATTTACCGTTATATTGCTCAGTGATGATTTGCGCTGTTTTATGTAAATTACGAGCGCGAGCGTAATAACCAAGTCCAGTCCATAAATGTAATACTTCATCTTGTTCGGCATTAGCCAACTCAATCACAGTCGGAAAGCGAGCCATGAAGCGTTCGAAGTAGGGAATAACGGTAGTTACTTGAGTTTGTTGAAGCATGATTTCGGATAACCATACTTTATAAGGTGTTTTTTCTAATTGCCAAGGTAACGTCTTACGGCCGTAATTATCGTACCATTTTAAAATGGCGTGAGAGAAAGAAGTCATGACATGCTCAATTGCTTTTTATAATGGTATGGATTGCACCACACTGTAATGAATTTGTACACCCGATAGAAAATAGGGGTATTGGTCGTATAAGATAAATAGCATATTGGACGAGTTTATGACGAAAACGAAAGATAATACTTGAACACTGGGCTAAACTTTGGATAATGCCGGATCCACAATCCTTGTTCAGAGAATAACCAGGTTATCCAATCATGACTGAAGTGACTAAAAATGACTTTACCGAAGAAGGTAAAATCGTTCGTAAAATTCGCAGCTTTGTTCGCCGCGAAGGACGTTTAACGAAAGGCCAAGAAGGCGCGATTACTGAGTGCTGGCCTACCATGGGCATCGATTTTGTTGAGCAAATGCTTGATTGGAACGAGGTGTTTGGTAACAACAACCCTGTCGTTTTAGAAATCGGTTTTGGTATGGGTGCATCTTTGGTTGAGATGGCGCAAAAAGCACCAGAACTTAATTTCCTTGGTATTGAAGTTCATCGTCCAGGTGTTGGTGCATGTCTTGCTGCTGCAAAAGAAGCGGGCGTAACTAACTTACGTGTAATGTGCCACGATGCAGTTGAAGTATTTGAATCTATGATCCCAGATTCGTCTGTAAATACGTTACAACTTTTCTTTCCAGACCCGTGGCATAAAGCACGTCATCATAAGCGTCGTATCGTTAAGGCTGAATTTGCTGAAATGATCCGCCCTAAGTTAAATGCTGAGGGTGTTTTCCATATGGCAACTGACTGGGAAAACTACGCAGAACATATGATAGAAGTAATGAACGCGGCACCAGGTTACGAGAATGTCGCAACTGATGGCGATTATATTCCTCGTCCAGATGAGCGTCCATTAACTAAATTTGAAGCTCGTGGTCACCGTTTAGGCCATGGCGTATGGGATATTAAATTCCGTCGTAACGCTTAATCTACGGATTTACCATACAGTATGACAGCGCACCATAAGTGCTGCATCGCTTTTACCAATCTAAAGCCAACCTTTGTGTTGGCTTTTTTGTCCTTGCGCTCAACAGGAAGTCGACATAATGAAGCCAACAAAACAGATATTAGATGATATTTTGAATGAAGTTCGTCCTCTTATCGGACACGGAAAAGTTGCGGACTATATTCCAGCGCTTGCTTGTGTTCCAAATGATAAATTAGGCATTGCGGTATATACCAATGATGGTGAGATGATCACATCAGGAGATGCAAACGAACGTTTCTCAATTCAATCAATATCTAAAGCGTTGAGCTTAACCTTAGCGATGGAGCTATACCAACCGGAAGAATTATGGCAAAGAGTTGGAAAAGAACCGTCAGGGCAGGCGTTTAACTCTTTGATTCAGTTGGAGATGGAGCAAGGTGTACCTCGTAATCCGTTCATTAATGCGGGTGCGATTGTAGTTGCCGATATGTTGTTTAGTCGTTTTTCTGCACCAAAGCATAGATTATTAGAATTTGTCCGTAAACTCTCGGGTAATGAACATATTATCTATGATCGTGTCGTTGCTAATTCAGAAATGGATCATAGTGATCGAAATGCATCAATTGCCTATTTAATGCGATCATTTGGTAATTTCGATAATGAAGTAATGCCAGTATTAAAGAATTATTTTCATGCCTGCGCCTTAAATATGAGTTGTGTTGATTTAGCAAGAACGTTTGGTTATTTAGCCAATAAAGGTATTCAACCTGAGACGAATGAGTTCATCGTAACGCCAATGCAGAGTAAACAAATTAATGCATTAATGGCCACTTGTGGCTTATATGATGGTGCCGGAGAGTTTGCTTATCGTGTTGGTATGCCGGGTAAATCAGGCGTTGGCGGTGGTATCATTGCTATTGTTCCTGGTGAAATGACGATTGCAGTGTGGTCGCCAGAGTTGGATCAATCGGGTAACTCACTAGCAGGAACGCAAGCGTTAGAATTGCTTTCAGAGCGAATTGGACGTTCGATATTTTAAGATAGAAAGAGCAGTAAATTACGTGTTTACTGCTCTTATAGTTTTTAGCGCGAAGCGATATAGTCTCTAGTTAAGAGATTAACCCTCATCACTCACAAACGCTTCTAACAAATCATTCAAAAACAATTTCCCATGCTCAGTGATCTGCCAATGTGTTTCGGTTTCATTTAGATATTTTTTCTCTTTTGCCCAATCAATCGTCTCTTGAATCGACTCAAACCCTAATCCAGTTTTATCAATGAAATCTTGCTTAGGACACGCTTCTAACAAGCGGAAACGGTTCATAAAAAACTCAAAAGGTCTGTCGTGATCCGCAACCTCTTGTTCGTCAATTAAGTAAGGTTTCATTAAATCTAGAAAGCCGCGAGGATGCTTAATCTTAGTGGTACGAACAATGCGACCATCAGCAAAACTCAGTTTGCCATGGGCTCCACAACCAATGCCTAAATAATCCCCAAAGCGCCAATAATTCAAATTATGGCGACATTGATAACCGACTTTACTGTAGCCTGAAATCTCATATTGAACGTAACCGGCGTCAGCAAGGATTTGGTGGCCTTGTTCAAAGATATCCCATAGATCATCGTCATCTGGCAAGGTTGGTGGCTTATAGTAAAACACCGTATTTGGCTCAATCGTCAGCTGATACCACGATAAATGTGGAGGGCTAAGCTCTATCGCTTGTTTTAAATCAGATAACGCATCATCAATACTTTGGTTCGGTAGGCCATGCATTAAATCAAGATTAAAACTGTTTAATCCGGCTTCATGAGCAAGGCGAGCAGCGCGAATCGCTTCATCTTTACCGTGAATACGTCCCAGTTTTTCCAATTTTTCTTGCTGGAAGCTTTGTACGCCAATAGAGATACGGTTAACACCCGCTTCACGGTATTCAATGAATCGACCTGCCTCTACGGTTCCAGGGTTAGCCTCCATCGTGATTTCAATGTCATCAGCAAAGGGTAAGCGTTTTTCAACTTCGATCAGTAAGCGTTTAATTTCTGGAGCGGTAATTAAGCTTGGCGTACCACCACCGATAAAAATAGAGTGCAGCTTACGTGATTCATTTTGCATATCATAACGAGCAAGATCTGTATCAAGATCGTCAATTAACGCTGAAATGTATTGTGCTTCAGGGATTGTCGTTTTCAAAGCATGAGAGTTGAAATCGCAATATGGGCATTTTTGAATACACCATGGAATATGAATGTATAAGCTCAGTGGTGGTGGAACTAGCATCAATTATTGGCCTTCTTTTAATGCTGAAAACAGTTTCTTAAGCGCTTGTCCACGGTGAGAAAGCTGTTTTTTACGAGCCGGCTCAAGTTCTGCAGAAGAGCAATTGTCTTCACTAACCCAGAAGATAGGATCGTAACCAAAGCCATTCTCCCCTTGTTGTTCAGTGGTAATGTGACCTTCCCATGAACCGTGGCAAATTAAAGGCGTAGGATCGTTCTCATGCTTCATTAGAACTAAAACACAATGAAAACGTGCAGTGCGTTTTTCTGTTGGAATACCGTCCATTGCCGCTAACATCTTATCGATGTTCTTTTGGTCGGTAGCACCTTCACCTGAGTAGCGTGCAGAGTAAACACCTGGTGCACCATTTAATGCATCCACTTCTAAACCTGAGTCATCTGCAATCGCAGGTAATCCTGTTTCTTTTGCTGCGTGACGCGCTTTAATAATGGCATTCTCAATGAAGGTTGTGCCTGTTTCTGCTACGTCAGAGACGTTGAACTCACTTTGTGCAACCACATCAAACCCAAAGTCAGATAAAACATCTGCCATTTCACGAACTTTACCTTGATTGCCTGTTGCTAATACGATTTTGCTCATAATGATTCTCTTACTCTTCTACGTAGAACTTTTGATTGAATTTTAATTTGCCTGCGCCTTTGGTATCAGCGGATACATCAATATCGAAACGGAAGGTTTCTTCGTTAGTGATTGGCAACTCAGCAATGTAATAAATAGCGTTTTGTTCCTTAATTTCACGGAAGGTTAACGTTTTCATTTGGCCAAGTAAATTTTTAGCGGTACCTGTTACTTTTGCCGCGATTGCTGGCTTTCCTGCTTGAGAGGTGTCTAAGACGCTAATATTAATTAATGCATTGTAACCAGAGCGCTTTAATTGATAAGCGCGCGCTACTTTTGGGGTAAGAAAGGTTGAGTTAAACGCAGAGTAATGCACCTCGACATTTTTTATTTGTACAAATTGTCCTGCAAAAGTGGGTAAGCTAAAAAGAAATAGGGACAAAAGTAAGGTTATTTTTTTCATAACGATCCTCATATAAAAAGATTTCCATATAAAAAAGCCGAGGGTTAACTCGGCACTAGTATTATTTTGATGGTAACAGCTGCTTAATTGCTTCTGGAATAATGTCTGGTGAATGAATTCGAACTTGCTTGTGACGATTCAGTTCTCCTTTTTCTACCGTAATTTTTCCTTTAGCAACTTTAAACAGTTTGGAGAAGTACTTAATTAAATGTGCGTTCGCCTTTCCATCAACAGGAGGAGCGGTAATCGCTATTTTGAGCTCTTCACCATGTATTCCTACAATTTGATCTCGACTGGCTTTAGGTTGTAAATACAGTCGTAAGATCAAATCATCGTTATCGTACTTAATCGGCATAACAGGATTACAAGCTATACCAAAGAGGACCAATTAGATCGCCCATCAAGAAATTAGCAAATTGAAGCACAATGAACAGCACTAATACGCTTAAGTCTAGTCCACCCATTTGAGGAAGGATTTTACGAATAGGAGCAAGCATTGGTTCTGTTAATTGGTGCATAACATACTCAATTGGACTGCGGCCTTGGCTCACCCAACTTAGGATGGCACGTACTAATAAGATCCAGAACAGTAAACCACCAACGGCTTTTGCTAGGGCAATTAAACCAATAAGTAAGAACTCAGGGCCAAATGTAATACCGCCTGCGACAACCATTTGAAGCGCAACAAATTTAACGACACATAGAACATAAGCAAATAATACGGTTGCTAAGTCTAGGCTGCCAATTGACGGAACAATACGACGTAAAGGAGAGACGATTGGTTGCGTTGCTTTTACGATAAATTGTGAAAATGGATTATAAAAATCAGCACGTGCGACTTGTAACCAAATTCGTAGGATCACGACCATGATGTATAAATCAAAAACGGTCGAGATTAAAAAGCTCATTGCATTCATAGTTTATTAACCTTAAAAATCATTGGTTTTGTAAATAGAGTAATTGAGTAGAGAAGGGTATCTTAAAATAACGATTCCATCTCTTCTGCACGAGAGACTGCGGCTTGCATAGCTTTAGCGACAATATCTTGCAGGTTGTGTTCATTAAACGTGCGTAGTGCTTCTGCGGTAGTACCACCTTTTGAAGTAACTTGCTCACGCAGTGTTGATAGTTCTGTTTCAGGGTTTGCAACCACCATTTCAGCAGCACCAAGAGCCGCTTGTTGTACTAATAGGCGAGCTGTATCTGCATCAAAACCTTGTTTAATTGCTTCTGTTTGCATCGCTTCCATAAATAAGAAGAAATACGCTGGAGCGCTTCCTGCTGCCGCAATAACAGAATTAATACCTGATTCTTTCTCAACCCAACAGACTTCACCT
This sequence comes from Aliivibrio sp. 1S128, assembly GCF_001691065.1. Taxonomy (NCBI): domain Bacteria; kingdom Pseudomonadati; phylum Pseudomonadota; class Gammaproteobacteria; order Vibrionales; family Vibrionaceae; genus Aliivibrio; species Aliivibrio sp. 1S128. The sequence continues at coordinate 113,518 of NZ_MAJV01000003.1, read as the reverse complement.
ACCGCTGAAAGTAAGTTACCCGCATAGGTTTTGTCTTGTTCTGAGGTATGTTCTACCGCAAACAGACCACTCATGCCTTTACCCACTAATGCAGGTGTATTTGGCATGACTCGAACTAGATTTAATGTTGTTGCAAACATTTTGTTTAAACGCTGTGCTGAAATACCTGCCGCAATAGAAATGACCAATTTATCCGAGAAATCGACCGTTTGCAGAGGCTCTGCAGCACTGGCCATCATTTGTGGTTTTACCGCAAGAACAACGACATCTGCATGTTGAGTTGCAATAAGATTGTCAGTGCTGGTATTGATGCCATAACAGGTTTTCAAATGCTCAAGTTTCTCAGTACTTGGATTTGTTGCCGTGATCTTTTCTTTTGGATAACCACTGCTAATTAAACCCGCGATAATAGAGCGAGTCATGTTGCCCGCACCAATAAAAGCAATATTGCGATGTTCCATTCGTCTTCCTTACTTTATACCTATCATTCTATAGAGATTGGTATCATTCGAGTTGAGGTTTTTTTATTTTTACAATCTCTGGCACTAAAATCTTAGCCTCTAGTACCAAAAATAGCAGTGCCAATTCGAACCATTGTTGAGCCAGCTTCAATTGCAGCATCCATATCACCGCTCATTCCCATTGATAGGGTATCCACTTGAGGATATTGTGCGCGTAATTGATTTTGAATGGAAGCAAGTTGTGTAAATGCAGCCAGTTGTTCATCGTAATTAGAGACATTCGCAGGGATCGACATTAATCCGCGTAATGTTAGATTTGGCATGGCATTAATTGCTGCTGCAAGTTCCATTACTTCGTCGCTTGTCGTCCCAGATTTACTTTCTTCTGAACTAATATTGACCTGAATAAGAACATTTAGTTCGCCAAGTTCTTTTGGGCGCTGTTCATTTAATCGCTGTGCAATTTTTAGACGCTCAACAGAGTGAACCCAATTAAAATGTTCCGCTATTGGACGAGTTTTATTAGATTGAATAGGACCAATAAAATGCCATTCTAATGGTGTGTCAGAATGGTTTTTTTGGAAGTATTGAACCTTTTCAATGCCTTCTTGAACGTAGTTTTCACCAAAAGCACGCTGACCAGTTTCTATCGCTTGTTCGAGTAACTCGATAGGTTTGGTTTTGCTTACTGCTAACAATTGCACTGAATTTTGGCGTCGACCACATTTTTGAATGCTATTCTCTATCTGAAGAGTGATCTGGTGGATATTTTGCTTAATACTAGTCATAGAAACGATTACCGAGGAAAATTATGGACATCACAGAACTACTGGACTTTAGTGTAAAACAAAATGCATCAGATCTACACCTATCTGCAGGAGTTCCTCCTATGGTACGTGTTGATGGAGAAGTTCGTAAACTAACATTACCTGATTTTACACACGCAGAAGTTCACCGTTTAGTGAGTGACATTATGAATGATGCTCAGCGTAATGAATTTGAAGAAAAGCTAGAAGTCGATTTTTCATTTGAATTACCTAACGTTGGGCGTTTTCGTGTCAATGCATTTAACCAATCGAGAGGTTGTGCTGCGGTATTCAGAACGATCCCGGTAGAAATTCCATCGTTAGAGCGACTGGACGCTCCCGATATTTTTACGACGCTTTCAAATTACCAAAAAGGATTGGTATTAATTACCGGCCCTACAGGGTCAGGTAAATCAACAACCCTTGCAGCAATGGTTGATTACATCAATGAAAATCACAATAAGCATATATTAACGATTGAAGATCCGATTGAATTTGTTCATAAAAATAAAAAATGTTTGATTAACCAACGTGAAGTTCATCGTGATACTCACAGTTTTAACGCCGCTTTACGTTCTGCATTACGTGAAGATCCTGATGTTATTTTGGTTGGAGAATTACGAGACCAAGAAACGATTAGCCTTGCACTAACAGCGGCTGAAACTGGGCACTTAGTTTTTGGTACTTTGCATACCAGTTCGGCAGCAAAAACTATCGACCGTATTATTGATGTATTTCCTGGCAGTGATAAATCCATGGTCCGTTCTATGTTATCAGAGTCATTAAGAGCAGTAGTTGCTCAAACATTAATAAAACGCATTGGTGGTGGTCGTGTCGCATGTCATGAAGTGATGATAGCAACCCCTGCGATTCGCAATTTAATTCGTGAAGATAAAGTCGCTCAAATGTATTCAATTATTCAAACCGGATCATCTTTTGGTATGCAGACAATGGAGCAGAACGCGAAAAAAATAATTGCCCAAGGCTTAGTTGATCCTGATGAAGTTGCAAAAAAAGTTGAAATAACAAGCATGGGGTTTTAATTATGATGTTGGATGAATTACTGCATCAAATGGTTCAGCAAAAAGCATCAGATATTTATTTAACCGTGGATGCTCCCTGTTTATTACGAGTAGATGGTGAACTTAGAGCGATTGGCCATAAGCAAACTAACGACTCAGTTTCTGCTTTACTTGCAGAAATGATGGATGATGATCGTCAAACTGAATTTAACCAAACATTAGAAGCCAATTTTGCCATTGTAAAGAATGAAGGGCGATTTCGCGTAAGTGCGTTTTGGCAACGTGAACAACCAGGTGCGGTAATTCGTCGAATTGAAACAACAATACCATCGATGGAATCTTTGTATTTACCTGAGGTTATGAAGACGTTAGCGATTGCTAAACGAGGTTTAGTTCTTGTTGTTGGGGCTACGGGGTCAGGTAAATCGACAACAATGGCAGCCATGACAGGGTATCGTAATGCACATAAAACAGGTCATATATTAACGGTGGAAGACCCGATTGAGTTTGTTCATCCACACAATAAATGTATCGTTACTCAGCGTGAGGTTGGGTTAGATACAGAAAGCTATGAAACGGCTTTGAAAAACTCGTTACGACAAGCGCCAGATATGATTTTGATTGGTGAGATCCGTAGTCGAGAAACAATGGAATACGCAATGACTTTTGCGGAAACGGGTCACCTTTGTATGGCGACGCTTCATGCTAATAATGCTAACCAAGCATTAGAACGTATTCTTCATTTAGTGCCTAAAGATAATAAAGAACAGTTCTTATTCGATCTATCAGCTAACCTTAAAGGAATTATTGCTCAACAATTAATTCCTGATGTTAATGGCAATGGGCGTCATGGTGTTTTTGAGGTGTTATTAAATACCCCGAGGATTTCTGACTTAATTCGTCGAGGCGATCTCCACGAATTAAAAGCAACCATGACTAAATCACGAGAATCTGGGATGCAGACATTTGATCAATGTTTATTTGATTTGATAGTAGCAGATAAGATTTCAGTCGATGAGGGACTACACAGTGCGGATTCTGCTAATGATTTAAGATTGATGCTGAAGACGAAGCGTGGTGATTCATTTACGACATCGAAGTTTGATAATGTATCTATTTCGTTAGACTAAAAGCGACACGCTTCGCTAACTAGAAGGCTACGCTCTAGAAACGATAAGAGCAGTAATACCTAAAATTATTACTGCTCTTAATATCTGTTTTTGATCTTATAGGAGCGAAGCGTTCTAGTTTCTAGTTTCTAGCTCCATTGACTCTCAAACCAGCTTTCTAAAATAACCACCGCTGACTGACAATCAATATTGCCTTTCGATAACGCTTTATAGCCACCAAACTCAAATAAATCAGCACGAGCTTCTGCTGTTGATAAGCGTTCGTCGTGAAGCTCCACTTGATTACCAAAACGGCCATGTAGACGATTAGCAAATTTCTTTGCTTTTGGCGTGATGGTTTCTAATTCTTTACCATGAAGATCAGTTGGTAGGCCAACAACGATTAAATCGGGTTGCCATTCTTTAATTTGTTTTTCAATATCATCCCAGTTAGGGGTGCCATCTTGAGCTTTAAATGCTTTTAATGGACTTGCAGTACCTGTGATTTCTTGGCCAATGGCAGAGCCAATACTTTTGGTGCCAAAATCAAATGCCATGATGGTACGTGAACTCATGCGTGTCCAACCTCGCTGGATAAATTTGCAGGATTAATACCTAATATTTCAATCGCTTTTCGCCAACGATCGGGGATAGGGGTATCAAAAATAACTGAAGGATCTGCCTCTAGAGTTAACCACGTATTCTCAGATAGCTCTTTTTCTAGTTGACCAGCGTCCCATCCTGAATAACCAAGAGCAACCACATATTTATGAGGTTGAGATTCAGTACCTAATGTCGCTAAGATATCTTTTGATGTCGTAACGTATAATTCATTGGTGACACGTATACTTGATGTATAAATATCTTTTTCAGAGTGAAGAACAAAACCGCGGTCGTCAGAAACCGGCCCACCATTAAGCACTGGCTGAGTTAACGTATGTGGAAACACAATAGGAGATGGATTATCTAGTTTTATTTGATCTAGCATACCTTTCAATGAAATAGGAACGGTTTCATTAATACGTAGGCCCATGGTTCCTTCGGAATCATGTTCACAAATATAGATGACACTTCGTTGAAAGAAAGGGTCTTTCATATTAGGCATTGCGACTAAAAAATGGTTTTTTAAATCCACAGAGCCTCCTAAATAATTCAATTATTATTAAAGGGAGCTATGCACTCCCTTTATATTGCCTAGTTCAATTAAGCGTTAATTCGGCGCTCTATAGCGTCCATTAACTTGCCTGTAATTGAAATATCAAATGCAGCTTCGATTTCTTTGATACAAGTAGGGCTCGTAACATTGATCTCAGTTAGTTTGTCACCAATAACATCAAGGCCAACAAAAATTAAGCCTTTTTCTTTTAACGTTGGTGCAACGGCATTCGCAATTGCCCAATCAGTTTCACTCAGTGGGCGAGCCTCACCAGTACCACCTGCCGCTAAGTTACCGCGTGTTTCCCCTTTTGCAGGAATACGAGCTAAGCAATAAGGCATTGGCTCACCATCAACAACAAGAATACGCTTATCACCATTACTAATATCAGGAACAAATGTTTGCGCCATGCAGTAGTTTTGCTCGTGGTTAGTTAACGTCTCGATGATAACCGACACGTTTGGATCGCCTGCTTTCACACGGAAAATAGAGGCGCCACCCATGCCATCAAGAGGTTTAAGGATGATGTCACCATGCTCCTCACGGAACGCTTTGATCTTTTCTGATTTACGAGTAACTAGCGTTGTTGGTGTTAATTCAGGGAACCAAGCCGTAAACAGTTTTTCGTTACAATCACGTAGGCTTTGTGGTTTATTTACAATTAAAGCACCTTGAATTTCTGCGCGTTCAAGAATGTAGGTCGCGTAGATGTATTCAGTATCAAACGGAGGATCTTTGCGCATTAATACCGCGTCAAGATCAGCAAGGTCGATAGTTTGCTCTGATTTGAATTCATACCAACCGGTAGGATCTTCTTTCAGTTCAACGATTTTGGTATCAGCGACTGCTTTACCTTGGTCTAGGTGTAGGTCGGCCATTTCCATGTAATGGATTTCCCAGCCACGCTTCTGAGCTTCAAGCATCATGGCAAAGCTAGAGTCTTTCTTGATGTTAATGGATGAGATAGGATCCATTACGATACCGAGTTTGATCATTGTGTTTCTCCAGTTAACCAAGATCGCCGAAACGAACTTGTAAGGCTGTAATTGCGGTAAGCGCTGCGGTTTCTGTTCTTAGAACTCGAGGACCAAGCAACGTTTCTTCAAATTGATATTGTTCTGTCATGTTAATTTCATCAGACGATAAACCGCCTTCAGGGCCGATTAACAAGCGTACATTAGTGACAGGTTCCGGTAATGTATTGATAGAGTATTTTGCTCTTGGATGAAGATTTAGCTTTAATCCTTCATACTCTTCTGCACACCATTCTTCTAACGACATAATTGGACGAATTTCAGGAACGATATTTCGGCCAGATTGCTCACATGCTGCAATCGCAATTTTTTGCCATTGGTCGAGTTTCTTTTCAAATCGTTCTTTGTTTAATTTGACACCACAACGTTCAGAAATCAAAGGGGTAATAACATTAACACCTAATTCGACTGATTTTTGAATGGTGAATTCCATTTTATCACCACGAGAAACCACTTGGCCTAAGTGTAAATTTAATGGCGATTCGCTGCTGCGTTCAACACGCTCGCTGATCTCAACTTCGACACTCTTCTTTGACGAAGTGGTAATTAATGCTGGAAATTCAGCACCACTACCATCAAATAACAATACTGATTCGCCCTCTTTCATTCGCATAACACGGCCAACATGGTTGGCGGCATCGTCACTTAAATTAACTTTTCCTTGTGAAGGAAGCAGTTCTGGATGATGGATTCTTGGTATTCTCATGGTCTACTTTTCTTTAACTATCTTACATTTAAGGATGGAGGTTAAAATGTGCTTTTTCAACCTCTATTTAGCTGAATCTAATTTATTTAACACACGCTTTATAGACAAACTGATTATGGTTACCTTGAATTTTTGCAATACGCTTGTCTCTTTCGCATTCCCAAGCGGAAACAGGGTATTGTTTATTCCACGCTTCCATTAGTTGGCGCTGTGCTTTAGATAAATTAAAGCGATACTCTTTATTCATATACATATAGGTACGGGCAATCGCACCTCGTGATTGCGCTGGTGGCTCAGCAACGCGACCTTTAAAATCGACTTTAAAGCTACATTGACCATAATTAGCCCCTTTACTGCCATTCCATTGTGAAAAACGAAAGTTAGAACGGTCGCCATTTACTTCACCAATGGCAGGGACAAGGTTATGTAGATCCGCTTCCATTGATTTGAATTGTTTGTCGTTTTTGGTGCAATTTTTACGACCACCATTTTGCCAACATTGACGCTGGTGCCCAAACTGCCAGGCAGGTACTACGTGTTCCCATTCAATACGGCTGGCTCGTTTTTCTTGTTTACGAACTTGGTAGCCACAGCTTTCTAGATCAGGAATGCCTTTCTTTTTATTTTTCCAAGTGATGTCACACCCACAATAAAAAGAGGTTGGGTGATCAAGATAGATTTTTACAGCTTCTTTTTTTGCTTTTGAGAATGAAGAAGGAGGCGCAGCGAAAACATGGAAAGTGATACTAAAAATAAAGGTGGCAATAGCTAAGCGAATTAATCTCATAAGAGGCTCTACTGATTATTGTATTAATGCAGTAAGAGTAGCCTATTGTTAATTCGCATTATAGATAATTCAATAAACAGAATGGGAAATCTGATTACTTTTGAATTTTATGTCTACGAAGCTTGGCGCTTAGATAATTTTAGTGGTGATTGGCATGCTTTACAAAGGTATTGTGTTTCTTTGCGCTGAACTCTGTTGTGACGACGCACTGTCAGTTCATGCTGTGAGCATTTACAACGATATGGAAAGGTTTGCCCTTTAACTGATTCAATATTAAAACGGTGTGTTGTGCGTGCAGGTAAATTGAATACTTGATTCATTATCCCTTGCCATTCCTTACCATGAGGTCGTACTCGGCCATGTAATCTGAATGCGATTAGATGGGCAATTTCATGAGGGATCACTTCATTGATAAAAGTGTACTCATTTTCTTCTAGCAGGATAGGGTTAATTCGTACTTCCCAGCCTTGTAGACGGGCAGTACCGGCAATTTTCCCACGTTGAGTAAAGTTAATCGCGGGTAGAGAAAATGGACGATTAAAAAAAGTGGATGCTTGTTGAATACACTGCTGCGCTTTGGCTACGGATGCTTGTTGAAGTGGGGTCATTAAATCTCTTTATCTGAATATCAAATTAACGCTTTAACTATAAAGAGTATATGGGGTTAGAAAACAAAAAAGGAAGCCGAAGCTTCCTTTTTAAAAGAGTTCTTAAGTCTTGAATTACTTAATGCCAGCGAAATCACGAAGGATTTCTGCTTTATCTGTCGCTTCCCAAGGGAATTCTTCACGACCGAAGTGACCGTATGCTGCCGTCTTCTTGTAGATAGGCTGAAGAAGGTTAAGCATTTCTTGTAGGCCGTATGGACGTAGGTCAAAGTGCTGACGAACCGCTTCAATGATGATGTCGTGAGATACTTTTTCAGTACCAAACGTTTCAACCATGATTGATGTTGGATCAGCAACACCGATAGCGTAAGAAAGTTGGATTTCACAACGATCAGCCATGCCAGCTGCCACGATATTTTTCGCTACGTAACGTGCTGCGTATGCTGCTGAACGGTCAACTTTTGATGGATCTTTACCAGAAAATGCACCGCCACCGTGACGAGCTGCGCCGCCGTAAGTATCTACGATGATTTTACGACCAGTCAGGCCACAGTCACCCATTGGGCCACCGATAACAAAACGACCTGTTGGGTTAATAAAGAATTTAGTTTCTTTACTTAGCCATTCAGCAGGCAATACTGGTTTGATAATTTCTTCCATTACTGCTTCACGTAGATCGGCTGTTGTTACAGAATCGCTGTGTTGAGTTGAAAGTACAACCGCATCAATACCAACAATTTTACCTTGGTCGTATTGGAACGTTACTTGAGATTTTGCATCTGGACGTAAGAAGTCCAGCTTGCCGCTCTTACGTACTTCCGCTTGCTTTTTAACAAGTAGGTGAGAGTAAGTAATTGGTGCAGGCATTAAAATTGGTGTTTCGTTCGTTGCGTAACCAAACATGATACCTTGGTCACCAGCGCCTTGATCTCTTGGATCGGCTTTATCAACACCTTGGTTGATGTCTGGAGATTGCTTACCAATTGTGTTTAATACTGCACAAGAGTTAGCATCAAAGCCCATATCTGAATGAACATAACCAATTTCACGAACGGTTTCACGAGTAATTTCTTCGATATCTACCCATGCTGAAGTTGTTACTTCACCACCGACCATAACCATGCCAGTTTTTACGTACGTTTCACAAGCAACACGAGCTTTTGGATCTTGCTCTAGGATTGCATCAAGTACGGCATCTGAAATCTGGTCGGCAATTTTATCTGGATGACCTTCTGATACTGACTCAGAGGTAAATAGGTGCTTAGCCATTAAAGGAGCTCCAATTTTATAAATAATAAGTTCTAAAAATACCCACAATCTATATAAGTCTATACGTATAACAGTGTAGGTGTTTTTCCATCTAGACGGCTATAATAGAGAAAAACTGATTAATTACAACCCATTTCAACGAATGATATGAATATAAGACATAACCAATCGTTTGCGTTTAACAATCAGATTTATCTATAGAAATCTGATTTTCTTTCAAAATAGTGAAAAAAAGCACTTTATTTCCTAAGTAATCGTTTGCAGTGCAGATAAGGCTTTGCGACAATACGGCGCTGCAAATTTAAGTTAATCCATAAATATGGGTAACTAATCAAGAGTTAACTAGCTCAATAAATATATAGTCCTTCGAATTTTCAGGAGCAGGCATGTCTTCACGTAAACATTTAGCAAATGCAATCCGCGCTTTAAGCATGGACGGTGTACAACAAGCAAATTCTGGTCACCCAGGTGCACCAATGGGCATGGCAGACATCGCTGAAGTATTATGGCGTAGTCACCTAAATCACAACCCACAAAATCCAGAGTGGGCTGATCGCGACCGTTTCATTCTTTCGAATGGTCACGGTTCAATGCTGATTTATTCTCTGCTTCATCTTTCAGGTTACGACCTGTCTATCGAAGACTTAAAGAACTTCCGTCAATTGCATTCTAAAACTCCAGGTCACCCTGAGTACGGTTATGCACCGGGCATCGAAACAACAACTGGCCCATTAGGCCAAGGTATTACTAACGGTGTTGGTATGGCGATGGCTGAAAAAGCATTAGCTGCACAATTTAACCGTGAAGGTCATGATATCGTTGATCACAACACATACGTGTTCATGGGCGATGGTTGTTTAATGGAAGGTATTTCTCATGAAGCGTGTTCTTTAGCGGGTACATTAGGTCTTGGTAAGCTGGTTGCTTTCTGGGATGACAACGGTATCTCTATTGATGGTCATGTTGAAGGTTGGTTCTCTGACGATACGCCTAAACGTTTTGAAGCGTACGGTTGGCATGTAATCCCTGCTGTAGATGGTCACGATGCAGATGCAATCAATGCAGCGATTGAAGCAGCTAAAGCTGAAACGGGCCGTCCAACGCTTATTTGTACTAAGACAGTAATTGGTTTTGGTTCTCCAAATAAGCAAGGCACGCATGATTGTCACGGTGCTCCACTAGGTGCTGATGAGATTGTTGCGACTAAAGCGAAACTTGGTTGGGAATTTGGTCCTTTTGAGATCCCTACTGATGTATACGCTGAATGGAATGCAAAAGAAGCGGGCACAGCAAAAGAAGCGTCTTGGAATGCTAAATTTGATGCCTACGCTACTGCACACCCAGAATTGGCTGCTGAATATAAGCGTCGTGTAAACGGTGACTTACCTGCTGAGTGGGAAGAAAAAGCCTCTGCAATCATTGCTGATCTTCAAGCGAACCCTGCAAATATCGCATCACGTAAAGCCTCTCAAAATGCACTAGAAGCATTTGGTGCTATGCTACCTGAATTCATGGGCGGCTCTGCTGACCTTGCACCGTCTAACTTGACGATGTGGTCTGGTTCTAAGTCATTAACTGCAGATGATTTCTCTGGCAACTACATTCATTACGGTGTACGTGAATTTGCGATGACAGCAATCATGAACGGTATCGCTCTGCACGGTGGTTTCGTACCATACGGCGCAACGTTCCTAATGTTCATGGAATACGCACGTAACGCAATGCGTATGGCTGCACTGATGAAAATTCAGAACATCCAAGTGTACACTCACGATTCAATCGGTCTAGGTGAAGATGGTCCAACTCACCAACCTGTTGAGCAAATTGCGTCACTACGTTTAACTCCGAACATGAGCACATGGCGTCCATGTGACCAAGTTGAGTCTGCTGTTTCTTGGAAACTAGCGATTGAACGTCGTGATGGTCCATCAGCACTTATCTTCTCTCGTCAAAATCTTGCACAACAAGATCGTGATGCTGAGCAAGTGGCTAACATCGCAAAGGGTGGCTACATCCTGAAAGATTGTGAAGGCCAACCTGAGCTTATCCTTATAGCGACGGGTTCTGAAGTAGAACTAGCGGTTGAAGCTGCGGCTCAATTGACGGCTGAAGGTAAATCAGTACGTGTTGTTTCAATGCCATCAACAGATGCATTTGATAAGCAAGATGAAGCGTACCGTGAAGCGGTTTTACCATCATCGGTAACTAAGCGTATCGCTGTTGAAGCCGGTATTGCTGACTTCTGGTACAAGTACGTTGGTTTCGGTGGCAAGATCATCGGTATGACAACGTTTGGTGAATCAGCGCCTGCTGACGAGCTATTCAAAATGTTTGGTTTCACTACTGAAAATGTAGTAAACACAGCAAAAGAGCTTTTAGCTTAATCAAAAGTCATTCGCTTAATAAAAGTGAGTAACTGAATAAAAAGCGAAGTTATCGAAAGGTGGCTTCGCTTTTTTGATCCTTTAAGAAAAAAGCGAAAAGAGTACAATAGGCGACAAATAAATCTGAGTGAATGGAATTATGTTAAGAGTGGCGATAAATGGATTTGGTCGAATTGGTCGTAGTGTTCTTCGTGCTTTATATGAAAGCGGAAAACGTGATCAAATAGAAATTGTGGCTGTGAATGAATTATCACAACCTGAAGGGATGGCACACCTTTTTCAGTACGATTCAACTCATGGACGCTTCCAACATAAAGTGACTCATGATCAGGAATATCTTTATATCGACTTACCTGATGGCTCTCAAGATCGAATTCGTATTGTGCATCAAGCGAATATTTCCCTTTTGCCATGGCAATCATTGCAAGTGGATTTAGTCCTGGATTGTACAGGTGTTTATGGGTCTAAAGCGGATGGCGAGAGACACATTGATGCGGGCGCTAAAAAAGTGTTGTTTTCACATCCAGGAAGCGCAGACTTAGATAACACTATTATTTACGGTGTTAATCATGACACATTGCTTCCAGAGCATAGAGTTGTCTCTAATGGATCTTGCACTACCAACTGTATTATTCCTGTCATTAAAGCCATTGATGATGCGTTTGGTATTGATTCGGGTACGATTACGACAATTCACTCAGCGATGAATGATCAACCTGTTATTGATGCATACCATTCTGATTTACGACGTACACGAGCGGCAAGCCAATCTATTATTCCGGTTGATACCAAATTGCATAAAGGTATTGAACGAATTTTCCCGAAATTTTCTAACAAATTTGAAGCGATTTCCGTGAGGGTGCCGACGGTAAACGTCACTGCGATGGATTTAAGTGTAACAATTAATACAAATGTGAAAGTTAATGACATAAATCAAACCATTGTTAATGCATCTCGGTGTACATTACATAACATTGTTGACTATACTGAAGCGCCGCTTGTTTCTATCGATTTTAATCATGATCCCCACAGTGCGATTGTCGATGGCTCACAAACAAGAGTAAGTAATGGGCACTTAGTTAAAATGCTGGTTTGGTGTGATAACGAATGGGGATTCGCTAATCGAATGCTAGATACCGCATTAGTTATGAGAAAATAAAAGCGTCATTCAAGAAATTTGTGATGGAAAGAGAAAAAAGATTAATTATCACCTTGAAAAAAGTGAACTCCATCCCTATTTACTGAATAATGCAGTAAGAATTTAATCGGTTTGGCAATGATGCCGAACTTGAAAACTTTTTATTATTTAATTGAGAGGACAAAAAATGTCTGTAATCAAGATGACTGACCTGGAACTTGCAGGTAAACGCGTATTTATCCGTGCTGACCTAAACGTACCAGTTAAAGATGGTAAAGTAACTTCTGATGCTCGTATCCTAGCATCTCTACCAACGATCAAGCTTTGCTTGGAAGCTGGCGCTAAAGTAATGGTTACTTCTCACCTAGGTCGTCCAACGGAAGGCGAATACAACGAAGAGTTCTCTCTAGCTCCTGTAGTTAACTACTTAAATGACGCGCTAGATTGTGACGTTAAACTAGCTAAAGATTACCTAGATGGTCTTGAGTTAAACGCTGGTGAGTTAGTTGTTCTTGAAAACGTTCGCTTTAACAAAGGCGAGAAGAAGAACGAAGAAGAGCTTTCTAAGAAATACGCAGCATTATGTGACATCTTCGTGATGGACGCATTTGGTACTGCTCACCGTGCTCAAGCATCAACTCACGGTGTTGGCATGAACGCTCCTGTAGCGTGTGCTGGTCCTCTTCTAGCTGCTGAACTTGAAGCACTAGGTAAAGCAATGGACAATCCTGCTCGTCCACTTGTTGCAATCGTTGGTGGTTCTAAAGTATCAACTAAGCTAACGGTTCTTGAGTCTTTATCTAAAATCGCTGACCAACTTGTTGTTGGTGGTGGTATCGCGAACACATTCATCGCAGCTCAAGGTCACAACGTAGGTAAGTCTTTATACGAAGCTGACCTAGTTGAAACGGCTAAAAAACTGATGGTAGAGTGTGCAATTCCTGTTGCTACTGACGTTGCGTGTGCAAAAGCATTTGATGAAAACGCTGAAGCTGAAATCAAAAACGTTGCAGACGTTCAAGATGACGACATGATCTTTGACCTTGGTCCAGATTCTACTGCAGTACTTGCAGACATCATCAAGAATGCAAAAACAATTCTTTGGAATGGCCCTGTTGGCGTATTTGAATTCAAAAACTTTGAAGCGGGTACTGCTGGTATTTCAAAAGCAATCGCTGATTCTGAAGGTTTCTCTGTAGCAGGTGGCGGTGATACGCTAGCGGCTATCGATAAATTCGGTATCAAAGCTGACGTTTCTTACATCTCTACTGGTGGTGGTGCATTCCTTGAGTTCGTTGAAGGTAAAGTACTTCCTGCAGTAGCTATGCTTGAAGAGCGTGCTAAAGCATAATTATTTGAAAAGCGGGAATCTAAACATTCCCGTTTTTTACGTTTGTTGATGACAATTTTTATTGATACAATAAGAAAAGTTGTGAGCAAACGTTTGCAAAAATTTGAACGTAAGTTTTTTAATTTTAAAACGATAGAATAAATAGGACTATTTCCATGTCTAAGATCTTCGATTTTGTAAAACCTGGTGTTATTTCTGGCGACGACGTACAGAAAGTATTTGCAGTAGCAAAAGAAAACAAATTTGCTCTTCCTGCGGTAAACGTAGTGAATACTGATACTATCAATGCTGTTCTTGAAGCTGCTTCTAAAGCTAAAGCGCCAGTTGTTGTTCAGTTCTCTAACGGCGGTGCTGGTTTCTTCGCTGGTAAAGGCGTTCAACTTGAAGGTCAAGGTGCACAAATCCTTGGCGCTGTAGCTGGTGCAAAATACGTTCACGCAGTTGCTGAATCTTACGGTGTTCCAGTTATTCTTCATACTGACCATGCTGCTAAGAAACTTCTTCCTTGGATCGACGGACTACTAGACGCAGGTGAAGTATTCTTCGCTGAAACTGGTAAGCCTTTATTCTCTTCACACATGCTAGACCTTTCTGAAGAGTCTCTAGAAGAGAACATCGAAACTTGTGCTAAGTACCTAGAGCGCATGGCTAAAATGAACATGACAATCGAGATTGAACTTGGTTGTACTGGTGGTGAAGAAGACGGCGTTGATAACTCTGATATGGACGCATCTGAGCTTTACACTTCTCCTGAAGATGTTGCATACGCATACGAGAAACTAACGGCTATCAGCCCACGTTTCACTATCGCGGCATCTTTCGGTAACGTACACGGTGTTTACCAAGCAGGTAACGTTGTTCTTACTCCAACGATCCTACGTGATTCTCAAGCTTACTGTGCTGAGAAATTTGGTATCGCATCTGACGCACTTAACTTCGTATTCCACGGTGGTTCTGGTTCTTCTGAAGCAGAAATCCAAGAGTCTATCGGTTACGGCGTTATCAAAATGAACATCGATACTGATACTCAGTGGGCTTCATGGGATGGCGTTCGTGCATACGAAGCTGAAAACCGTGATTTCCTACAAGGTCAAATCGGTAACCCAACTGGCGAATCTGCGCCTAACAAGAAGTACTACGATCCACGCGTTTGGTTACGTGCAGGTCAAGCTTCAATGGTTGCACGTCTTGAAAAAGCATTTGCTGACCTTAACGCAATCGACGTACTATAATTTTTATTATAGACCGCTCGAATTGAGTTAATCAAAAACCCGCTGATGGCGGGTTTTTTTATGTCCCTAGTTCCTAAGTGACTTCTAATAAAAAAGCAGCCTGTAAATACAGGCTGCTTTTATTGTTTTAGATCGTAGCGTTATAGCTAGCGAAGCGTATAGAAATTACTTTTTCTTTTTCTTCTTTGGTGCGTTTTTCTTCGCTAAAGCCGCTTTTTTCTTCGCGTTCTTTTTCTGCTTATTCTTAAATACCGCTTTTTTATGTTGTGGTTTTAATCCTTCAACAAAGCGCTCTTTAATGATCTCATCTTCTTCTTTAACGTAGCGACCAACGCGTTCCATCATATTTTGGTCATGCGCTTCAATCAAAGAAACCGCATTACCTTTCTTACCTGCGCGAGCAGTACGGCCGATACGGTGTAAATACACATCAGCGGTACGAGGCATATCAAAGTTAATTACATGGCTTACATCAGGTAAATCGATACCACGAGCAGCAACATCCGTTGCTATCAATACGTTAACTTTGCCATCACGGAAACGAGTGATTGCGTTATTTCGGCTTTCTTGAGGCATTTCACCTTGTAACCAAGCACATGAAATCTTAGCTGTTTCTAAGTGACCACGAAGTTCAGCAAGACGTTCACGCGTTTTTACAAACACAATCGCGCGCTCAGTTTGGTTCGTTAGAATACTTTTCAGTAGTTCTATTTTATGCGGCAAGCTATCTGCACGATGATACCACTGAGTGATTTTTTTACGTTCACGGCGAGATGGCTCTGCGATGATTTTTGCTGGTTCGTTTAATAGATCAGCAGTAAAACCATCAACACCACGACCTTCTAATGTTGCAGAGAACAAGAAGGTTTGTTTACGCCAACGGCATTCTTTTGAAAGACGGTCAACAACAGGACCAAAGCCCATATCCAACATACGGTCAGCTTCATCAAGGATCAGTGTTTCAATAGCACGACAATCAAAGCGTTCAGCTTCGATGTATTCCATTAAACGTCCTGGAGTTGCTACAACGATATCTTGAGTTCTTGCAAGAATATCAGCGTGTTCTTGATAGCTGATACCACCGGTAATGGTGAATACTTTATGGTGAGTATATTTTGCTAACTCACGAGCTTCATCAGCGACTTGAATAGCAAGTTCACGTGTCGGAGTCAGGATTAATACGCGAGCAGGACCTGGATCACGACGTGGGAAATCGTCAAGATGCTGTAAAGCCGGTAATAAGAAAGCGGCAGATTTACCAGTACCAGTTGGAGCAGAAGCAAGGATATCTTTACCTTCTAATGCTTCAGGGATAGCCATAGCCTGAACTTGAGTTGGACGTTGATAACCAATCTCCTCAAGAGCGCGCAGTAGGTTAGGGGATAGATCGAGATCAGCAAACGTTTTGATCACTGTTGGATTCTCCGTTCAGGTCTAAAGAGTATAAATATGATGTTAGCCAGACATTATAATGATTTATTAGAGATGGATCCCGATCTTTTAATCCATATTGAGATAAAAACATCTAGTTAGGTTAATAAAGGCATCACTATAACTATTTTTGTTATGAATTATTAATGTAGTCTCTTGATAAACATAAGGAAAAAGAGATAGCTCTATTAGTAAGCGAGAAACGGATTTTTTTTCTGTTGTTTTTATTTTAGTTAGCTTAGTTAGCTTAAAATCGTGATTTTTAGCTATTTCAATAAATTTTTCGCCTTCAATGAGCGGAAGAATGAAACTGGCACGCCCCTGTGAAGAAAGTAATTTTTTGCATTGTGCTAGTAAATCAACAAATGGCAAGGCGTCAGTATGACGAGCAACAGAGCGCTCCCCCTTCTGTGATTGCTCTCCACTATTAAAATAAGGAGGGTTACAAATGATGGAATCGTATTTTTTTTGTGGAGAAAAAGAGAGAATATCTTGATGGAATAAGGTTATTTGTTTTGTCCATATACTATTTTGGAAGTTTGTTTGAGCGACCTCTACCGCAACAGGCATTAATTCAACCGCATCAATTTGACTTAATGGCTCTCTTTGAGCACACATCAAGCTTAATAATCCAGTTCCACAACCGATATCTAAGATCGATAGGCTGTTATTTATCGTTGCCCACGCACCTAATAAAACACCGTCAGTGCTTACTGGCATACCGCATTGCCCAATATCGATACGAAATTGTTTGAAAGTGAAACTTTTATTCATAATTAGCTCAATATGAGTGTGGTTGTTAGTGTTGTAATTTATATGTTAAATAGTGTGATATTCTATTTTTGATATTTTGTTGAATCTTTGAATGCTAATTGATCACTCTTTTATAAAACTAATTAATAGTGAATAACACTGCTTATTGGCTTTTTAGCAATTTGATTATGGTGTTTTTCTCTAGACTATTGCGAATTATTGATAATTTGTTCATTATTCTGACATAAATATCGAAAAAGATATAAAAACAACATTAAATACACACAACATTATACAAGGGTTTCCTATGAAACAGTCATTAAAACTCGCCGATATCATCGCCGTTGGCTTTATGCTTTTTGCCTTCTTTTTAGGCGCGGGTAATATCATCTTCCCACCAATTGCTGGTCAAATGGCTGGTGAACATGTTTTCAGCGCGATGAGTGGATTTTTAATTACAGCCGTTGGTTTACCACTATTTACGATTATTGCTATTGGTGTGTCTGGTGGTTCTTGGCATCATCTTACTCGCGATTTACCACCTAAAGTTGCAATGATAATGGCGATCTTAATGTTCGTTATTATTGGTCCGGCTTTTGCCGCGCCACGTACAGGATTGGTTGCCTATGAAATGGCGGCAAAACCTTTCCTTGGAGCTGATGCGGGTCAACTTTCTCTAACATTATTTTCAATCGCATTCTTTTCAATCGCAATGTTCTTTGCATGGTCTCAAGGTAAACTTATCGATACGATTGGTAAGTTCTTAACACCTGCATTATTTATTGGTTTAATTGTGTTAGCTATTGCTGTGTTTGTTAACCCTCAAGGTGAGATTGTTGCAGCAACAGGAAACTACATTGATAGCCCTTTAACTACGGGATTCTTTGAAGGCTATAACACCATGGATACCTTTGGTGCATTAATGTTTGGTATTTTGATCATTGATGCGTTAAAGAGCAAAGGAATTACTGAACACAAAGCAACAACTAAGTATTTAACTATTGCTGGTTTAATTGCCGCATCGGGCTTGGCATTTGTTTATATTTCACTATTTTATTTGGGAGCAACCTCAAGTGCAGTAGCGGGTGGCGCAGATAATGGTGGGGTTATTTTAACGGCTTACACACATGCATTATTTGGTTCTTCTGGCCAAATTGTACTTTCTATTATTGTTTTGATTGCTTGTTTAACAACAGCTATTGGTTTGATTTCAGCATGTGCAGATTACTTTAGCTCAATTTGTAAAGTAACGTATAAAACATGGGTTATTATTGTTGGTGTGGCATGTGCAGTGGTAGCTAATGTTGGTTTAAGCCAGTTAATTACATTGTCTGTACCTGTATTGTTCTTACTTTACCCGATAGCTATTGCTCTGGTTGTATTAGCTTTTGTGCGTAAGTTTATGCCAAATCCTCGCCTTGCTTATCAAGTTGTCATTTTAGTGGCTACGCTTTTTGCAATATTAGACGCTGCAAAAGTAGCGGGTGCGGATATGTCTGTATTCTCTATGTTACCAATGTTTGATCATGGTATGGCTTGGGTTATCCCAACGTTTGCATCGATGATTATAGTTCGTTTTGTTGGTAAGAAAGAAGACGAATTAGTAACTAAGAATGCATAATTCTAGAGATTAGAGACTATAAGAGCGAGTGTAACTGTTTAAGTTTACTCGCTCTTTTCTTTTATAGGAGCGAAGCTATCTAGTTAGTGAAGCGTATCGTTTCTAGTTTTAAAGTGAATCGTGATACTCAACTAACACCTGTTCACACCACTGCTCAATACGCTCATCACTCTTATCATATTGACTGTCTTCATCTAGCGCTAAACCTACAAAGTGAGATTCATCTTCAGTTAATGCTTTTGATGCATCAAATAGATAGCCTTCATTCTTCCAATAACCGATAAACTTAGCATCCGTTGATTTCAGTTCGTCATGCAATAAACCCATCGCATCTAAGAACCATTCGCCATAGCCTTCTTGATCACCTAACCCAAATAGAGCGATTGTTTTACCTTGTAAAGAAAGGCCATCAAGTTCTTCCCATACGGCCAACCAATCTTCTTGAATTTCACCAAAATCCCATGTGGAAATGCCAAGTAGCAATAGGTCATAATCGTTCATTGTAACCACTGGGGTCTCTTTAATATTGTAGATATCAACCAACTCTTCGCCCATTGTTGCTCTGATTTTTTCAGATGCCATTTCGGTGTAACAAGTGGAAGAGCCGTAAAACAGACCAATTTTCATTTTAACTACCATAATTAAAGAGGACGAAAGTCTAGTGTACCGCAAATGATAATTAAAATTAAACTTGCATTGAAAGCGCGTAAAATTGTTTAATACTGTGATTCTAACCAGTATTTTTTGGTTTTCAGTAAATGGTGATGGTAATGAACAGTGATATGGCTTTAATTGAGCGTTTTTTAGATACCATGTGGATGGAACGTGGATTATCAGAAAATACGTTGGCTTCGTATCGAAATGATTTGGTGAAATTACTGCAATGGCTAGAAGATAATCATTATAAATGCGCCTCTATTTCAGCGATGGGTCTAAATGAATATCAAGCATACTTGGTAGATAAAGAATATAAGCAGACTTCACGAGCGCGTATGTTGTCAGCACTTCGTCGATTTTTCCAATACTTACATCGAGAAAAAATTCGTGGTGATGATCCAACCGCTTTATTGATTAGCCCTAAATTACCGCAAAGGCTACCAAAAGATTTAAGCGAAGATCAGGTTAATGACCTATTGGAAGCCCCAAATGTAGAAGATCCATTAGAGCTCCGTGATCGCGCTATGCTAGAGCTGCTCTATGCAACGGGTTTACGTGTTACTGAGCTTGTGAGCCTAACTATGGAGAATTTAAGTTTGCGTCAAGGAGTCGTGCGGGTTACGGGTAAAGGGGACAAAGAACGTTTAGTGCCGATGGGTGAAAACGCGGTTGATTGGATCCAAACTTTTCTAGACCACGGCCGCCCAGCGTTGCTTGGCGAAAAAAGCTCGGATGTGGTTTTTCCAAGTAAACGTGCCCGACAAATGACAAGGCAAACCTTTTGGCATCGTATTAAACATTATGCAGTGATTGCTGGTATTGATTCTGATAAATTATCACCACACGTTTTACGCCATGCTTTTGCGACTCACTTGCTAAACTATGGGGCAGATCTTAGAGTCGTACAAATGTTGTTAGGACATAGTGATCTTTCGACGACACAAATATATACTCATGTTGCAACGGAACGTTTAAAACAGATCCATCAAGAGCATCACCCTCGTTCATAGTGTTCAGGGAACTTCTTGCTGGTTTATTACTCTAAAATTTAAACCTTCTACTTTTACTTTTTTTATAGGTACATTTTATGTCATTTATTCGCCGTACTAGCGCGATGTGTATTGCTTTATTGAGTGTGATTTCTTTTACTGCATGTTCTGATGAGCAAGCAAAAGAAAAAGCAGTATCGACATCAGTCGTTGAAGTATCCCAGGCTGATTCAGAGCAAGCCATTACTCAGCGTTTAACGACATTAGGTTTACCAGTTGAAGCAATTCACGACTCAGAAGTTGATGGTTTTAAACAAGTTGAAACCCCATTTGGTATTTTTTATGTATCAGATGATGGTAAGCACTTCATTCAAGGTCGTATTTTTGAATTTGATGAAAATGGCAACATGAAAGATTTGTTAGCCGCTCGGTTTGCGAAGCTAGTTGATAGCCAAAGTGAGAACATGATTGTGTTCCCTGCGAAAAACGAAAAGCATGTAATTACCGTCTTTACTGACATCACCTGTGGCTACTGTACAAAGCTTCATAAAGAGATGAAAGACTATAATGATGCCGGTATTACTGTGCGTTATTTAGCGTATCCTCGCCAAGGTTACCAAGGTTCTGTTGCGGATAAAATGGCTCAAATTTGGTGTGCAGATGATAAGCAACAAGCAATGGAAGACGCTAAATCAAACCGTGATATTAATGGTTCAAAACCAGCCACAGCACAGTGTAAAAATATCATCAAAGAACAATATTTATTAGGTCGTAAAATGGGTGTGAATGGTACACCTGCTATCGTACTTCCTAATGGCGATCTCGTTCCTGGTTATAAACCAGCACAAGAGCTTTTGAAAGATTTAGAAAAGTAATTCTTTCTGAACTTAATTTAAATCCCCGCACGACTTATTTTATATAAGCATGGTGCGGGGATTTTTTTATCTTAGTACCCCCTAACTTTAGGCTATTGTCATGATTGAAGTGAAACGTCGTCTTATTCCTGAAATACCTGCTTTACCAAGTTCAATTCCTTCAATCTTACAACGGATTTATGCTGCTCGTGGCATTACATCAAACGCTCAGTTAGACCGTGGGGCGAGATCGCTACTGTCATTTCAATCTATGCATGGCATTACTAAAGCCGTTGATATTTTAGTTGAGGCGATAGCAAAGCAAACTCGTATTATCGTTGTGGGTGATTTTGATGCTGATGGCGCGACGAGTTCGGCATTATCTGTCATGGCATTTCGATTAATGGGCAGCAGTAATGTTGATTACTTAGTGCCTAACCGTTTTGAAGATGGTTACGGATTAAGCCCTGATGTTGTCGACCAAGCCAAGGCTATGGGCGCAGAGATCATAATGACAGTGGATAACGGGGTTTCTTCTATTGAAGGCGTTGCCGCAGCGAAAGCCTATGGAATGCAAGTGGTTGTAACCGATCACCATCTACCGGGGTCTTCTTTGCCAATTGCAGATTCAATTGTTAACCCCAATCTTGAAGAATGTGCGTTTCCATCAAAATCATTAGCAGGCGTTGGTGTTGCTTTCTACTTGATGCTGGCTATCCGTGCTCGTTTACGCGAAAACAATTGGTTTGAAACTCAAAACATTCCAATTCCAAACCTGGCTGATCTATTGGATTTGGTGGCTTTAGGTACCGTTGCTGATTTAGTGGCTCTGGACGAAAATAACCGCATTTTGGTACATCAAGGTATTCAACGTATTCGTGCAGGAAAATGCCGTCCGGGTATTCAGGCGCTAATTGAAGTGGCGAATAAAGTCCCTTCTCGTATTGTTGCTTCTGATTTTGGTTTTGCGCTTGGGCCAAGAATTAATGCTGCTGGCCGATTGGATGATATGTCATTTGGTGTTGAGCTTCTTATGTCCAACAACATTCACGCTGCGCGTCGAATGGCTTCTGAGCTGGATGCGTTGAATCAAACTCGTAAAGAGATAGAGCAAGGCATGAAAGAGGAAGCGATGGCAATTTGTGAGCGCTTAGAATTTGGTGCACAAAGTGAATTGCCTTTTGGCTTGGTCTTATTTCAACGAGATTGGCATCAGGGTGTGATTGGAATTCTTGCTTCTCGTATTAAAGAAAAATATCACCGTCCTGTGATCGCCTTTGCTGATGGTGGTGATGGGTTTATTAAAGGGTCGTGTCGTTCAATTGCAGGGTTCCACATGCGTGATGCATTGGATTTAATTGATACCCGTAATCCAGGCTTGATTCTAAAATTTGGTGGTCATGCAATGGCGGCAGGCTTAACCATTAAAGACGTTGATTATAAGAAATTTAGCCAAGCTTTTGATGATGTGGTTCGAGAATCCGTAGAAGAAGAGGCGCTAAATGGGATTGTATTATCTGATGGGGAATTAACGCCAGAAGAATTTACTTTAGGCACCGCTGAAATCATTCGAGCAGGTGGGCCATGGGGACAAGCTTTTCCTGAGCCTACTTTTGATGGTGAGTTTAAAGTATTGAATCAACGATTAGTGGGTGAGAAGCATCTTAAACTGATGTTGGAACCTATTCATAGAGATTTTCCGACCAATAAAATGGTAGATGCCATTGCCTTTAATATTGATATTCGCCGCTGGCCTGATGCATCGGTGCAAAAAGTAAAATTGGCGTATCGTTTAGATATCAATGAATTCAGAGGCAATCAAACATTACAGTTAATGGTTGAATACATCGAACCTATATAAATAAACAATAGAAAAGCCTCTTATAAAAACGGCAAGGTTAATCATTACTTAACTTGTCGTTAAGAAATACCTAATGACATGTTAATGCTTTGCTTTGTATGAAAATGGAAAGGCTCGTATTCCGAGCTGAGGTTAAATAAAAATAAATTTGATGTGATTAAATTTACACCATTTTCTCAATACTTATTGTTCTTGCTTTCAAAGGGTGAAATACCTCGATTTCTATCACACTTTTGGTTAAAATCACTCGGTTATTTTTTATTCGGCGATGATAAACACCATGTTCGAAATTAATCCTATTAAAAACCGCCTACAGGATGTGTCTGATCGCACAAATATCCTGAGGGGGTACCTTTGACTATGATGCGAGAAAAGAGCGTCTAGAAGAAGTCAATGCAGAGCTAGAACAACCAGAAGTATGGAATGAACCAGAGCGCGCTCAAGCGCTAGGTAAAGAACGTGCCTCTTTGGAAGCGATTGTTGAAACAATTGATCAGTTAGATCAAGGCGGCGAAGACGTTGAAGGTTTACTTGAGTTAGCTGTTGAAGAGCAAGATCAAGAAACTTTTGATGAGATTGAACCAGAGCTTGCTGACTTAGAAGACAAATTAGCGAAATTAGAATTTCGCCGTATGTTCTCTGGTGCGCATGATTCTTCTGATTGTTATATTGATTTACAATCGGGTTCTGGCGGTACAGAAGCGCAAGATTGGACATCTATGATGTTGCGTATGTATTTGCGTTGGGCGGAAGCAAAAGGGTTTAAAACTGAGATTATCGAAGTTTCTGATGGTGATGTTGCAGGCCTTAAAGGCGCAACAGTACGTATCTCTGGTGAATATGCTTATGGTTGGTTACGTACCGAAACGGGTGTACACCGTTTAGTTCGTAAGTCTCCATTTGATTCAAGTGGTCGCCGACATACCTCATTTGCTTCAGCGTTTATCTATCCTGAAATAGATGACAACATTGAAGTGGATATTAATCCTGCTGATTTACGTATTGATGTATACCGAGCTTCTGGCGCGGGTGGTCAACACGTAAACACCACTGAATCTGCGGTACGTATTACTCACGTTCCGACAAATACAGTAGTGCAATGTCAAAATGATCGTTCTCAGCATAAAAACAAAGCACAAGCGATGAAGCAGTTGAAAGCGAAACTGTTTGAACTTGAGCTTCAGAAACAAAACGCAGAGAAACAAGTAAACGAAGATTCTAAATCCGATATTGGGTGGGGCAGTCAGATTCGCTCATACGTATTGGATGATTCGCGCATTAAAGATTTGCGTACCGGCATTGAAAATCGTAATACGCAAGCCGTATTAGACGGTGATTTAGATAAATTTATCGAAGCCAGCTTAAAATCTGGATTATAAGAAAGGGTTCATTATGACTGACCAAGTACAACTAGATGAAAACAAACTGATTGCAGAACGCCGTGGTAAATTAGACCATATCCGTCAAGCATGTAAGGCTAATGGCCACCCGAATGACTTCCGTCGTGACAGTCTTGCTGCGGATCTTCAATCGGAATTTGGTGAAAAGACCAAAGAAGAGCTAGAAGAATTAAACCACATTGTAGCAATTGCTGGCCGTGTAATGGCGAAGCGCGGTCCTTTCTTATTGATCCAAGAAGTGTCTGGCAAGATCCAAGCTTACGCATCAAAAGATGTGCAAAAAGAGCTTAAAGAAAAATACCAAGGCCTAGATATCGGTGACATCATCGGTGTTAAAGGTGCTCTACATAAATCAGGTAAAGGCGATCTTTACGTGAATATGGAAGAGTTCGTACTGCTAACTAAAGCACTACGTCCATTGCCTGAAAAATTCCACGGTTTAACTGACCAAGAAATGCGTTACCGTCAGCGTTATGTTGACCTTATCGTAAATGAAGATTCTCGTACTGCATTTATTATCCGCTCTAAAGTGGTTTCTGCAATTCGTAACTTCATGGTTGATAAAGGCTTCATGGAAGTTGAAACGCCAATGATGCACGTTATCCCTGGTGGCGCATCGGCTCGTCCATTCGTTACTCACCATAATGCACTTGATGTTGACATGTACTTACGTGTTGCACCTGAGCTTTATCTTAAACGTCTAGTTGTTGGTGGTTTTGAGCGTGTATTCGAAATCAACCGTAACTTCCGTAACGAAGGTCTATCTCCACGTCATAACCCTGAATTCACAATGATGGAATTCTACATGGCGTACGCTGATTACAACGATCTGATGGATCTAACTGAAGCAATGCTATCTCAAGTGGCAACATCTGTACTAGGCAGTGACAAAATGCCTTACGGTGAAGCGACAGTTGATTTTGGTGGTAAATATGCGCGTATGAGCATGTTAGACGCGATCAAAATGTACAACCCAGAGCACGCAGAAATCCAAGCGCTAACATATGAAGGCGTTCAAGATCGTGACTTAATGGTTTCTATTGCGAAATCAGTTCATGTTGAAGTTGAAAGCTTCTGGACATGTGGTCAGCTTTTAGAAGAGATCTTTGGCGAAACGGCTGAACCTCAACTAATGCAACCAACGTTCATTACAGAATACCCAGCAGATATCTCACCATTAGCACGTCGTAACGACAACAATGATTTCATTACAGACCGTTTTGAATTCTTCATTGGTGGCCGTGAAGTAGCGAATGGTTTCTCTGAGTTGAATGATGCACAAGACCAAGATGAGCGTTTTAAAGCGCAAGTTAACGCTAAAGAGTCTGGTGATGATGAAGCAATGTATTACGATGCAGACTACATTACAGCTCTTGAACACGGTTTACCGCCAACTGCGGGTCAAGGTATTGGTATCGACCGTTTAGTGATGCTATTCACTAACACTCACACAATTCGTGACGTAATTTTATTCCCTTCTATGCGCCCACAAGCATAATTTAGAATAAAATGTAGAGAAGAGCGGCTTAATAGTCGCTCTTTTTTTATTCTATTTTCTAACATATACGTATAAATCAAAAATTAATGACTTTCATATATCAATTGACCTAATTTTTACAATTCATTTCTTTCCCCATTTAATCTACTAAAAGTAATTAAAAAATTGTCTTTTATACTAAAAATATTTCAATTTCTTATAAATGAGTCAGTTTTTGTTCTGTTATGTTAACTATCATTTGTTTTATATTTTTTATTGTGTGTTTTTTGTTAAAAGAATGACGGGCATCTCATTTGTGAGACCTGGGTTCGTCTTAAAACCTGTATAGTTGCTCTATAAAGATTTTCAGTTGATTTATTTTAAAGAATTTTAGAGGTAAGGCTTATGGGTACTCAGTTTCGTATGGATTCTGTTCCAGGTTCATTAGTGGTTGTTGGCGGAAGTTATGAACCTTGGTTAGCAGTATTAGAACAAGTTGGTTGGCGTTGTCATCGTTGTTATGATCTTCGAGCAGCACAAGTATTGTTTGACGAAATTGGCCCATGCATTGGTATTGTAGATTTAAGCCAAGATGATTTTAGCCTTAATGGCATCGCCACGTTAGTTAATAACAATAAACAAGTACGCTGGATGGCATTCATTCGTGAATCTCAATTAAGCTCAGATACTATTTGTCAATTTATCGTTAATTTCTGTATTGATTTTTTCACAGCCCCAATCCCTGATGCACAACTGTTAAGTACGATTGGACACCAATTAGGTATGTTGAAGCTTGAACGTAAAGTTTGGCCTAATATGGGGACAAAATCAGATTTAGGTATTCTTGGTGAAGCACCTGCCGTTAAGCGTTTACGAGATCAAATTCGCCGAGTTGCACCAACGGATGTATCAATCTTAATTTCTGGTGAAAGCGGTGTAGGTAAAGATGCGGTAGCTAGAGCTGTCCATGATTCATCTGGTCGTAATAAAGGCCCGTTTATTTCTCTAAATTGTGGTTCATTATCTGAATTAAAAATAGAGCAAGAATTGTTTGGTCTCCATCTTTCTGAATATGAACAATCAAAGCTGTTTCAAGCGAATGGTGGTACATTATTCTTAAATGATATAAGCGATTTACCGATAAGCCAGCAACAACTGTTATTACGCTTCTTACAAGAAGGGAACATTGAAACATCGCAAGGTTTTATGGATATTGATGTGCGAGTTATTGTTGCTAGTCATATTGATCTTGAAAAAGCGATAGAAGAAGGTGGATTTAAAGAAGAACTTTATTACCGCTTAAATGTACTTCGTATTCATGTACCGTCATTAAAAGAGAGAAGCTCGGATATTATTATTTTAGCTGAACATTTTCTTCAACGTTATGCTAAAGAGTATAATACTCAGGCACGTACATTCTCTGAAGATGCGATGCAAACGATGCTGCATTACCCGTGGCCAGGAAATGTTCGTGAACTAGTAAACCAAGTGAAACGAGCAGTTCTTCTTGCAGATAGTATGACGATAGATCTTGAGCATTTAGATCTTCCTCAGCGCAACGATACAAAACGTAGTTTACGAGTAATCAGAGAAAACTCAGAACGAGATGCATTATTAATGGTTCTAGAGTCTCATGATGGTCAAGTTTCTTCAGCGGCAAAAGAGCTAGGGGTTTCTCGAGCGACAATGTACCGTTTATTGAATAAACACAATTTAATCTCTGAACCAAGAAGCTATAGCTAACGTAAGAAGCGAAAGCGAATTTAAAAAAGCGTAATCAACCGAAAAATCAAAAAGGCTTATCTCATTGAGGTAAGCCTTTTTTAATTAAAAAATGAGGTCAAAATAGCGTGAGTAAAATGAGTCTTTAAATAGAAACCTCTTGGTAAGGTTTTAATTGGTTGACCATTCTCTCCATAAGCCTCAGTAAGGGCTCGGCTGTTTGCCGCTTTAGGTCTTAGTTGTAAAACTTCACCGTGCTTTGCGGTAATAGATTCAACTTTACCTAGAACGATTAAATCCATTAGCTCTTCCCAATCTTGTTTTAGCCGTTGCTCTTCTTCTAATGAAGGTTGCCATAAAACAGGATAACCAACACGTCTATCGCCAACGGGGATCTCCCTTTCTCCCTCTACAGGGATCCACAAAACATGCGCTAATTTATGACGGACATGTGATTCTTCCCAACGTAAGCTATGAACCCCTGTTAGCGGAGCAACAGAAACAAACGTAGTTTCAAGAGGTTTTCCTGTGTGGCTGATCGGAATGGTCTTTAACTCAATACCAAGATCAATGAAATCTGGAAGGGGTTTACTGCCCGCAGAAGCACCTAGATGCCACTCTAATAATTGGCCAACCCATCCTTTATCTCTTTTTAAATTTTCAGGTACGGAAATGTGAGCTTGTTTAGCAAGCTCAGCTAACGTGTAGCCTGCAATATTTTCAGCTCTTGTTAGCAGTTCGCTAATTGTTGCAGGAGGTTGGTTCATAGTTGCTCATTAATAAGGGTTAAGAGGTTAGATTATCATATTAATTTAGAGTTTTAGTGTTCTTAATTGGATCTAATTAAGTTATCCACATTCACGATTGTTTATTAATCGATTTCTATTTTTATGGATCCATATACAGTATTATATTTATGAATAAGTTGTTGACTTTCAGGTGTATAGCACATTAAAGAGGGGGTTGTTGTGGGTAATTATAGGATTGCTCGATCTTTAACCGATCTGTAGTTATATTAATCGCAGGCTTTTTTTTGAAAAGATCACTCAAAGGATCTTTAATTTAACTTTTTGTTTAATATCATTTTTATTGATATTTACTTTTTCCCTCCCTCTTATTGATAAAATGATTTTTATCGTGTGATTTCGTTTGTTTTTATCTTCTTCACAAAGTTATACACAGAAAAGGTGAATAAATGTGGGGCAGCTCTCATTGTTATGTTGATAAGTGGTTAATTGATTAAAAGTTATTCAAGATTCGAGGTTATTTTAGTAAAACGTGACAAGAAAGCGTGATCCTGTTTGCTCAAAGAGGCGATCTGTGAAAAAATCAAAGGAATATAAGTTTATGATGAGGTCATCCAGTGATAGATGGCGATGGTTTCCGCCCGAATGTCGGGATAGTGATATGCAATAGCCATGGTCAAGTATTCTGGGCGAAACGATACGGACAACATTCTTGGCAATTTCCACAAGGTGGCATTGATGATGGTGAGACACCTGAACAAGCAATGTACCGAGAATTGTATGAAGAAGTTGGCCTGACTAAAAATGACGTACGTATTTTAGCAAGTAGCCGACATTGGTTGCGATATAAATTACCGAAGCGCTTAGTTAGATGGGATTCAAAACCTGTCTGTATTGGACAAAAACAAAAATGGTTTTTGTTACGCTTGGAATGTGACGAATCCAAGGTGAATATGCAAAGAGATCGCTCGCCGGAATTTGATGGCTGGCGGTGGGTTAGTTATTGGTACCCAGTAAGACAAGTTGTTTCATTTAAACGTGATGTTTATCGTCGAGCCTTGAAAGAGTTCGCGGTTATTGCCATGCCGTTTAAGGAACGAAAATTTAAAAGGAAAGGTAAAAAAGGGTAAGCTGTCTATACCTTATCACCTTAAGGATTGTTTAGTATGCTTACTCAACTCAGGGATATAGTTGATCATGTAGCTAAAGCAGAATCGTTAGATGATGCTTTAGCACTATTGGTGAAAAATACTCGACATTCGATGAGAACCGAATGCTGCTCAGTTTATTTAATGAGTAATGATAATCTTCGTTTAGAACTGATGGCAACGGAGGGCTTAAAAGCTAAGCCTAATACCGTATCGTTAGGTATTGATGAAGGGCTTGTTGGTCTTGTTGCACGCAGTTGTGAGCCGTTAAACCTTGCGAATGCATCAGTACATCCATCCTATAAATATATTCCAAGCATTGCTGAATATAAATTTAATTCATTTCTTGCTACACCAATTATCTATCGTCGTCAGAATTTAGGTGTATTGGTCGTTCAACAAAAAGAAAAACGTCAGTTTACCGAGATTGAAGAGTCATTCTTAGTGACACTTTCCGCTCAACTTGCGGTGGTGTTAGCATACGCTAAGGCCCATGAAAGTTGGTCGACTCAGTTGCAAGCTTCTTCTACACAACAAAAGCAGTTTAAAGGCATTTCGGCCTCTAATGGCGTTGGAATAGCCCCGCTGTGGTTTGATGATGCACAACCTAAAATTGAGGCAATTTTACCAAGTTCATGTATTGATATTGAGCTAGAAAAAGATCGCCTTGGTAATGCCGTCGAACTTGCTTTAAAAGATTTCCGACGAGCAAAGAAACGTTTTGAACAGGAATTAAATAGTGATACGTTAGCTATTTTTGATCTCTTTAGTCATTTGCTGAATGATCCTATGTTAAAGGCTGATCTTAAAAAACAGATCAATCAAGGTGACTCTGCTGAGTGGGCATTGCGTCAAGTCATAGAGTCTTATGCTGGACGTTTTGAGAGAATGAGCGATTCTTATTTAAGTCAGAGAGCAAATGATGTTCGAGAGCTTGGGCAAAGATTACTCTATTTTCTGAACTATGAAGATAAATTAGATATTGATCTTTCACACCCAGTAATTCTTGTTACGACTCAGCTAACTGCATCTATGTTAGCTAGCATCCCTAAAGATAAATTAAAAGCAGTTATTTCTCTCGAAGGGGCAGCAAACTCACACGCCGCTATTTTATCTAAGGCTCTTGGCATTCCAGCGATAATGGGGGTTGAGTTTAATCCTGCTCATTATCATAAATCACTAGCTATTGTGGATGGTTACAGTGGTTTACTCTATATCAAGCCAACTGAAGCCTTAATTCAAGAATATACCGATCTACAAAATGAAGAACTAGAGTTATCAAAACTCATAACTTTGGATCTTGATAAGCCAACACTAACGCTTGATGGCCATTTAATGAGCATTCATTTGAATGCCGGTTTAAGTATCGATTCCAATATAGCGGTTAATAAAGGGGTTGATGGCGTCGGTCTTTATCGTACGGAAATACCGTTTTTGCTTCATCAACGATTTCCATCAGAAGAAGAACAATATCTACAATATAAAGCGATTCTAGAAACTTACCCTCAAAAGCCGGTGGTAATGAGAACGCTTGATATCGGTGGAGATAAACCATTA
Source organism: Aliivibrio sp. 1S128 (assembly GCF_001691065.1). Lineage (NCBI taxonomy): Bacteria > Pseudomonadati > Pseudomonadota > Gammaproteobacteria > Vibrionales > Vibrionaceae > Aliivibrio > Aliivibrio sp. 1S128. The sequence goes on along the minus strand of NZ_MAJV01000003.1, from coordinate 82,239 downwards.
CCTTATTTACCTATCGAAGAAGATAACCCATTTTTAGGATGGCGTGGTATTCGATTTACTTTAGATCACCCAGATATATTTTTATTGCAGCTTAAAGCGATGATAAGAGCGAATATAGGAAATAATAATTTATCCATAATGCTGCCGATGATTTCGGGTATCCCTGAATTAAGACAGGCAAAAGCGTTTATTAACCAAGCTTATGAAGAAGTATTGAGTGAATCTGAAATTGATTTCTCTAAACCTCGTATCGGTATGATGGTTGAAGTGCCATCTATGCTCTATCTCTTACCAAGAGTGGCAGGGTTTGTTGATTTTATTTCTGTAGGCACGAATGATTTAACTCAATATTTGTTGGCAGTAGATAGAAATAACTCTCGAGTTTCGCACGTTTATGAGTCTTATCATCCGGCAGTGCTGTTGGCATTGAAACAGATTATAGAAACGGCAAATCAACATAATTTGCCTGTCAGTGTTTGTGGCGAATTAGCGGGAGATCCTATTGGGTGCTTACTCTTAATTGGGCTTGGTTATCGTAATTTAAGTATGAATACTTCCAACGTTGCTAAGATTAAGTACATTATTAGGCAAATAACATTAACTGAAATTGAAAGTATGACAAATATTCTTTTACATCATGATGATGCGGAGACAATTTTAACTGATATGATGTCTTTTTTTGAACAGAAAGATCTTTTAGGGTTTATTCGAGCAGGTAAATAAATGTCAGTGGATTTTTGGTCTATTTTCGCACTATATCTTTTACTTGGTAGTGTCGTTGGTGTAATGGCTGGTCTATTAGGTATTGGTGGTGGATTACTTGTCGTTCCCGCGCTGTTGTGGTTATTGCCTTTGGCTGGCATTGATTCGAGCATAGCGATGCAAATGGCGCTCGGTACATCATTAGCGACAATTATATTTACATCAAGCTCATCGGCATTGAACCATTTACGTTTGGGTAATGTCGAAGTGGGGTTAATTAAAAGTTTAGCACCCGGTGTTGTCGTTGGTGGCTTTATTGGTAGTTATCTTACTGAATTAATACCGACACAATATTTACCTAAAGTCTTTGGTATTATCGTGCTTTTATTGGCTCTACAGATGCTATTAGCACTTAAATTTACAGCAACAAGAACAATGCCATCGCCTCTTAAAACAGCGGCCTCTGGTGGAGTTATCGGTGTTGTATCTAGTTTAGCGGGTATTGGCGGTGGTTCACTTACGGTACCTTATTTAAGCTTTTATGGTATTGAAATGAGAAAAGCCATTGGCAGCTCTTCATTGTGTGGCACATTAATCGCGATAGCTGGCATGATAGGTTTTGTCATACATGGTGTAAATGTAGCAAACCTGCCAACGATGAGTTTAGGTTATGTTTATTTACCGGCCTTATGTGGCATAAGCATCACTTCTATTTTAACCACTAGAATTGGCGCTAAATTAGCATCGCATTTACCAACATCAACATTGAAAAAAATCTTTGCCGTATTTCTAGTATTTATCGGCAGTAAAATGTTCTTAGGATAAGAGAGTAGTCATGAGTCAGGGGTATTTAAACTTCCCACATATCGATCCGATATTATTTGAAATTGGTCCATTAGCAGTGCGTTGGTATGGCTTGATGTATCTTTTTGGTTTTATGTTTGCTTTATGGCTTGCAAATAAACGTGCAGATAAGCCGAACAGTGGCTGGACGAGAGATCAAGTCAGTGATCTTCTTTTTGCTGGCTTTCTAGGGGTCGTTATTGGCGGGCGTGTTGGTTATGTTTTATTTTATAACTTCGGTTATTTCTTAGATAACCCACTGTACTTATTTGAAGTCTGGACAGGCGGAATGTCTTTCCATGGTGGATTGCTTGGTGTGATCACCGCAATGCTTTGGTACGGTTATAAGAATAATCGTAGCTTTTTTACCATTGCTGATTTTGTCGCACCATTAGTGCCATTTGGTTTAGGGGCTGGTCGCCTTGGTAACTTCATGAATGGTGAACTATGGGGCCGTGTTACTGACGTGCCGTGGGCGATGGTATTCCCAACAGGTGGACCTTTCCCTCGTCACCCATCGCAGCTGTATGAATTTGCACTTGAAGGCGTTGTTTTATTCTTAATTCTAAATTGGTTTATTCGTAAACCTCGTCCATTAGGCGCAGTCTCTGGCTTATTCCTATTTGGTTACGGTACATTCCGCTTCTTAGTTGAGTATGTTCGTCAACCGGATGCACAATTAGGTTTATTTGGCGATTGGATCTCAATGGGACAAATACTGTCACTACCAATGGTGATAGGTGGTCTGTTGATGATGATTTGGGCATTTAAGCGTAATCTTTTTGCGACTGATTTGAAGAATAGTGGTACTAAGTCAGAGAAATCTAAACAAAAAGCAAAATAAACAAACTAAGAAAAATACGCTAGAATAGCGATAATAACGATTTATAGTAATGGCCTCTTCGTTTGAGGCCATTTTTTTAAGCCAATTTTAGAGAGCATGACCGTGAAGCAGTATTTAGATTTATGCCAACGCATTGTTGATGAAGGTCACTGGATTGAAAACGAACGCACTGGAAAGCGCTGTTTGACGGTGATTAATGCCGATTTAACCTATGATGTTGCCAATGGTGAGTTTCCATTAGTAACGACACGTAAGAGTTTCTGGAAATCAGCCGTTGCTGAAATGATTGGTTATATTCGCGGTTATGATAACGCAGAAGATTTCCGCAAAATAGGTACTAAAACTTGGGATGCGAATGCGAACCTAAACGACGTTTGGCTCAATAGCGCTCACCGAAAAGGTGAAGATGACATGGGCCGAGTATATGGGGTTCAAGGTCGTTCGTGGGCAAAACCAAATGGTGAGTTTGTCGATCAATTGAAAAAAATCATTGATGATTTAAGCAATGGTATTGACGACCGTGGTGAAATTTTAAATTTCTATAATCCTGGTGAGTTTGATATGGGCTGCTTACGCCCGTGTATGTACTCACACCACTTTTCACTATTAGGTGATACATTGTACTTAAATAGTACTCAACGTTCGTGTGACGTTCCGCTAGGCCTTAATTTCAATATGGTTCAAGTCTATTTTCTGTTGGCTATTGTGGCTCAAATTACAGGGCATAAAGCAGGTAAGGCCTATCATAAGATCGTTAATGGCCATATCTATGAAGATCAGCTTGAGTTGATGAAAGAAGTTCAGTTAAAGCGTAAGCCATTGAAGGCTCCAATCTTTAAAATAAACCCTAAGATTAAATCATTAGAAGATTTAGAAACATGGGTAACTATGGATGATTTTGAAGTGATTGGCTATGAAAGCCATGAGGCGATTAAGTATCCTTTTTCTGTGTGATTTTAAGATAGCCCTTTTAAGTAAGGGCTTTTTATTGGCGGTCTTTATTTAGAAATAAGTCCTTTTTTTAATAAAATCTCTCTTAGCTGCTCAACTCGCTTTCTATTTACACCAAAGTCAGAGTGCCCTGTTCGTGATTCAGAACGAACAATAAGTGTATCTCCTGATATTCGTAGCTCTAAATCATCAACAAATCGAAAAACTAAGCTCGTACATTCGATATGTACATAGTCATTGTCGGTAAAAACAACTTTTGCACCTTTTAGTTGCAGCGCTGCTGCGGCAATATTTTGGGTATTTGCAGTATTTGTTAGAGTAAAAGAAGGGATAGAAAATGTCTCACGATTTTCAAGAGTAGAAACGCAATTAGGTTTGTTTCCACACAGTTTTGTTGATTTATCCATTGTGATATCTGCCTTTTGGCTACAAGCTGATAATGCTAGTACTATAAAGATACAAGTTATTGGTTTTTTCATAAGTAATAAACGCTAATTTTAATTATGGATATTAGTAATATAGAACAAGTCAGTATGTTGTTGTATTTTGTTTTATACATTAGAACAAAAAAGGCCAACATCGAAATGTTGGCCAAAGGTTCGGAAGGAAACCTGAATTAATCTATTTCAAAAACTACGATGCTGATAGCATTAGCGAATCCGCTTTTGCTTCTAGATTCGAGTTACCCATAAGGTAAGCATCAACTTCTCTAGAACATTCACGGCCTTCATTAATACAACGAACAATCAGGGATTGACCAGTACGCATATCACCCGCGACAAAAACACCTTTTTGATTGGTTGCATAGCCATCGGTTGCTACGTTGCCACGATCATCAAGTTTGATATCTAACTGAGCCAATACACCCGTTGGTTCTGGATGTAAGAACCCCATCGCTAAGAATGCCTGATCACAAGGGATCACTCGCTCACTATTAGCGACTTCATCAAATCCTGGGCGTTCACCTGGTTTTGCATCTTGCCAAACGATGTCAGCAATACGAAGACCTGTCACATTACCAGCATCATCAGAGATGAATTCTTTGGTTAGAATATTCCAGTGGCGCTCACAGCCTTCTTCGTGAGACGTAGTTGTCTTCATGATCATTGGGTATTGAGGCCAAGGCATATTCGCAGGGCGTTTCTCTGGTGGGATCGGCATGATCTCAACCTGAGTAATACTTGTTGCACCATGACGATTCGACGTACCAACACAGTCAGAACCCGTATCGCCACCACCAATAACAACAACATGCTTACCTTTAGCATGGATCTCTTTAGTTTTAAGATCCATGTTATTAGCACGACGGTTGTTTTGACCTAAGAATTCCATAGCAAAGTGAACGCCATTGAGTTCACGTCCTGGAATGGGTAGATCTCTTGGTACTGTAGAGCCACCAGTGAGTAGAACGACATCGAAGTCTTGGCGTAATTGCAGTGCATTAATATCGACACCAATATGAGCATTAACTTCAAACTTGATACCGGCATCAGCCATTAAGTTGATTTTACGATCAATGATATCCATGCCTAACTTGAAGTCAGGAATACCAAAGCGTAGTAGACCACCGACTTTTTCATCGCGTTCGTATACAGTTACAGAGTGGCCTGCACTGTTTAGTTGTTCTGCTGCGGCTAAACCTGCAGGACCTGAACCGATAATAGCAACTGTTTTACCTGTACGAGAACGAGGTTTTTTAGGTTGCGCGTACCCTTCACGGTACGCGGTTTCTACAATCGTTTTTTCGATATTACAGATAGTGATTGGGTCTTGGTTAATACCAAGAACACAGGCACTTTCACAAGGAGCAGGACACACTCGGCCGGTGAACTCTGGGAAGTTATTGGTTGAACTTAAGATCTTCCACGCTTCTTCCCAGCTATCACGATATACCGCATCATTAAACTCAGGAATGATGTTACCAATAGGGCAACCGTTGTGACAAAACGGCACACCACAATCCATACAACGTGATGCTTGTGTACCAATCTTGTCAGCAAATTCATCATTCAATACAAATTCTTTATTGTCTTGAATTCGAACTGTTGGGTCGAGTTTCTTTGGTAGCTCACGACCATGTTCTAAAAATCCAGTAGGCTTACCCATTATACTGCCTCCACTTCTTCCGTTTGTGCCTGTTGTGCTTCAGCTTTACGCTTTTGAAGAACCGCTTTGTAATCACGCGGCATCACTTTAGCCAGAGAGGCCAAGTTTGCTTCAAAGTTATCTAGGAAAGACTGAGCAACTTCACTTCCTGTGAATTCAACATGCTTAGTTAGCATTTCTAATAGAAGATCTTTATCTTCTTGTTCAATAGGGTCTAGGTCAACAAGTTCAGAATTGAGTTTCGATTCAAAATCACCAGACTTATCCCAAACATAGGCAACACCACCACTCATACCTGCCGCAAAGTTACGACCTGTAGAGCCAAGGATTAGTGCGACACCGCCAGTCATGTATTCACAACCGTGGTCACCCACTCCTTCAACGACAACTTTTGCGCCTGAGTTACGCACACAGAAACGCTCGCCAGCCATGCCGCGAATATAAGATTCGCCAGAAGTCGCGCCGTAGAAACACACGTTACCTACAACAATGTTATCTTCAGCTACAATCGTTGATTTTACGTTTGGATAAAGCACTAGCGTACCGCCAGATAAGCCTTTACCCCAGTAATCATTCGCATCGCCTTCGACTTCAAATTTCACGCCTTTAGCAAGGAAAGCACCTAGACTTTGGCCTGCAGAGCCGTTGAACTTCACGTTCATTGGTTGCGGTAATCCGTGATCTTTATAGACTTTAGATATTTCATTTGAAAGCATCGTTCCGACACTTCGGTCAGTATTTAGAATATCAAATTCTGCATTAACCGGTTTACCTTCTTCGAGTGCTGGTTTGGCAAGTTTTATAAGTTTGCGATCCAATACATCTTCAAGGTTATGCTGTTGTTTTATTTGATTAAAAATACCATCTTCAGCACGAGGTTGTTCAACGTGCAGTACAGGAGATAAATCTAAGTTTTTGTATTTCCAGTGGCCGATATCATCACGAACTTTCAGTTTATGAGATTGACCAACCATTTCATCAATAGAGCGGAAACCCAGTTCTGCCATTACTTCACGTAGACCTTCAGCCATGTACTGGAAGAAAGTAACCACGTCTTCTACGCGACCGTCAAAGCGCTCACGAAGTGTTTTGTTTTGTGTTGCGATACCAACAGGGCAGGTATTCTTATGACACTTACGCATCATGATACAGCCTTCAACAACAAGAGCAGCAGTTGCTACGCCCCACTCTTCAGCACCAAGAAGTGTTGCTACTGCAAGATCTCGAGGTGTTTTCATTTGGCCATCAGACTGAACAACGATACGGTTACGTAACCCATTTTTCAGTAGTGTTTGGTGTGTTTCTGCCAAACCAAGTTCCCAAGGAAGACCAGTATGACGAATTGAAGACATTGGTGATGCCCCCGTTCCGCCATCAAAACCTGCGATAAGAACGACGTCTGCTTTTGCTTTAGCTACACCAGAGGCGATAGTACCAACACCGGCTTCAGATACTAACTTAACGTTAACGCGGCCTTTACGGTTGGCGTTTTTCAGATCGTAAATAAGCTGTGCTAAATCTTCGATTGAATAAATATCATGATGTGGTGGTGGTGAAATTAGACCAACTCCAGGAGTTGAGTGGCGTGTTGCACCAATCCAATCATCGACTTTATCACCAGGTAGTTGACCACCTTCACCAGGTTTCGCACCTTGAGCCATCTTAATTTGTAGCTCATCAGCGTTAGTTAGGTAGTAAGATGTCACACCAAAACGACCAGAAGCCACTTGTTTAATTGCTGAACGTTCCCAGTCACCATTGTCTTTTTTCTCAAAACGAATCGGGTCTTCACCACCTTCACCTGAGTTAGATTTAGCACCGATACGGTTCATAGCAACAGCAAGTGTTGAGTGAGCTTCGTGTGAGATAGAGCCAAACGACATTGCACCAGTAGCAAAACGTTTTAGGATTTTCTCAATAGGTTCTACTTCTTCTAAAGGAATAGATCCAGCTGGATTTTTGATGAAATCTAATTGGCTACGCAGTGTTGCTGCATCATCACCTTGGTCATCAACGGCTTTCGCGTATTTCTTGAATTGACCGTAATCTTTATTACGCGTTGATTCTTGAAGTAGAGAAATAGTTTCAGGGTTGAACAGGTGCTTCTCACCACGTTGTTTCCACTGATATACACCACCCACATCAAGCACTTGAACTGGGATCTCACGAGTTGGATAACCAACACGGTGACGAATTAGCACTTCTTTGGCGATATCATCAATCGTTAGACCTTGGATACGAGAAACGGTACCGGTGAAGTATTTATCAACCACTGATTTACTGATACCAAGTGCTTCAAATATTTGAGCGCCATGGTATGACTGCAGTGTTGAAATGCCCATCTTAGAGAAAATCTTAAGTAGGCCGCCGTTAACCCCTTTACGGTAGTTATCAAACAATTCTTTTGGATGTACCGTCGGATCTAGCTTTTTAACACGTTGAAGTTCAACAATCGTTTCAATCACTAGGTATGGGTTAACCGCATTTGCGCCATAGCCAACCAAGGTTGCAAAGTGATGAGTTTCACGAGCATCGCCCGTTTCAATCACGATGTCACACTTAGCACGTAACCCTTTACGGATTAGGTGATGATGAACCGCACCAACGGCAAGCATTGCAGGGATAGCAGCGTGGTTTGAGTTTACCGCGCGGTCTGTTAGTAGAATGATAGAGTAACCATCAACGACGGCGTCTTCAGCATACTGACAGATACGTTTAAGTGCACGCTCAAGCTTTCCTGAATCTTCATTGGCTTGGAAAACGATATCCAGTGTTTTTGCTTGTAGATGTTCGTTATCAATAGCACGCAGTTTTTCTAGCTCAGAGTTAGAAAGAACCGGTGATTCAAGCTCGACTTTCTGACAGTGCTCAGGCGTTTCAGCAAGTAAGTTTTGGTCTTTACCTAAGTAGGTGTTTAGCGACATAACCATACGCTCACGGATCGGGTCGATCGGTGGGTTAGTTACTTGGGCAAACAACTGCTTAAAATAGTTAGATAAATGCTGAGATTGATGAGAAAGGATCGCTAGTGGCCAATCGGCACCCATTGCAGTTAATGGCTCATAAGCCGTTTTCGCTAATGGTAGGATGATCTCATTCACTTCTTCTGAGGTAACACCAAACGCTTGTTGACGGTTGAGTAGGCGCTCAGGAGAAGGCTGGCTGTATTGGTTTGTTGCTTCAGGCAGTTTATTTAAGCTTAGAAGATTCTCTTCAACCCATTTTTCATAAGGTTGTGATTTCGCAATGCCATCTTTTACTTCTTCATCAGAAATAATACGGCCTTGTTCTAAGTCAGCAACAAAGATACGACCAGGTTGTAGACGACCACGGAACTCAATGTTTTCTGGTGCTATTTTTACAACGCCAGATTCTGATGCCATCACAAGGAAGTCATCTTTTGTCACGGTATAACGAGAAGGACGAAGACCATTACGGTCAAGTGTTGCACCTACTTGAACACCATCGGTGAAACAAACAGACGCAGGGCCATCCCAAGGTTCCATTACGTTCGCGTGGTATTGATAGAACGCGCGACGGGTAGGGTCCATGTTTTTATTTTCTTGCCACGCTTCAGGGATCATCATCATTAATGCGTGTGGCAAGCTACGGCCAGAAAGAACAAGCAGTTCTAGCGCCATATCGAAATTCGATGAATCTGAGCTGCCTTCCTGACAAATCGGAAGCAGCATATCCATTTCTTGCTGGCTAAAGAGATCAGACTCTATAATAGCTTCACGCGCTTTCATCCAGTTCAAGTTGCCACGAACTGTGTTGATCTCACCATTATGAGCAATGTAACGGAATGGTTGAGCCAGACGCCAGCGAGGGAAAGTATTCGTAGAGAAACGAGAGTGAACCAGCGCTAATGCCGTCACCATCGTTGGATTTTGTAAGTCTAGGAAGTACTGTGGAACTTGTTCAGTCGTTAATTGACCTTTATAAACAAGTGTTTTGTACGATAGAGAGTTGATGTAGAAATCATCACCAATATTAGAAATACTTTCCAAGCATACTCGAACGGTGTAGTTACGTAGAACATACAATTTACGTTCAAGTTCTTCTGGGGTCATTGATGGGCCACCAGAAATAAATACATGCTCAAATTGAGGCTCAGTACTTAGGGGATCGTCGCCTAGCATTGAATTATCGACAGGAAGAACGCGATAGCCAATGATTTCTAAATCAAGACGTTGAGCATTACGCTCTAAAATATCTCTGCATTGTTGACGTTTATGTTCGTCTTTAGGGAATAAGACAACACCGACACCGTATTTTTCAAAAGAAGGCAGCTTGATACCTAGTTTAACGGCTTCTTCTAATAAAAACTCATGTGGCTTTTGTAATAGAATACCTGCGCCATCGCCACTGCATGGATCACAGCCTTGACCACCACGGTGTTCCATACGAGCAAGCATATCAAGTGCTTGAGTAACCACATCATGAGATTTACGGTTTTTAAGGTGAGCGACAAAACCGATACCACACGCATCATGCTCCAATTCAGGAGTATACATGCCCTGTGTACTCTGCTCTCTATCTACCATAGATACATCCTTCCAGTATTATGCAGACACAACTTCTCTACGTAAGTTTCTGTCTAGTCCTTTGCTAATTTTCAAATCGAACTTGCTGTGAGTTAGCCTCAAGAGGTAGCAAGTTTGAATCCATTCTGGTGTTTGCTGGCATCACTTATTATGACGTGCAAACTAACCCATCCATTGTGATATCAATCAAATACAGTTTTATCCGTTGTATTTGTGGTTTGAGGGTAGATACCACTATCGAAACACATCAACATTCGTGTTGATGGCAAATTAATCTATTTAACGATGTAACTATCCTACATTTTTGTCATATTAAATACCAACGAAAGTTACACGTAATCTTCACTTTTTTTACTCAAAATGAATAAGTATTTATAATAAATGGGCTTTTTAACGATTAAATCGCCACTTTATGCGTCTTTTATTGATATAAATTAGAGTTAGGAATGGTTTATTTAGATATTATTTACGGTCTTTTTTTACAAACGAGTTAGCAACTTTCATAAATAGAAGTGAGACTTCTTTTTATTTGTGAACTAAGTGCTTGATTTACTTAATTGGTTATCGCAATGCAACTTCATGAATTAGCAAATACATTTGGTCAAGATTTACAACGTCGCTATGGCGAGAAAGTACATAAACTGACGCTTCATGGTGGTTTTAGTTGCCCAAATAGAGATGGGACCATAGGTAAAGGTGGGTGCACATTTTGTAATGTTGCCTCTTTTTCTGATGAGACAGAACAATTTAAATCAATCCATGACCAATTGACTGATAGAGCAGGGGAAGTGCAGCGTGCTAAAAAGTACCTTGCTTATTTTCAAGCTTATACAAATACCTTTGCTGAAGTTCAAGTACTTAAAAATATGTACGAAGAAGCACTTAAGTCAGCAAACATTGTTGGCTTATGTGTTGGTACGCGCCCAGATTGTGTACCTGATGCGGTGCTAGACTTATTGAAGGGATATGTTGATGAGGGTTATGAGGTTTGGTTAGAGCTTGGATTACAGACGGCCAATGATAAAACGTTAAAACGAATTAATCGCGGTCATGATTTTGCTTGTTATGATGTTATTACTCGAAAAGCCAGATCGCTTGGTATTAAGGTGTGCACTCATTTAATTATGGGGTTGCCAGGAGATACTCGAGATGATTACCGAACAACGTTAGCGAAAGTGCTCGAGACCGGAACAGACGGACTTAAATTACATCCTTTGCATATTGTTGAAGGAAGTACGATGGCGAAAGCATGGCGAGCAGGAAAAATTGAAGCGCCAGAAATGGATGATTATGTTGATATTGCTTGTGAAATTATTCGATTAACGCCACCTGAAGTGGTTTATCACCGTGTGTCTGCTACCGCAAGAAGACCAACGTTACTTTCTCCTTTGTGGTGTGAACCTCGTTGGTTAGGATTAACTAATGTTGGAATGGCATTAAATAAAAAAGGAGCACAAGGCTCTTTGATTAACCAACCCTTCAAATATACCCAGCCAATACTGAAAAAATAACTCAAATAGACTTAACCCTGATATTATTTAGCTGAATACTATCAGGGTGTGTTTATGAAGCAGTTAAAAATTCTCGCGCAATTTTATGTCGATCTCATGGTGAGACTTGGCATCGTTCGTTTTAGTCTCTTACTCGCTATAGCCTTAGTGGCGCTAGCTGTTATCGTTCAAGTCGGGGTTACACTTTTCTTGAGTGGGGAAGTGACAGACTTAGATATTGTTCGTTCTGTTTTCTTTGGTTTATTAATCACGCCTTGGGCGGTTTTTTTCCTCTCCGTTGTTGTTGAACATTTAGAGGATTCTCGCCAACGATTGTCTAAATTAGTCAGTAAAATGGAAGAAATGCGTACGCGTGACTTGGATTTAAATAAAAAATTACAAGGCAACGTAAAGAAGCTAAATCAAGAAATTGAAGAACGAGAAAAAGCAGAAGATGCTCGACAAGAAGCAATGGAAGATCTTGAAAATGAAGTTTTTCAACGTGAAAAAGCACAATTAGAATTAGCGGAACAAACGGCATTGTTACGCTCCTACTTAGATACCTCTCCAGATATCATTTATTATCGTAATGAATCCGGCTTATTTTCTGGTTGCAATAAAGCAATGGAAGATCTTATCGGTAAAACAGAGAAAGAATTGATTGGTCTATCGCCTAAAGATGTTTACAACGAAGAAGTCGCTGTAAAAGTTATAGATACGGATAGACAGGTACTAACCGGTAATCAAGCTTTAACTTACGAACAATGGCTTGATTATCCTGATGGGCGAAAAGCATGCTTTGAATTAAGTAAGATCCCATTTTATAGTAAAGGTGGACGCCATCTTGGTTTAGTCGGTTTTGGTCGAAATATCACCGACCGTAAAAGTTACGAAGAGGCGCTAGAAAAAGCCAGCCGTGATAAAACCACTTTTATTTCAACCATTAGCCATGAGTTACGTACTCCATTAAATGGCATTGTTGGTTTAAGTCGTATGTTGTTAGATACTCGCCTTGATGATGAACAACATAACTATATGAGAACCATTAATGTCAGTGCGATCACTCTTGGTAATATCTTTAACGACATCATTGATATGGATAAATTTGATCGTCGAAAATTAGAACTCCTGCCTAAGCCTCTTGATTTCCTTAGTTTTGTTACTGAAATGGAAAATATATCAGGACTAATGGCAGAACAAAAAGGTCTTCGTTTTGATTTGGAAAGACTAAGTGTTTTGCCTCCCCATATTATTGTAGATAGTACTCGATTGCGCCAAGTGCTTTGGAATCTGATTGGTAATGCGACTAAATTTACTAAAGAAGGTGGCGTAGTCCTGTCAGTTAGTGCGGATATTGGTCAAGATAATGCGGAAATAACCTTTGAAGTTGAAGATACTGGCATTGGTATCCCTGAATCTGAATTAGATAATGTTTTTGCTATGTATTATCAAGTGAAACAAGGTAAAGATAATTTACATGCGGTAGGTACAGGTATTGGGCTTGCTGTATCTAAAGAGTTAATTAATTTGATGGGCGGAGATATTACAGTAACCAGTGATATTGGCTTTGGTAGTACGTTTATAGTAACGATTAATGTGCCTTTAATTGATCATGTTGAAGAAGAGGAGGCAATGCCTGAAGTTAAGAGTGCCAAATCATTGCGTATATTTATGTTGGAAGATATAGAGCTAAATGTCACGGTTGCTCGTTCATTGCTAGAAAGTTTGGGACACACTGTCGAGGTTGCTATGTGTGGCGAAGATGCTTTAAAGCAATTTGACCCAACGAAATATGACCTGGCATTACTTGATATTCAACTACCAGATATGACAGGGTTTGATGTTGCTCAGGCATTACGAGAAAAATTTGATGAGTTGCCTCCTCTGGTGGCATTAACGGCTAATCTTTTAAAAGAAAAAGATGAGTATTTTGAAAAAGGCATGGATGAAGCGATCAGTAAACCATTAAGTGTTAAAGCACTGACAGAGGTTCTTGAGTTATTTTCAATGTCAGATAAGAAAGAGCTTAAAAAGAAATTAAAACAGCCAGTCAAAACACAAGAGCAATTAGATAATGAACAACTGATAGATCGTTTACTCGATATAGAAATGTTAGAGTCTTATATTGATATTGTTGGAACTAAACCAGTATATGCCAGTATTGAAATGTTTGAAAAAAGTATGAAAGAGTACATTCAAATATTGGATACTAATATGACGGCAAGAGATCAAGACGGTATCGTATTTGAAACTCATAAAATGAAAGGAGCGGCGGGATCTATTGGTCTTAAGCATATTCAGCAAGTCGCTCAAAAAGCGCAATCACCGGATCTTCCTGCATGGTGGGAAAATATAGATGATTGGGTTGAAGAAATTAAAAATGAATATGAAAATGATATTCAAATATTAAAAAGCTGGTTAGAGCAGCAAGCTAAATAAGGAATTCTATGAAAAAGGTACTATTTACTTCTGTAATGATGATGGCACTATCTGGATGTCAAATGACATCAGAATCTACAGTTGATTGGCAACAAGACAATAAAGTAGAAATCATGAACACTCAAATTCAGCTTAGTTCTGCGGTATGGATTGACCAAATGCCGACGATTGGCTCAGAAGAAGATGAGAGTAAGTTCAATGTGGCACTGACATTATCGTCAAAGCAAGTAATCGCTCCTGAACTAACTATTGAAAAAGTAGTTATGCGTCAAGGTGAGGAATCATGGGTTTTAACGGATGATGAATTTGAAGTTCGTGTTCATGATAATCATACGTGGGAAATTGCAGGTCAATCATTTCACACACTAGATTCAGCTAAATTATTAGACATTGCTGTTCAAGTAAATGATGAATGGATCATTGAAAATAATATTCAAATTGATACGGTGTATTAATTAATACAGATATAAAAAATGCCCAGCTAGTGATAGCTGGGCATTTTTATTTAGATGGGTTTAAGAAGAAATCTTATGCTTCTTCTAAATCACCACAAAAGCGGTAACCTTCACCGTGAATCGTAGCAATGATTTCTGGAGTATCAGTTACAGATTCAAAATGTTTACGGATACGACGAATCGTCACATCAACAGTACGGTCATGTGGCTTAAGCTCACGACCTGTCATCTTTTTCAGAAGATCTGCACGAGTCTGGATCTTACCTGGGTTTTCACAGAAGTGAAGTAAAGCACGGAACTCTGAGCGAGGAAGCTTGTAGCTTTCACCGCTTGGGCTAACAAGAGAACGGCTATTAATTTCTACTGTCCAACCATTGAATGCATAGCGCTCAACTGTTTTCTTATCTTCAACAGTTGTACTTTGATTCATTGAACGAGTTAATAAATTACGTGCACGAATAGTAAGTTCGCGAGGGTTGAATGGTTTAGTGATGTAATCATCTGCACCAATTTCTAGACCTAAAATTTTATCAACTTCATTGTCTCGACCTGTTAGGAACATAAGAGCCATATCACCACGCTCACGAAGTTCACGAGCAAGTAGAAGACCATTTTTTCCTGGAAGGTTGATATCCATAATCACTAGATTAAGTTGTTGCTCAGAAAGCACTTTGTGCATTTCTTCGCCATCGCTCGCTTCAAAAACATTGTAGCCTTCAGCTTCAAAAATGCTTTTAAGTGTATTACGAGTTACGTGTTCATCTTCAACGATTAGGATCTGAGGGGTTTGCATGGGCGGTACCTAACTAACTGATTAAAGTCAAAAGTAGAATTAAAAATGTTAATTCTATAATAAAAAATTTACAAATAGGAAATAGACTCTTCAATAGTAGACTAAAATGTCAAATGAAGAGTAAATACCTAAACGGTACGCCATCCTTGGTGGTTGTTATTGAATATATACCCAATAACATGAAAAAGCTCTAATTTTGTAAAATATTAGATGAAACTCCATTAGAAGGGAGATTTTAATCCTTTAACACCACTCTAACAATAAGCTATTTTTATTTCCATACATTTTATTGATTTAAGTCAATAGCAACCGATGTCAATACAGTGTAGTTATAAATAGAGGGACATACCTATATTATAATTGTAAATATTTATGCGAACTATCGATAATTACTTTAACAAATGTTGTTATTTTAGAAACGATTTTACAAACAAGGAGAAAATGAAATGGATTTATTACCTGATATTTGTGACCAATTTGAAGATAAAGTACAGCTCATTGATGTTGAGTTTAAAAATTATGGTGGAAAAGTGTGCTTTTATGGTGAAATTGTAACGGTACGTTGTTATCAAGATAATTCTTTAGTTAGAGATGTTTTAAAAACAAATGGACAAGGCAAGGTATTATTCATTGATGGTAACGGTTCTTGTCAAAAAGCACTGCTTGGTGATCAAGTTGCTACGTTAGCAGTACAGAATCAATGGGAAGGCGTGGTTGTTTTTGGAGCAGTCAGAGATGTTGGAGCGATAAAAATGATGCCTCTTGGTTTAAAAGCATTAGGCGCTTCTCCGTTTAAAACAGAAAAAAGAGGCGCGGGTGAGCAACAAGTATCCGTGACCATTAATACTCAAATAATTTCTCCAGGAGATTATATATATGCCGACCTTAATGGTGTATTGATGAGTAAAGAGTTGTTAATTTGATAACAAGTTAAAAATATTTAAATGTGAATTTAATAATTTTAAATCAATAGCTTAGCGTGATTTTTACTGCTTTTGTTAAATCGGTTGGGGAATTTCCCATTGACTTGTTAGAGAGAAGTAAGGTAATTATTGTACATCGTAAGTATTTATTTAGAGTTTTCATTAATATGTTCACTATCAGCTCAATGATTATTACCACAACAATTACCTGCACTATGGTTGCTGGGGTGGGCTGATACGCATAAGTATTTTAAAGAAGCCCGCACTGATTATCAGAGCGGGTTTTTTTTTGTAATTTTGTTACTAATTTTTAACTGCATTCTTTTATTATCAACTGAAAAGGTTATGATGCTAGGTATGCAGTAAGGATATTGCAGTAACACTCGTTTTAGGGAGGATAGTCATGCGAGTATTAAAATTTGGTGGTTCGTCATTAGCAGATTCAGATCGTTTTTTGCGCGCCGCAGATATCATTGCCAATAATGCACAGCAGCAAGATGTTTCTGTTGTTTTATCGGCACCAGGTAAGGTAACTAATAAATTAGTTTCTGTGGTAGATAATGTTCTAACCAATGGAGAAGCTGAATTACAAATCGTAGAGTTAGAAACTGTTTTTGTTCAGTTATTTAATGGAATTTCTACCGCACTTCCACAAGTTGATCTTAAAACGCTTGAAAATAAGCTTAAAGATTCACTGTCTCAGCTTCGTCAATACGTTCATGGGATCACCCTATTAGGCATGTGCCCTGATAACGTATACGCAAAAATCATCAGTAAAGGTGAACGCATTTCAATCGTTACGATGAAAGCGGTTCTTGAAGCAAAAGGACAGCCGGCTAGCCTGATTGACCCTGTTAAATATCTATATGCGCGCGGTGACTTCCTTGAAGGTGCTGTTGATGTTGATATATCTACCCTTAACTTTAGAAATGAACCGCTACCCATTGGTCATGTAAATATCATGCCTGGTTTTACCGCTGGTAATTCAAAAGGGGAGCTAGTAACACTAGGTCGCAATGGTTCTGATTATTCAGCAGCTGTACTGGCTGCCTGTCTTCGTGCTGAATGCTGTGAAATCTGGACAGATGTGGATGGAGTATATAATTGTGACCCTCGTTTGGTTGATGATGCTCGCTTATTAAAATCATTAAGTTATCAAGAAGCGATGGAGCTTTCTTATTTTGGAGCATCTGTTCTTCACCCTAAAACCATCGCACCTATTGCACAATTTCATATTCCTTGCTTAATTAAAAACAGTTTTAACCCTCAAGGCCCTGGCACTCTTATTGGTCAAGATACCGGTGAAGACAATCTTGCGATTAAAGGTATTACTACATTAAATAACCTAACAATGGTTAATGTGAGTGGCCCTGGCATGAAAGGCATGGTTGGAATGGCGAGCCGTGTATTTGGCGCTATGTCTACCGCCGGTATTTCTATTGTATTGATTACACAATCTTCTTCAGAATACAGCATTAGCTTTTGTATTGAAGCGGACGATAAAGCGCAAGCAGAACAAGTACTAAGAGAAGCTTTTGAGCTTGAATTAAAAGATGGTCTATTAGAGCCTGTTGAGTTCATGGATAACGTTGCAATCGTAACCTTAGTTGGTGATGGTATGCGCACATCGAAAGGTGTTGCCTCTCAGTTCTTTACTTCTTTAACTGAAGTTAATGTCAATATTATTGCGATTGCACAAGGTTCATCTGAGCGTGCTATTTCAGCGGTTATTCCAGAAGATAAAATTGCAGAATCAATTAAAGCTTGTCACGAGAATTTATTTAACAGTAAACATTTTTTAGATGTATTTGTTGTTGGTGTAGGCGGTGTTGGTGGTGAGTTAGTTGATCAAATTCAACGTCAACAACCCAAACTTGCGGAAAAAGGCATCGAGATCCGAGTTTGTGGTTTAGCTAATAGCCGTGGATTATTATTAGATAGCAAAGGGATCCCGCTAGAACATTGGCGTGATCGCATGAATAGTACAACGGAAGGTTTCAGCCTTGCTCGCCTTATCGCTTTAGTACAGCGCAATCATATTATAAATCCAGTGATTATTGATTGTACTTCTGATCATGGAATTGCAGCTCAATATGTTGATTTCTTATCTGCAGGCTTTCATGTCATCACACCGAATAAGAAAGCGAATACAGATTCAATGGCGTTTTACCATCAATTGCGTAATGCGGCTCGCGCCACTCGTCGTAAGTTTATGTATGAAACAACCGTAGGCGCAGGTTTACCAGTAATTGAAAACCTTCAGAATTTGATTGCTGCTGGTGATGAACTGGTGAAGTTTAATGGTATTTTATCGGGTTCTTTATCGTATATTTTCGGTAAGTTAGATGAAGGTATGTCATTAAGTGATGCGACGAATGTTGCGAAACAAAATGGCTTTACTGAGCCAGATCCTCGAGATGATCTTTCTGGTATGGATGTGGCACGTAAGCTCCTTATTCTAGCTCGTGAATCCGGTCTTGAAATTGAACTAGATGATGTTGAAGTTGAACAAGCTTTACCACCAGGGTTTGATGATTCAGGTACGGTTGAAGAGTTTATGGCTCGTCTTCCAGAAGCGAATGAATACTTTGCTCAAGAGTCGGCAAAAGCGGCAGAAGAAGGGAAAGTACTGCGTTATGTTGGTGAGATCCTAGAAGGTAAATGTAAGGTGCGTATCGCTGCTGTTGATGGTGATGATCCTATGTTTAAGATCAAAGATGGTGAAAATGCCTTAGCATTCTATAGCCGTTACTATCAGCCAATTCCATTAGTACTACGTGGTTATGGTGCGGGTACTGAAGTGACAGCTGCTGGCGTCTTCTCTGATTTAATGCGTACCCTCGGTTGGAAATTAGGAGTATAAAAATGAGTATTGTTGTTTATGCTCCAGCATCAATTGGTAATGTAAGTGTTGGCTTTGATGTATTAGGTGCGGCAGTTTCTCCGATTGATGGCACATTATTGGGTGATCGTGTTTTAGTTGAATTAGGCTCAGAAGCGTTCACTTTAGCAACGGCTGGTCGCTTTGTAGATAAGCTTCCAGAGGATCCAGAAGACAATATCGTTTACGATTGTTGGCGAGTGTTTGCAAGAGAACTTGCAAAGAAGGGTATTGAGCTAAAAAATATCCATATGGTATTAGAGAAAAATATGCCAATTGGATCTGGTTTAGGTTCAAGTGCTTGCTCTATTGTTGCGGCTTTAGATGCCCTGAATTTATTTCATGATAAACCACTAACCGAAATGGAAGTGTTAGCCTTGATGGGTGAGATGGAAGGGCAGATCTCTGGTGGTATTCACTATGATAATGTCGCCCCTTGTTATCTTGGTGGTTTGCAATTAATGGTCGAAGAGCTCGGGATTATCAGTCAAGAAGTCCCTTGTTTTGATGAGTGGTACTGGGTTATGGCATACCCTGGAATTAAAGTATCTACGGCAGAAGCTCGTGAAATTTTACCGTCTCAATATCGTCGACAAGATGTTATCGCTCATGGTCGTAATCTTGCAGGCTTTATCCATGCTTGCTATTCAAAACAACCTGAACTTGCGGCTAAAATGATCAAAGACGTAGTGGCAGAACCTTATCGAGAACGTTTGTTACCTAATTTTTCTCAAGCGCGTGAATACGCCGCTTCTGCTGGTGCGCTAACAACCGGTATTTCAGGTTCGGGCCCAACGCTATTTAGCATCTGTAAAGATAAAGACGTAGCAAATAGAGTCTCTCGTTGGTTGCAAGAAAATTATGTTCAAAATGATGAAGGATTTGTCCATGTTTGTCGTTTAGATAAACAAGGCTCACAAGTAACAGGAAGTAAACTATGAAGCTGTATAACATAAAAGAAAATGATGAACAGGTCTCTTTTGGCCAAGCGGTACGCCAAGGGTTAGGCCGTAATCAAGGGTTATTTTTCCCATCAGAATTACCAAAGTTTGATGATGTTGATGCGCTTCTAGCTGACGATTTTATTACACGTAGTACTAAGATTTTATCCGCATTTATTGGTGATGAGCTGCCTGTTGATACGGTAAGAAGTATGGTTGAAAATGCATTTCAATTCCCAGCCCCTATTCATGCCGTTAAAGATGGCGTATATGCATTGGAATTATTCCATGGACCAACCTTGGCATTTAAAGATTTTGGTGGCCGTTTTATGGCGCAATCTTTGGCGGCGGTAACTGAGGGTAATGAACAGATTACGATTCTAACCGCAACCTCTGGTGATACTGGTGCCGCGGTTGCTCATGCATTCTATGGTATGGATAATATTAAAGTCGTAATTCTTTATCCAAAAGGCAAGATTAGCCCATTACAAGAAAAGCTCTTTTGTACTTTGGGTAAGAATATCCACACTGTTGCTATCGATGGCGATTTTGATGACTGTCAGGCATTGGTTAAGCAATCTTTTGATGATGCAGAGCTACGTAAAGAAGTAGGATTGAACTCAGCGAATTCAATTAATATCAGCCGTCTAATGGCACAAATCTGTTATTACTTTGAAGCCGTATCTCAACTGCCAAAAGAAAAACGTAGCGATGTCGTTATTTCAGTACCAAGTGGTAACTTTGGTAATTTAACCGCAGGTTTATTAGCTAAATCACTTGGCTTACCTGTGAAACGCTTTATCGCTGCAACTAATGTTAATGACACCGTACCGCGCTACCTTGAAACGGGTAAGTGGGAGCCTAAAACGACAATTCCAACCATCTCAAATGCTATGGATGTAAGTCAGCCAAATAACTGGCCACGAATCGAAGAGTTATGCCAGCGATTAGGTTGGGGTTTAGAGACTCTTGGAAAAGGTGCGGTTACTGATGAGCAAAGTTCAGAAACCTTAAAAGCGATGAATGCTGAAGGCTATTTGTGTGAACCACACGGTGCTATTGCTTATCGTATTCTTGAAGAGCAGCTAAATGAAGGCGAAACAGGGCTTTTCTTATGTACCGCCCATCCTGCTAAATTTAAAGAAGTGGTTGATGACATTTTAGGTTGTGATCTTGAACTTCCTGCGCCGTTAGCAAAACATAATGCAATGGAACTATTATCTGAAGATCTTGCTAATGATTTTGATGAATTAAAAGCAGTATTACGTAAAGTTCAGTAATAATGATAAAAATAAGTCCCTGATTTAATATTTTAAGCCAGGGATTTTTTATATGTACTATTTAGTTAGGCGCATAAAAAAACGGCACTCATGAGCAATGAGTGCCGTTTTTATTGAATTCAATTCACTCTAAAATTATAGAGTTTCAGTGAAAGTACGCGCGATAACGTCTTTTTGTTGTTCTGTCGTTAGAGAGTTAAAACGCACAGCATAACCAGATACACGGATAGTTAGTTGTGGGTAATTCTCTGGGTGTTTAACCGCATCTTCTAAAGTATCACGTTGTAAAACGTTAACATTTAGGTGTTGGCCACCTTCAATTTTTGGCGCTTTTTCAATTGCAACGTCACGGCTTTCATATTCGCCTAGCTCGTTTGCAGCAATTACTTGGTCAGCTTCAAAACCTGACGTTGCAACAACACAACGCGCTTCATTTTTCTCGCTATCTAGTAGCCAGATTGAGTTAAGAAGATCGTCATTTGCAGCTTTAGTAATTTGGATACCTGTGATCATTTTACTTTCTCCTAGTCCACTTTGTGGTTATTTTGTAAATATCTTATGGGTCACATTATATACATGATACCCTTACTTTGTATATTGATATAAGTCAAAAAACAACAAAAAGTGATAATTAATTCATCTTAAAAAGATTGTTCTAAATCAACAAAGCACCATATAGTTAGTCTGTAGCACGATATTATCGGATTACTGCTTTGTTGGTATTAGGTTGTTTTGTAGTAAACTTACTACAAAATAATCTATTTTGTGTTTCTCTATTTTATTGATTTTAAGGAACGTAAATTAGAGAACTACTGACAAATAAAGCGTTTACCGTAATAATAGTGCGAAGATCATTTTGAAAGGAAAGTACTGAGATGAAATATATTGGCGCACATGTGTCAGCTGCCGGCGGTGTGGATCAAGCACCTAAACGAGCTTATCAAATAGGAGCAAATGCCTTTGCTCTATTTACTAAAAACCAACGTCAATGGGTAGCAAAGCCATTAACAAATAAGATCATCTCTGATTTTAAAGCGAACTGTAAGCGTTTTGGCTTTTCTAGTGATCAAATTTTACCTCATGATTCTTATTTAATTAATTTAGGCGCGCCAGAAACTGAAAAATTAGAAAAATCTCGTGCAGCATTTATTGATGAGATGGAACGTTGTAATCAACTTGGTCTAACGTTACTTAATTTCCACCCTGGAAGTCATTTAAAGAAAATTTCAGAAGATGAATGTTTAGCTTTGATTGCAGAGTCTATTAATTTAGCGCATCAAGCGGTTCCTGATGTGGTTGCTGTTATTGAGAATACAGCAGGACAAGGCACAAATTTAGGTTGGAAGTTTGAACATCTAGCGCAAATTATCGATCAAGTGGAAGACAAAGCACGAGTAGGAATTTGTCTTGATACTTGTCATACTTTTGCCGCAGGTTATGACTTAAGCAGTAAAGAAGCGTGCGAGCATACCTTTGCTGAATTTGAGCGCATTGTTGGTTTTCAATATTTGCGTGGTATGCACATTAATGATGCAAAAATTGAATTAGGTAGCCGAGTCGATCGTCATCAGTCTTTAGGTGAAGGTACGATTGGTTGGGGTTGTTTTGAATATATAATGCAAGATGAGCGATTTAATAATATTCCTTTAGTCTTAGAAACTATAAACCCTGATATCTGGAAAGATGAAATAGCTCAACTAAGAACATTAAGCGAGAAGCAATAATGGCAATGACTTGGGATCTGGTGATATCGGCTGAAAAAGAGAAGCCATACTATCAATCGATGATGAGTAAAATAGAGAACGAAAGAGAGAGAGGAAAAACGATTTTCCCTCAAGCAGATGATGTTTTTAATGCGTTTGATTTAACCGCTTTTCATGATGTAAAAGTCGTTATTCTTGGTCAAGACCCATACCATGGTGCAGGACAAGCTCATGGTCTTTCTTTCTCGGTATTACCCGGTATTAAAATTCCGCCTTCTTTACGTAATATGTATAAAGAATTAGCGCAAGATATTGATGGTTTTATCATCCCTGACCATGGTTATTTAGAAAGTTGGGCGAAACAAGGGGTCCTGTTATTAAACACGGTGTTGACTGTAGAAGAAGGAAAGGCTCATTCGCATGCTAAATTTGGCTGGGAGTTTTTTACTGATGCTATTATTCAGCATATTAACGAACATAATGATGGGGTTGTTTTCTTGTTATGGGGTGCTCATGCGCAAAAAAAAGGCGCAAATATAGATGAAAATAAACATTATATTTTAAGGGCTCCTCATCCTTCGCCACTTTCTGCCCATCGTGGTTTTTTTGGATGCAACCATTTCTCTCAAACCAATAAATGTCTAAAAATGCAGAACTTATCAGAGATCAATTGGAATCCAATTTCACCGCGTTAACTGTACAAACTTTGAACTGCATCCTGTGTTCTAATTTCAGTGATATACACTTATAGAAATAAGGTAATCACTGCATAGTAAAGGAGGACAGGATGCTTATAGAAAGTATTTATAAAGAGCACGGTTACATTAATAGTATTATTCAGTTATTAAATAATAAATTGGTTCGACTCGATGGTGAAAAAAACATTAATTATAATGTAGTTCGTGAGAGTGTAGATTATTTATCATCGGTAGCTGAAAAAGTGCATCATCCAAAAGAAGATATGATTTATCAATATTATATTAATCGGTATGGTGAACATGAAAGCTTAACCAATCTATTGAAAGAGCACGATACACTATCGGATGAAACTGAAGAGTTCTCTATCGCCATTACGATGATTTTAAATGATGCCATTGTTCCAAAAGAAATATTTAAGGCTAAGTTAAAAGCGTTTACTCATAGGATTGAAAAACACCTTGAGTTGGAAGAAAAGGAGATATTTCCTTTTCTAAAGGCAAATTTAACACTTGATGACTGGAAGGTGTTGGAAAAAAACTGGTGTGAAGAAGAGGATCCGGTTTTCGGAAGTAAAGCGGATAAGCGTTTCTTAGAACTAGCAGAAAAAGTTCGATAAGTTGATTTTTAAGTAAACAAAAGGAGAGCCGTTGCTCTCCTTTTTTATGTTTTCTTGATTTTTAAGTCTTATTTAAAAATAGAGGAATCGATACTCCCTTTAAAGAAAGGGTCTAACTCTTTTAATTCTTGTAGCAGTTGACGACGATCTTGAAGTTCTTCTATTTCACGCCATAGGCGCTTTGTTTGTTTCTTCTTTGTTGTTGATGTTTTCGTAGCCAATAAATCATTTAATGTGTACCCATCCATAAGCACCTCGTTTTTTTATAAATTAGTTAATTATTACAAAGAGTAAAGTATTTATTTAGCATGATATTAAGTATCACAGAGTAACAATTATGACCTTGAACTGTTTCGCATTTGTTTCTTTTTGGTGAACTTTTTATGAGGTGACGGTCACTAAACTGACTTAAATATAGTTCAGGTAAAGGAATGACCTTAGTTTTTAGACGTTCATAATTAATGATTAAGATATGTTTATGATTTATTTTTGTTGTAAAAATGAATTTAAATTCTAACTTTGCAGACAAAGCACCACTGAGGCGTCTCTGTTTTTTATTGATTTTTTAGTAAATACTGAGCATCATTCAGCTCTCTAATCCCATTAGATGAGTAAATATTTAAATTTACTGCAAATAAATGAATAGAGTTGCAATAAAAAGAGAGCTCAAGCATTAAAAGCGAATAACAGAAAATGAATATGGGGTTAGTAGGGACATTTAATACGATTAAATGTAAGACATACTAGCGTAACGGAGAAGGAAACGTGACAAGTTTTATTAATTTACTGAATGACCTGCTGTGGGGTTCAGTACTGGTATATCTACTGGTTGCCATTGGTATCTATTTCACTGTTCGATTAGGGTTTATTCAGTTCCGCCATTTTGGTCATATGTTTTCGGTACTGAAGAACAGCAGAAAATCAGATCCATCAGGAATATCATCATTTCAAGCGTTATGTACTAGCCTTGCCGCTCGTGTTGGTACGGGTAATATGGCAGGGGTTGCCGTTGCATTAACTGCTGGTGGGCCAGGTGCTATTTTTTGGATGTGGCTAATCGCAATGCTAGGTATGGCGACTTCTTTTGCAGAAAGTACGTTAGCTCAGTTATACAAAACCAAAGATGATGAAGGCAACTACCGTGGTGGCCCTGCTTATTATATGGAGAAAGGGCTAGGGATGCGCTGGATGGGCGTATTATTCTCTGTCTTTTTAATTATTGCTTTTGGTTTGGTTTTTAATGCCGTTCAAGCCAACTCGATTGTGGGTGCAATGCAAACCGCATTTGGTTGGGAGCCTCTTTATGTCGGTATTGCCATTGTTATTATCTCAGCGATTGTGATTTTTGGTGGTTTTAGGACCATTGCTCGTACCGCTGAAATTATAGTGCCGGTGATGGCATTGGCTTATCTAGCAATTGCCATGTTTATTATGGTCACCAATATTGAAAAACTACCAGGTGTGATTACGCTGATCTTTAAGAGTGCATTTGGTCTTCAAGAGGCGGCCGCCGGTGGTTTAGGTTATGCGATTGCACAAGCGATGATTAATGGTATTAAACGTGGTTTGTTTTCGAATGAAGCGGGTATGGGATCTGCACCTAATGCTGCTGCATCAGCGACGCCATATCCACCACATCCTGCATCACAAGGTTATGTACAAATGCTAGGTGTCTTTATGGATACTATTGTGATTTGTTCAGCTACGGTTGCGATCATCTTGATGTCTGGTGAGTACGTGCCTCATGGTGAAGTGACAGGAATTGAATTAACTCAACTTGCGCTAACAAGCCAAGTGGGTGATTGGGGCGGTATTTTTGTTGCTGTTGCTATTTTCTTTTTTGCTTTTACTTCTATTATCGCAAATTACTCTTATGCAGAGACAAACTTAATATTCTTAGAGCATAACCATAAAGCGGGTATTGGCATATTCCGTATTGTTGTATTAGGAATGGTAATGTTTGGCGCGTTATCTTCGCTACCCACTGTATGGGCTCTTGCTGATGTATCTATGGGATTAATGGCGATAGTTAATTTAATTGCGATTACTTTATTATCAGGGACCGTCATTAAGCTTGCGAAAGATTACAATAAGCAGCTTAGTGAGGGAAAAGTACCAACGTTTGATAGTAAAGATTACCCAGAGCTACATTCTCAGCTTGAAGAAGGCATTTGGGATAATACGAAAGAGCAAAAATGATCATTGCTTTCACCCATTAAAGAAATAGATAAAGCCACGCAACCTAGCGTGGCTTTTTTTTATCTTAATCGTTACTATCTTTGTATATAAAAAATATACAGGGATATCTTGCTCATGCTTATCGTCGTTTCTCCAGCGAAAACTCTTGATTACGAAACACCATTACCAACAGAGGTGTTTACTCAGCCTGATTTTATTTCAGATTCCGCAGAATTAATTGAGGTATGTAAAACTCTAACACCTCTCGATATCTCTAAACTAATGAAAGTCAGTGATAAGATTGCAAGTTTAAATGCGGTACGCTTTGAAGAGTGGTCAACGACGTTTACTCATGATAATGCACGTCAGGCTCTTTATGCTTTTAAAGGGGATGTTTACACCGGCTTAGATGCTAATAGCTTAACCAGTAATGATATTGAATACGCCCAAACACATTTACGCATGCTTTCAGGGCTATACGGCCTCTTAAAGCCATTGGATTTGATGCAACCTTACCGTTTAGAAATGGGCACAAAACTAGCGAATAAGCGTGGGACAAATTTATATCAGTTTTGGGGGAGCGCAATTACACAAAAGCTGAACCAAGTTATTACCGAGCAAGGTGACAATATTTTGGTTAACTTGGCTTCAAATGAGTATTTTAAAGCGGTAAAACCAAAAGAACTTGCCGCTACTATTATTACACCAGTTTTCAAAGATTGTAAAAATGGGCAATACAAAATTATTAGCTTCTATGCCAAAAAGGCGAGAGGTTTGATGGCCCGTTTTATTATTGAAAATAGAATATCTAGCATAGAAGAGTTGAAAAGCTTTACGGTTGATGGCTATTACTTTGTGGATGCTGAATCATCAGGTAGTGAACTTGTATTTAAAAGAGAAGAGCAGAAAAAATAATTGTAGCCAGACTTGAATGTGTGTTTTATGTAAGTAAAATGTATCACAATCAATTTAAATTTGATAAAACTGGGTAGGCTATTGTAATTCTGGTTGTTTTTCTTTTCTTATTGAAGAGAATATTAATCAAATGAATAGGTTTTAAAAAGGATTTTAGATCAAGCTGACGCTGATAGTGTTAGAATTGGTATAAATCGTCAACATAATGGCAACCATCTCATTTTATACTGAGAATAACTATAAAGGACAAATCAAATGGCAGATCAAGGCGCTGTAACTGGTTTAGCTACAAGTGGAGTAGCAAATTTAGAACATTGGCTAACCGATAATTCAGAGTTATTTATTACTTATGGTGTAAATATTATTTCAGCATTAGCAATTCTTTTTATCGGTAATATTATCGTTAAGAAAATTGCAAACGGTGTTGGTAAAGCTCTTGAGAAAAAGAAAATGGACAAAGCGGTTGTTAACTTTGTTCACACATTAGTTCGTTACCTTCTATTCATCATCATCTTAATTGCTGCGCTAGGTAAAATAGGCGTTCAAACTGCTTCTGTCGTTGCTGTTATTGGTGCGGCTGGTTTAGCGGTAGGTCTTGCTCTTCAAGGCTCTCTATCAAATTTTGCAGCTGGTGTGTTGATCGTTGCATTCCGTCCATTCAAATCTGGCGATTACGTTGAGATTGGTGGTGTTGCGGGTTCTGTTGATTCAATTCAAATTTTCCAAACTATTTTAACAACGCCAGACAACAAAATGGTTGTTGTACCAAATGGTGGTGTAATTGGTAGCCCAATCACAAACTACTCTCGTCATGCGACTCGTCGTGTTGATCATGTAATTGGTGTTTCTTACAGTGCTGATCTGAAGAAAACAAAAGAAGTGATCACTAAGGTACTTGAGTCAGATGAGCGTGTTCTTAAAACTCCAGCACCAACGGTTGGTGTTGTTGCTCTTGCTGATTCATCTGTAAACTTTGTTGTGCGCCCTTGGTGTAAAACTGAGCAATACTGGGATGTTTACTTTGATACGCTTCAAGCGATTAAAGAAGGTCTGGATAACGAAGGTATTGAGATCCCATTTCCACAAATGGATGTGCATTTAAATAAAGCGGATTAACTGTTATTTAAATTAATATCTGAAATGCCGCCTTAGGGTGGCATTTTTTTTACCTCTATTTTTGCATAATGCTGATGTCTGTAATTTGTTGTGTAATCAAAGAAGTAATTTTATTAATTTGCTTAATATAAGAACAGACAAAATGAATTATTTACGGCTATTATAGTCATATCCATATAATGTTACTTTGAGAAAGTTAGAATGAAAAAAATAATTAGTGCTTTATGTCTATCGGTTTGTTTAGCTCCTGTTGCTTTTGCATCGTCACCTGATTTTCCACATATTGAAGTATCGGGAAAGGGTGAAGTACTTGTCGTTCCAGATATGGCTCAGTTTTCTGTTGATGTTGTTGAAAGCAAAGCGACAGCAGAAAAAGCAAAACAAGCAGCAGATAAAGCAGTTACTGGTTTTCTTGCTCGTTTAGAGGTACAAGGCGTTAAGCGTGAAAATATTAACAGTGGCAATATTCGTCTAACACCAGAGTACCGTTATCCGAAAGGCCAAAAACCAGAGCTTGTTGGCTATAAGGCGATACGAAATATTACAGTAACAGTACTAGATTTGAATAAATTGAACGGTTATTTAGATAAAGCGTTAGGCGATGGGATTAACCGTATTAATCAAATAGAACTAAAAACCAGTAAAGAAAAAGAATACATTGAAGCTGCGCGTTTAGAGGCAATTAAAGATGCGAATGATAAAGCTACATCACTAGCTAAAGGCTTTGGTACGGCGGTTAAAGGTGTTTGGAAGGTGTCTTACCATAATAATTACAGCCAACCTGTTTTAATGAAAAGCATGAGAATGGATGCAGCATCGGATACTTCAGAAAGTTACCAAGATACTCAAATGGTTATCAGTGATTCAGTTTCTGTTGTATATCGTCTTAAAGAATAACTTGTTTTGTTTTTAGAATAGAAAAAGGGGTTACCAGATAGGTAACCCCTTTTTTATTTTGGGATTGTATTTTTTAAATCAACTTTTAGTGAAGAATACGAGCTCGTATTGTTCCTTCAATCGCTTTAAGTTGAATTAGAGCTTCCTCTGAGCGAGCCGTTTCAACATCAATAACTACATAGCCCATTTCTGCTGAGGTTTGTAGATATTGAGCGGCAATGTTAATGCCTTCATCAGCAAAAATGCTGTTAATTTTAGTCAAAATACCTGGACGGTTCTCATGAATATGCAGCAAACGAGACGTATCTGTATGCAATGGAAGAGATACTTCAGGGAAGTTAACTGATGATAATGTTGAGCCATTATCCGAGTATTTCGTTAATTTTCCAGCAACCTCTACACCAATGTTCTCTTGAGCTTCTTGAGTTGAGCCACCGACATGAGGTGTTAGGATAACATTGTCAAACTTTTGCAGTGGTGATTCAAATGGGTCTGCATTGGTCGCAGGCTCTACAGGGAACACATCAATAGCAGCGCCACCTAAATGGCCTGATTCAAGAGCATCACATAAATCTTGGATTTTTACGACAGTGCCACGAGCGGCATTAATGAATATTGCCCCTGGTTTCATTCTAGCGAACTCTTCTGCGCCCATCATGTCTTTTGTTCCTGCGGTTTCAGGTACATGAAGGGTAATAACATCACACTTGTTTAATAGTTCACTCATGGTTTGAATTTGAGTGGCATTACCTAATGATAATTTGTTTTCAATATCATAGTAGTAAACACGCATGCCTAGGTTTTCAGCTAAAATCCCTAATTGTGTGCCGATATGTCCGTAACCTATGATACCCAAACGTTTGCCCCTCGCTTCAAAAGAAGCATCAGCACTTTTTTTCCAGATGCCACGGTGAGCTTGTGCATTTTTTTCTGGAATACCGCGAAGCAGTAGTAGGATTTGACCTAATACTAGCTCAGCTACACTACGGGTATTGGAGAATGGGGCATTAAATACAGGGATACCACGCTTTGCCGCCGCAGTTAAATTCACTTGGTTGGTGCCAATACAGAAACAACCCACAGCAACTAATTTATTAGCAGCATCAAACACTTCTTGAGTAAGCTGAGTTCGTGATCGTAAACCGATAAAATGAACATCTTTTACTGCTTCAAGAAGTTCTTCTTCTGATAGAGATCCTTTATGGTATTCAATGTTGGTGTAACCGTCAGCTTGAAATACTTCAACACAAGATGGGTGCAATCCTTCTAAAAGAAGAATTTTAATTTTTTCTTTTTCCAGAGATACTTTTGCCATGTCGTTCTTATCCTTAAAAACAAAATCAATAATGATTAGGGAAGTGATTATTTATTGATGATTATAAAGTATCAAAAAATAACCAGTTTGGGTAAGAAAATCACGGAATAGTTAATAAAAAACGGTACTAATGAGTACCGTTTGTAATCGAATGACATTTTTATCTCTCAATTGAAGAGATAAGAAAGGAAATTTATTGTATTAATCGAATTTTTTTACACCGTCAGGAGAACCAACGAGCAGTACGTCTGCGCCACGGTGAGCAAATAAACCGACAGTGACAACGCCAGCAAGACTATTGATGTTATCTTCTAATTCTTTAGCGTTAGTGATCTGCATATTATGTACGTCTAAGATCATATTACCATTATCGGTAACTACGCCTTCACGGTACGCAGGATCACCACCAAGCTTAACTAATTCACGAGCAACGTAAGAGCGAGCCATTGGAATGACTTCAACAGGCAGAGGAAATTGACCTAATATTTCTACTTGTTTCGTATCATCAACAATACAAATGAATTTTTCAGAGATAGCAGCAACGATTTTTTCACGAGTAAGGGCTGCGCCGCCGCCTTTAATCATTTCATTTTTACCGTTGATTTCATCTGCGCCATCAACATAAACATCAAGGCTGAAAACATCATTACACTCGAAGACTGGAATGCCTAATTCTTTCAGCTTTTCAGTAGATGCTACAGAGCTTGATACTGCACCTTTAATTTCTTTTTTCATTGTCGCAAGTGCGTCGATGAAATGATTTACTGTTGATCCTGTACCCACACCAACAATGCTACCTGGTTTTACGTATTCTAACGCTGCCCAACCGGCTGCTTTTTTCATCTCGTCTTGAGTCATGACATTCTCCTAATGAAATAATAGTGTTCAATATGAAAGCGGCGTGATTATAACGTACTGACTTTTCTTCGTCAGAAAAAATAAGTGAATAAATGAGAAAAAACAGAATTAATGCAAACGTTTTCGTTTTTTATGTACTTGTTCTTCTTAAAGTATCAACCTCTCAACTCTTTTCTTCAGATAATTAGGGGGTTGGATTGAATGTAATGCTCTGTGTGTTTGTCGATAATAGTAAAAGCTACCATTGCCATATTCTATTAGGGGTAATTATTTTAGGAAGGGGAACGTCCCAAGATTCGCTTGGAAGTAATTCAACTTGTTGGCAGGTATGCGCAATCCCAATAGGCATTGGGCCAGTTTGAGAATGATGCCAATTAACCAAAGTGCGATCATAATAACCACCTCCCATGCCTAATCGGTTACCTGTTTGATCAAACGCGACAAGAGGAGTAATGATGATATCAAGATCATTAACGGGAACCACTTGAGTTTTATCTAATTTTGGCTCTGGGATCTGGTATCTATTTAGAATAAGCGGGGTATCTTGGTTATATTGAAGAAAAAGTAGATGCCCTTTACTAA
The DNA here is from genome assembly GCF_001691065.1 of Aliivibrio sp. 1S128. NCBI lineage: Bacteria > Pseudomonadati > Pseudomonadota > Gammaproteobacteria > Vibrionales > Vibrionaceae > Aliivibrio > Aliivibrio sp. 1S128. The sequence goes on along the minus strand of NZ_MAJV01000003.1, from coordinate 50,165 downwards.
AAGGATGAATAACAGGCAAAGAAACAGATTTACCTTGCTGCCAACACCATTTAATCAATAGTGATGTATTTATTTCACCATCAACAGAAAGATAAATCGCGATAGATTTTGCGTTTTGAATATAAGGGTCATTAGCGCATTGTAAGACAAGGTCTTCAGCGGCTTGATTTTGTTCTTGAGGAGATAAAGCATTGCGAGCTTGGCGGATTGATTGTCGAATAGGTCGACGAGATGTCATGGAATACCCCAAAGTGCCGTAGTGGTCGTAGCCCTTGAACCCTCGGTTCAAGGCGGATCAGCAACATTTACCGTAGGCTTCTCAGTACAAGCCGAGCATGCTCAATAGTAAATAAGTACTAACCCTAATTTGTGCTTATCGGCTCAGGGACATAGATCCGCCTACAAACACTCCAGGGTAAATTTGATTCTTTTGCTATCCTTAGCGACGGTTTCTATTCTGCCGTATTTTCTTCTATTTGGCTAGGCTTTACGGTAGAAATTGCCGCTTCTAATGCACTGGCAAGTAATCCCATCCGCTCATAAACGTCAGCAGAATGCTGACTTGCTTCTTTTTTAGCCATATGTAATTCATAGCAGATATTTAACGATGTAATTGTTAATAATTGCTCTGTATTGGTTACCTTAGTTCGTTCAGATAATTCATTTACTCGATTATCTAAATCTTTTGCGGCTTCCTTTAAGGCAGCTTCTTGACCAGAAGGACAGTTAACCTTGATGGCTCGTCCTAAGATTTGAACTTGCACGGCTTGGCTTGACATCAATACATTACTCATCGTTAAACTATAAGAATACACCGATAAAAAAAACGCATCAGTGATAAGTGAATGAAACTATAAGAAATGCGTGAATAAGATTCAAGTATTTCCCTTATCTTTGTTGACGGTGGTTAACTATATTCTTAATAAAACAACAATATGATGAAAAGATACGCAATTGCGAGAGATCGTGAGTTTTCTGGTTATGCTCAAAGTGGTAGCATGGTGACACTATTCATAAAATCAGAGACCACCCCATGAGCGTAATTAAGATGCCAACCTTCTTGACTGTAGAGTCAGCTTTAAAAGACAGTGGATTAGCCGTAACGCCAGCAGAATTACATGGTCTACTTGTGGGCATGATAAGCGGTGGACTTCCGTTAGATGATAAAACATGGAAACCTCTTATGTTTGATTACACGAATGATGGTATGGGATGGCCGGATAATGCACTTAAAATGGGCAGTGCTGTTTTTCAATGCACCGTTGCAGAGTTAAGTACTGATAATTTTGCTTTGGATATGCTGATCCCTGATGAAACAGAAACACTAATGAACAGAGCCGATGGGTTAAGTGAGTGGGTTAACCATTTCATTTCTGGTTTAGGGTTGGTTGAACTAAAACTAGATAAAGCCTCTGCATCATTAAAAGAAGCCTTATTAGATCTAGAAGAGATTGCTCGCCTAGGCATTGATGAGGAAGATGATCTTGAAGAGCAAGAAAATCTATTTGAACAAGTTATTGAACATGCTCGTATTTGTGTACTTACTATCCATGCTGAATTAGGCCAAAAAGTACATAACGACGCCTCTAAATCTGTGCATTAATTAGGTAAAACTATGACACATTATGATGTAGTGATTGTAGGTGGTGCAATGGCCGGTGCGACTTTGGCACTGGTTTTAGAGAGTATGAATAAAGACAATTTATCGATAGCGGTAATTGAAGCGGTAAAGCCCAATTTAGATCTTCATCCTGGCTACGACTCTAGGAGTATTGCATTATCAAATGGCACGTCCCAGTTACTAAAAGACAGTAACCTTTGGTCAGAATTCGACGCATTTACCACTCCGATCCATCATATTCATGTGTCAGATAGAGGCCACGCAGGCTTAACCGAATTAACCTCAAAAGAGCTTAATGTTAATGCGTTAGGTTATGTGGTTGAGTTGGCTGATGTTGGGCGATTTTATCATCAGGCGCTAGAGGGATCTAAAAACATAGATTTGCTTTGTCCTGTATCGGTAACGCATATTGAGCGTGAAACATCGTTATCAACGTTAACACTATCGGATGGTAATGTGATTTCAACCTCCCTTATTGTTGCCGCAGATGGTGCTGAATCAATGACATGTAAGAGCATGAATATTGAAAGCGAAAATGATGATTTTGAACAAGTCGCTATCATTGCTAATGTCACTACGGCTATCAACCCAGAAGGTAAAGCATTTGAACGTTTTACTGATAATGGTCCATTGGCCTTGCTTCCTATGTCACAAGGACGAAGCTCATTAGTTTGGTGTGTTAGTCCTGAAGAATCACAGCAAATACTGAAATATGATGATAAAGCGTTTTTAGAACACCTACAGGGTGCTTTTGGGTGGCGCTTAGGTCAGTTCGTTAAAACAGGGAAGCGGGCGCATTATCCATTATGGTTACGTCGCCAAAAACAACACATATCACATCGTTTTGCTGCCATTGGTAATGCTGCTCAGACACTTCACCCTATTGCTGGCCAAGGTTTCAATTTGGGTATTCGAGATGTATTTTCATTGGCGGAATGCTTAACTAAAGCGCATCGTTTAGGAAATGATATTGGTGAATATTGTGTACTTTCTGAATATCAAAAGCGACGTCAGCCAGATCAAATACAAACAATAACAATGACAGCAGGATTGGTTTCTATTTTCGCAAATAATTCGTTCCCAATGGTTGTTGGTAGAAACGTAAGTTTGTATGGTGTAGACACATTCCGTTCTTTTTTAAAGCCCCTGACATTACGAGCAATGGGCAGAGTGAATAGATAATTATGATGCAAAGTGTAGATGTTGCAATTATTGGTGGTGGCATGGTCGGTTTGACGGTGGCAGCAGCATTAGAAAAAAGTGGATTAAGAGTCGCTGTGATCGAAAGTAAATTGCCGTCTACTGAATTAGACGATTTACCTGATATTCGAGTTTCTGCCATTAGTCGAGCCAGTGAAAATATTCTTGAGTATGTTGGCGCATGGCAAGGGATCGCTTCTCGTCGATCTGCATCATATACGTCAATGAAAGTATGGGAGCAAGACAGTTTCGCTCATATTGATTTTGAGGCAGAGCAAATTGCCCAGAGTAATTTAGGACATATTGTTGAAAATCGTGTGATTCAATTGTCATTGCTTGAAAAAATAGAGAAGCAAGATAATGTGACATTATTTGCACCCGAGCGTTGCAGTAAAATTTTATTTGGTGAAAGCGAAGCGTGGATCAATTTAGAATCAGGTAAAGCAATTACTGCTAAATTAGTCGTTGGTGCTGATGGTGCTAATTCATGGTTACGTCAGCAACTGGACATCCCATTAACACATTGGGATTACGGGCATAGTGCTCTTGTGGCAAATATTAGAACCGTTGAGCCGCATAATAAAACCGCACGTCAAATATTTAGACCTGAAGGTCCATTAGCCTTCCTTCCTCTTGGTGAATCAAATTTAAGCTCGATAGTATGGTCATTAGATCCTCTTCATGCTGAAAATTTAGTTTCAATGCCAGAGGAAGAGTTTAATAAACAATTAACCGCCGCCTTTGATAATCAGTTGGGGCTGTGTCAGGTTGAAGGTGAGCGCCAAGCTTTTCCTTTAAAAATGCGTTATGCCAAAGATTTTGTAAAAGATCGTGTGGTATTGGTTGGTGATGCTGCCCATACGATTCATCCATTAGCCGGACAAGGTGTAAATTTAGGTTTAGCTGATGCTGCAGCATTAGCTGAAACTATTATGGAATTGCATTTAGAGGGTAAAGATATTGGCTTAAAGGCTAACTTGAGACCTTTTGAACGTTGGAGAAAATCAGAAGCAGCACAAATGATAGCGTCAATGCAGGGTTTTAAAGAATTGTTTTCTGGTGATAACCCAATTAAGAAAATGGTGAGGGGATTAGGGATGTCTCTTGCTAATGAATTAACGCCAGTAAAAGATGAATGTTTGAAAAGAGCATTAGGTCTGTCTGGACGATTACCAAAGATGGCGTTGAAAAAGTAATGTTTAAGCATTAACAAACATAAAAAAGGTAGCGAAAGCTACCTTTTTTATTCGTATCGATTTTACATATGGGTCTAATAAGAAAGGCGTAATCGAGCAACTTCCAAGTTAACCTCTTTTATCATTCTATATTGTTCGCGTTCAGCTTGAGAGGGAACAATTAGTTTTCCCGCTTCAAATCTAAATTCTCCAATACCATGAATATGAATCTTTCCGTTAAACAGTCGACTAATATGTTTAGCAATCATACCTGGGGCATAGTGCTTAAAAAATCGCATCACATTATCCTTTAGTGATAAATACTATAAAAGCATTTTATTTATACCAATAGTGCTAAAAATTAATTCTAATTCGCATTATGGATATTACTTTTGGAAGGCATTATAAAGCAGAAAAGGTGACGATAGTGTGACAAAAATGGAATTGAGTGACGAAGGTATTATTTTCTTGTGTTTTTATATTCTTAAATTTGATCTTTATTCGATATTAAATAGTACGTTTGAGTGTTGAATTAGGAATAGATAAAAAAAGCCCGAAATAAATTCGGGCAAACAGTCACAGATGCACTTCCAATATATATAGGTATATTGGAATAAATTGTTTGGAGTTAAACAATTTATGCGTTCCTTTGTAAGAAAAGAACATAAATAAGATAGCTAATTAATTACCAAATTGCTACTTATTCATAATAAATAAATAACAATTCAGTTTTTAATATTTAATTGTGCACTAAAGATCAATATTCAAAATGTAAGAATGTAAATTAATCTTACTCTCGACACTGTTAATGTTAGCGAACGATTTATTGTCTATAGACCTGTTTATTCTTCATCAAGTGAGTAAGGAAGAGGTTGTTTTTCCCAGATTGAATCTTGAAGTCTAAATTGAGAATCTTCATCAAGATTATTTGGAAGAATAGCTAAGGCAAGAGTCTCACCTTCAGCAAAACGGAAGGCAGAGACGATAATGCCACCTTTACGCCAGTTATCACCCACACTACGTTCAATCGGATCACCAGCGATTGGTGTTTGCTCTGAGTGTCCAGAGACTAAATACATTGCTCGCTTGTTGATGCCACGATACTTTGCTCTTGCAACGGTTTCTTGGCCGGTATAACACCCTTTTTTAAAGCTGATGCCACCCAGAGCCTGTAAGTTCATTGCTTGAGGGATATGTTCATTGCTTAATGCTGAATCAAGTTGAGGAAAAGCGTGCTGTAATTGATAAAGTGTCCACACGTCTTCGTTACATAAGGTAGCTTGAGTAACAGAAGCAAGTATGTCTTCTTTTTGAGTTATTGTTGTAACCAGTAACCATTGTAAAGAACCGATTTTTGCAAAGGTTCCAAATACAGAAGTACGAACATCTTCTTGTGAATCCGTATTATTATCAATCCAGACTTGAGCTTCTTCTCCTGTAAAACCAAGTAAAACTTCGTCACTAATAGCGATGTCTACTTTAGAGAATACTGAATATTTCTTAATTTCAGTAAGCTCGGTTTCTACTGAGCTTCTACGTTGGAATAAGGCATAACCTTCATTGTGGTGGAAAAGGTGGAATATGCTCCATAACTTACCTTTTGCATCGCAGTGGCCACCAAAGGTAATTTCATTTTGAGCTAAAGCAACCACATCACAGGTTACTTGACCATGTAGATACGATTTTTTATCGGCACCCACCATAGTAATTAATGCCCAATCATTCAGTTCAGAAATCGCAAAGCATGGAAGAGTGTTGCCTTTTTTTATTGATAACGCTGGGAATAGAGTGCTCATCATGAAATTCTTATTTGGTTAGATTATTTCCTTTATAGTAAATGCCTACATTTTAAATGTCAGTAAAAAGAAACAAGTAGTTTTATGTCTCATCTTCTTCAACTTGTGACCTTAGATCATGGTTGTGATAGAAAGAGACTGATAAACTCAGGCCAGTTATTTCTATTTTGATCTAGGGGACAGTATGTACAGTGTCGAAGAAAAAGCACGAGTCAAGTGGGCTTGCCGTCGTGGGATGCTGGAATTAGATGTGGTAGTAATGCCATTTTTTGATGAATGTTTTGAAGAGCTTACAGAAGCTGAACAGCAAGGCTTTGTTTCATTGTTAGAATGTGATGATCCTGATTTGTTTACTTGGATCATGGGACACGGCCGCAGTGACAACCTCGCTCACGCTGCAATTATAGATAAAATTGTTGAGCATAACCTCAGTAAACTCCGTTAAGGTCATACTTAACTTTTCTAATATCGCCTATCTTACTTTGCATGGTTGTTATCTTTGCGTTGGGTGGGCGATGTTATTAATCGATATTGTTCCATTTCCTTTATTACCTCTTCTCTTTCATTATAGTTACCAGCACCTTACTCTTGTTTATCATTCCCTTTTAGAGTTGCAAGGTTCATACACATTTATAGATAAAGAGTCTGATGACCATCGTGATTGGGTTGTAACCCGAACATTCTGGTTAAGTCGAAGCCTAAGTGTTTTTTATGCCCAAAATGAGTATACAGGTCGTTACTTTTATCTGTTTAACGATACGATAGATATAAAAAAGCACCATCAATTAATGGTGCTTTTAAAGTGATTAATTAAAACTCGTTATTTAAAGTCTTTTGGCGCTAAAATCGTAGGGCCTGATTCTTCTAGAGCTTCTGGATAATCTAGCGTGTAATGAAGACCACAGCTTTCTTTACGTTCCATGGCACAACGAATCATCAATTCAGAGACGTCTAATAAATTACGTAATTCAATTAAGTTATTAGATACACGGAAATTACTGTAATAATCGTGTGTTTCTTGCTTTAGCAATTGAATACGACGAAGCGCTCTTTCTAGACGTTTATCGGTGCGAACAATACCCATGTAGTCCCACATAAATAGGCGCAATTCATGCCAATTATGTTGAATTACGACTTCTTCATCTGAGCATTCAACTTGGCTTTCATCCCATGCGGGTAGTGATGGTGGAAGCTCTCTGTTTTTCATGTCTTTTATAATGCACTCAGCTGCTGACCACGCGTAAACGACGCACTCTAGCAATGAGTTCGATGCTAATCGGTTCGCACCATGAAGGCCTGTGTAGCTCACTTCACCAATCGCAAATAAACCATCTATGTCTGTTTGTCCTTGCTTATCGACCATTACACCACCACAAGTGTAGTGAGCTGCTGGGACAATTGGGATTGGCTCTTTGGTCATATCAATACCAAATGAAAGCAGTTTTTCATTAATGGTAGGAAAATGGTGATGAATGAATTCTTCAGGTTTATGGCTGATATCTAAATACATGCAATCAGCGCCTAAGCGTTTCATTTCAAAGTCGATAGCGCGAGCGACAACATCACGAGGCGCTAATTCACCACGTTCATCAAAATCAGGCATAAAGCGAGTGCCATCAGGACGACGTAAATAGGCGCCTTCACCACGTAACGCTTCAGACATTAAGAAGTTACGAGCGTCAGGGTGGAATAAACAGGTCGGGTGGAACTGATTGAATTCTAAATTTGCGACTCGACAACCTGCGCGCCAAGCCATTGCAATCCCATCACCAGAAGAAACATCAGGGTTAGAGGTATATTGGTAAACTTTAGAAGCGCCGCCCGTTGCTAATACCACAAACTTAGCGCGAACGGTTTCAACGTGTTCCGCATCACGGTTCCAAATATAAGCACCAACTACCTTGTCTTCTTCGCCGCCGACTTTATCTTCAGTGATTAAATCAAGTGCATTGTGTCGCTCAAAGATAGATATATTAGGATGGTTCACTACGTTATCTTGTAATGAGTTTTGCACTGCTCTACCTGTAGCATCTGCCGCGTGAAGAATACGACGATGGCTATGACCACCCTCGCGAGTTAAATGAAACTTTGGATCTGAAACGTCGGTTTCTTTTTCATCATCGTGATCAAAAGGAACACCGCCATCAATTAACCATTGAACGCAATGCTTAGCATTCTCTGCGATAAAGGTAACAACGTCTTTATCGCAGATATGGGCACCTGCAATAAGGGTATCGTCAACATGAGATTCAACAGTATCACTTTCATCAAATACGGCAGCGATGCCCCCTTGAGCGTAATAGGTTGAGCCTTCATTACGAGGCCCCTTACTTAAAACGATCACCTTTCCATGTGGTGCGACTCTAAGTGCAAGTGAAAGACCAGCAGCACCACTACCTATGACTAAAACGTCACAACTGTGTTCATTGGTTATGTTCATATATTCATCATTATCCTGTGATTATCTGAGTATTTTACCAGAATCTATGAGATTGCGTCATATTTTGAAGTGGAATCTTAAATATCAAGAATAAAAAATAGAAAATAGGCCATAAAAAAACCTATAGAAGTCTTAAAGTTAATCATGGAACTATTAAATTGATAAAAAAATGTAATAATAAAGGAACTTTCTAAATATTAGAAACTCATACATAGTGCTCAAGTTAATTGTGATATAGCTAAATAACAGTGTTAGCTATTGCGTAATGTAAACTTAATGCGCATCTAAGAAGAATAACATGGGAGTACCAGCTCCAATGAGTGAGCAGTTAACAGATCAAGTTTTAATTGAGCGTGTTCAACGTGGTGATAAGCAAGCATTTAATCACTTAGTGATTAAGTACCAAAACAAAGTATGTAACCTTATTTCTCGCTATGTGAAAAATAGTGGTGATGTGCCAGATGTCGCACAAGAAGCGTTTATTAAAGCATATCGAGCATTACCAACGTTTCGTGGTGATAGTGCATTTTATACTTGGTTGTATCGTATAGCCGTAAATACAGCAAAGAACTACCTTGTCGCTCAAGGTCGTAGACCTCCAGCATCAGATGTGGATGCCGTAGATGCTGAATATTATGACGGAGACAGTGCATTAAAAGAAATCACTAATCCAGAGAATTTATCGTTGACGGAAGAATTACGACAAATCGTATTTTCGACCATCGATGGTTTACCAGAAGATTTAAAAACAGCAATTACCTTACGAGAGATTGAAGGCTTAAGTTATGAAGATATTGCTGCTGTAATGGAGTGTCCAGTTGGTACGGTTCGTTCTCGTATCTTCCGAGCTCGTGAAGTTGTTGAGAAAAAGATCCAACCGCTAGTGCAGCATTAACTATTTTCCAACGGTCAAACGGTGAAGACAATGACTGATAAAGAACAAATTTCTGCGTTTATTGATAATGAAGAAATGGACAATGCGTTCATTGAATCACTATCTCAACCTGAAAATGCAGAAGCCTGGAAAAATTACCATTTAATTGGTGATGTCATGAGAGGGGATGCCCCCGCTAGCAATGAATGGAATATTGCAGCGAATGTAGCTCTTGCTCTTGAGGATGAACCTGTTCATCAAATGAATGACACTGTGACGACGTTTATGCCCTCACAACCAACACCAAGTGAAGCAAAGAAAACATTACCAAGCTGGATGACTCAGTTCACTCAAGTCGCCATGGCTGCATGTTTTTCTTTAGTTGTAATCGTCGGTGTGCAGCAGTATAACGGTGCCGATAATGGAGTGATTCCAGCAAGTGGTGACATACAAGTTTTAGATACTGTTCCCTTTAGTGGAACTGCTGAGCCGGTAAGCCTAACTCGTGATTCTTTAGTTAAGAATACGTCAACAGAAGCAGACGTAATGGAGCAGCGTAAACGCATTAATGCGATGCTGCAAGATTATGAACTACAACTTCGTTTGAATGCACACGATGGTTCAATTGATCGTGATCTATTAGAGCAAAATACACTATTGGCAGAATAATGAAACGTATACTGATCAGCTTTATTGCCTTGGTCAGCTTCTTCCCAATATTAGCCTCAGCAGAAGAGAGCCCTTCTGCTGAGGCTTTGTTACATCAAATGGGTGAGGCTAGTCACGAGCTAAATTATGAACTTTCTTACATTCTCGTAAAAAAAAGTAGCATAGAACCTTTTATGTATCGTCATTCCCATGTTGATAAAATGACGCTCTCACACCTTGTTTATTTAAGCGGTTCAATGCGAGAAGTCATCCGTAGGAATGATGAAATAACGTATTTAGAACAAGGTAATAAACCTTTTTCCATTAAATCAGAAACTATTGTTGCCCCCATTATTCCGCTATTACATAAAAATGTAGTCGTACTAAAAGAATATTATGATTTTGTTTCGATGGGGAGATCTAGAGAAGCGGGTTCTCCTGCTCAAGTTGTGCGAATTGTTCCCAAAGATGGAAATCGTTACTCTTATATTGTATGGATTGATGAGCGCAGTAATTTACCGTTACGGACAGATCTAGTCAGTCGTGAGGGGGAAGTCATTGAGCAATATAGAGTTATTTCTTACACCGTTAACGACCAAATATCAGATTATATGAATCAACGTTTAGGTGATGCAGAATTACCTAAAGTATTATCAGTACCACTCCCTACAGATGAAGAATCAACATGGCGCGTTCATTGGCTTCCAAATGGTTTTAAAAGCGTTCACTTTAACCGTTATCGTTTAGCTATGAATCAACGTTCAGTAGAGAGTAAAATGTATTCTGATGGATTATTTAATTTTTCCGTCTATATATCTGAAGCTGATAAACTGAGTAATAAAGAACAATCAATTCGCCAAGGTAGACGTTCGCTTTATAGTTATATTCAAGGCGACTATGAAATCAGTGTGGTTGGTGATATTCCTGCAATAACCGCAAAACGTATTGCAGATTCTGTTATTTTTACTACGCCAGAACCTAAAAACGAGAATAAGTAATACTTATGATGACTGCATTAGCAACAGTACTTGATATTCAAAATGATATTGTAGTGGTTGGCTGTCAACAAAAAACCAGCTGTAACCACTGCTCGTCTAAAGATTCGTGTGGTACCGGTATTGTCTCTAAAGTATTACCTGGAAAAGTGCATCACTGGGCTTTTCATACCGATAAAAAATTAACGATTGGGCAAATGGTTGAAATAGGGCTACCTGAGAAAAATTTATTACAATCGGCAACCATCGTTTATCTAGTGCCTTTGGCTTTTCTACTGTTTGGTGCATTATTGTCGGAATGGCTACTCTCTCCATTAATAGGCATCGGAGAAGTGACCACTATTGGTATGGCAGCACTTTCATCATGGGGTGGGTATTTTATTGCAAAACGCCTTTCTCATCGTATTGAGCAGAATACAGAACAACAAGTTAGCCTAATTAGAGTCCTTGGCGAACCTGTTTCTGACACTCTCTCGGTAAATGCTGCAGGAATAAGATAGCGACTTGCGAGGAAATTGGGTAGAATCCCATTACTTGATCTCACGATCCAATCCCATTAACTAATTGAGTTTGTCACGTCATTCATGAAGCATATTCGTAATTTTTCTATTATTGCCCATATCGATCACGGTAAATCAACACTATCTGACCGCCTTATCCAAATTTGTGGTGGCCTGTCAGACCGTGAAATGGCAGCACAAGTTCTTGATTCAATGGATCTAGAACGTGAACGTGGTATCACTATTAAAGCCCAGAGTGTAACTCTAAACTACACGGCGAACGATGGTGAAACTTATCAACTAAACTTTATCGATACACCTGGACACGTTGATTTCTCATACGAAGTATCACGTTCACTTGCGGCTTGTGAAGGCGCATTATTAGTGGTTGATGCCGGTCAGGGGGTAGAAGCTCAAACTCTAGCAAACTGTTATACCGCTCTTGAAATGGATTTAGAAGTGGTTCCAATCTTGAATAAGATTGATTTACCAGCGGCTGATCCTGAACGTGTTGCAGAAGAAATTGAAGACATCGTTGGTATTGAAGCGATGGAAGCAACGCGTTGTTCTGCAAAAACAGGTGTCGGTGTTGATGAAGTTCTTGAAACTATCGTTAAATCAATTCCAGCGCCTGAAGGTAATCCAGAAGGTCCAACTCAAGCGTTGATCATTGACTCATGGTTTGATAACTACTTGGGTGTTGTTTCTTTAGTTCGAGTTAAACATGGCTCATTGAAGAAAAATGACAAAATTAAAGTCATGAGCACAGGCCAAGTATGGAATATTGATCGCATTGGTATCTTTACGCCAAAACAAATTGATACCGATGGATTAAACACCGGTGAAGTAGGCTGGGTTGTTTGTGGTATTAAAGATATTTTAGGCGCACCAGTGGGTGATACATTAACTCACGCTAAAGGCGGCTGTGAAGAGCGCTTACCTGGTTTCCAAAAAGTGAAACCACAGGTATATGCTGGTTTATTCCCTATTTCATCGGATGATTATGAAAACTTCCGTGATGCATTGGGTAAATTAAGCTTAAATGATGCGTCTCTTTTCTATGAACCAGAAAGTTCTTCAGCACTTGGTTTTGGTTTCCGTTGTGGCTTCCTTGGTATGCTACACATGGAAATCATTCAGGAGCGTTTAGAGCGTGAATACGATCTTGATCTGATTACAACAGCACCAACGGTAGTTTACGAAGTTGTGTTGAATAATGGCGATTTACTGTACGTAGATAGCCCTGCAAAATTACCAGCAGTGAATGATTTAGACGAAATTCGTGAACCAATTGCTCGTTGTAATATTTTAGTGCCTGCGGATTATTTAGGTAATGTAATTAGCCTATGTATTGAAAAACGTGGTACTCAAGTTGATATGATTTATCATGGAAATCAAGTGGCATTAACTTATGACATCCCAATGTCTGAAGTAGTGCTAGATTTCTTTGACCGCTTAAAGTCAACGTCTCGCGGTTATGCATCATTAGATTATAACTTCCAACGTTATGAATTATCGAACATGGTTCGTGTTGATGTATTAATTAACGGTGAAAGAGTTGATGCGCTTGCTATCATTACTCACCATGATAATGCACAAGGTCGTGGTCGTTTATTAGTTGAGAAAATGAAAGAATTCATTCCTCGTCAAATGTTCGATATTGCGATTCAAGCTGCAATTGGTGCGCATATTATAGCGCGTTCAACAGTTAAACAGTTACGTAAAAACGTAATTGCAAAATGTTACGGTGGCGATATTAGCCGTAAGAAAAAACTGTTGAAGAAGCAAAAAGAAGGTAAGAAACGTATGAAGCAGATTGGTAATGTTGAATTACCTCAAGAAGCTTTCCTTGCGATTCTTCATGTAGGTAAAGATTAATTTATAACACCTGATACTTCAGAGTGAAGTAAACTAAGCTTTATTACAGCTAAAGAAAGCGATGATCCATGGTCTTCGCTTTCTTTGTTATGCAACACTTAATAACTTAAGGGAATGAAATGGCTAACACTTTTTCACTGATATTAGTTCTTGTAACTCTATTTACTGGCGTTATTTGGGCTATTGATAAATTTGTCTTGGCACCTAAGCGCAAACAAAAAATTGCAGCAGCAAGTGAGCAAGCGAATGGACAAGTTGATGAAGCAACACTTGCAAAAGTTGCGCCTCAACCTGCATGGATAGAGCAATCCGTTTCTATTTTTCCAGTGATTGGCCTTGTTTTAGTGTTGCGCTCATTTATTTATGAGCCGTTCCAGATCCCATCCGGTTCGATGATGCCGACGCTTTTAGTCGGTGATTTTATCTTGGTCGAAAAATTCTCTTATGGAATTAAAGATCCTGTTTGGCGCACACAACTTGTAGATGTGGGTAAACCAGAACGTGGTGATGTTGTTGTTTTTAAATATCCACCGCAACCAAATATCGACTATATTAAACGTGTAGTGGGTAAACCTGGTGATACTGTTATTTACAGCGCTGCTAAGCAAATTTGTGTGAAACCAAAAGGTGAGAGCAAGTGTAATATCATCCCGTTAACGAACATGAAAGACAGTGAATTCATGCAAGATCGCACTAACTTAGTTCAATATACCGAGCAGTTAGCAAGTGATACAACGCATGATATTTTGGTTAACCCAATGCGTTCTGATCGAGTATCTATGTACCAACCACGACCAGGGTATAACGAGTGGGTCGTACCTGAAGGTAACTATTTTGTAATGGGCGATAATCGTGACAACAGTGCTGACAGCCGTTATTGGGGCTTTGTCCCAGAAGCGAATCTAGTGGGTAAAGCGGTCGGGATCTGGATCAGCTTTGAATTTGAACGTGGTAGCGATAGTGTGCTGCCTTCCTTTATTCCTACTGGTGTACGTTTTAACCGCATCGGTAGCATAGACTGATTGAAATAATATGACATCTCCATTACAGCGCCTAGAACGTAAAATAGGCTATAAATTTAATGATGAAAGCTTTCTTAAGTTAGCACTGACTCACCGTAGTGCTAACGGAACTCATAATGAGCGTTTAGAATTCCTAGGCGATTCAATTTTGAGTTTCGTGGTTGCTGATGAGCTGTATCACCGTTTCCCTAAAGTGGATGAAGGTGATATGAGTCGTATGCGTGCAACGCTAGTTCGTGGTCACACTCTTGCTGAGTTAGGTCGTGAATTTGAGTTAGGGGATTACCTATTTTTAGGCCCTGGTGAATTGAAAAGCGGTGGTTTCCGTCGAGATTCAATTTTAGCGGATGCGGTTGAAGCGATCATTGGTGGTATTTATCTTGATAGTGATACCGAAGTCATTCGTCGAATTATTTTAGCATGGTACAAAACACGCTTAGATTCGATTGAACCAGGTATCTCTCAAAAAGATCCAAAAACACGTCTTCAAGAATACCTACAAGGTCGTCGTAAGCCGTTACCAACGTACACAGTGACAAAAATTAAAGGTGAAGCTCATAATCAAGAGTTCACTATTGAATGTATCGTAGCAGGCTTGGATAAGCCTGTTATCGGCAAAGGAAGCAGTCGCCGCAAGGCAGAACAGTCGGCTGCTGACATAGCATTAGGACAAGTAAACTAATGTCAGATGACAAAGAATTCGATCTAGATGCGTACTTCTCATCAGAAGCTAAAACAGAATCTAGCGACAACCAACACTGTGGCTTTATTGCTATCGTTGGTCGTCCAAACGTAGGTAAATCAACACTTCTAAACCAAATTTTGGGACAGAAGATTTCGATTACTTCTCGTAAACCTCAAACGACTCGTCACCGTATTATGGGTGTTGATACGGAAGGGGATTATCAAGCGATTTATATTGATACGCCAGGTCTTCATATTGAAGAAAAGCGTGCGATTAACCGCTTAATGAACCGTGCTGCAAGCTCATCATTAAGTGATGTTAACTTGGTTTTATTCTTGGTAGATGGTACTCACTGGACACCAGACGATGAAATGGTATTGAATAAGCTGAGAAAAGCAGAGTTCCCTACTGTTCTATTGGTAAACAAAGTAGATAACGTTAAAGATAAAAATGACGTTATGGCTCATCTTCAAACGATGACTGAAAAAATGGACTTTGTTGATGTGGTGCCAATTTCAGCGAAATCAGGCTCTAATGTTGATGTTGTTCAAAAGCTAGTTCGTGATCATTTACCAAAAGCGGTTCATCATTTCCCAGAAGAATACGTAACTGACCGTTCACAACGCTTTATGGCATCAGAGATTATTCGTGAAAAGCTAATGCGTTTTACGGGTGAAGAACTGCCATACTCAGTAACTGTTGAGATCGAGCGTTTTGATTACAATCCTAAAATGGATGGTTTTCATATTAATGGCCTAATTCTTGTTGAGCGTTTAGGTCAAAAGAAAATGGTTGTTGGTAAGAACGGTGAAAAGATCAAAGTCATTGGTCGTGAAGCTCGTATCGATATGGAAGGCTTATTTGACCGTAAAGTGTATTTAGAGCTTTGGGTTAAAGTTAAATCTGGTTGGGCTGATGATGAACGAGCACTTCGTTCTCTTGGTTACATCGACGATTTATAATTTCTAGAAACTAGAAACTAGAAACTAGAAACGATAAGATCTAGAACAAGATCCCGAATAACTTAATCACATTAATTTAAGTTGTTTGGGATTTTTTATTATAACGAAATACATCTTTTATAGTATCTAGAAGCGAAGCGTTTATAGTTAGCGAAGCGCATAGTGCATCCTTTTTTATAGGTAAAAAACGTGGAAGAAGGCTTACAGCGTTGTTTTGTCCTGCACCGAAGACCGTACAGTGAAAGCAGTCTAATTTTAGATGTGTTTAGCGAAGAATATGGTCGTTTATCTATTATTTCTAAAGGTGCGCGAAGTAAGCGTTCAAATCTAAAAGGTGTATTGCAAGCGTTTACCCCGTTACTGATGAAATGGTCAGGAAAGGGCTCCATGCGAACACTGCGTCAGGCTGAAAGTATCAGTTTGGCCATCCCTCTTACTGGGATAAATTTATACTCAGCCATGTATATTAACGAACTCGTTGTACGTGTTATTGAGCAAGAAACCCCATATCCAGCCCTCTTTCTCGACTATCTCACCGCCTTAACGGAATTGGCTCAAACTAACAATCCAGAACCGGCTTTGCGTCGTTTTGAATTAGCATTATTGTCTTCACTAGGCTATGGCGTCGATTTTTTACATTGTGCAGGCAGTGGTGAAATGGTGTCTCCTGAAATGACGTATCGTTACCGTGAGCAAAAAGGCTTTATGGCATCCATTCGACATGACCCATTAATGAGTTTTAAAGGGAATGAATTAATTGCTATCAGTGAACGTCGATTTATTACTCCTGAGCAATTAAAAGCGGCAAAACGCTTTACACGAATAGCCTTAAAGCCGTATCTTGGCGGTAAGCCCCTAAAAAGTAGGGAACTGTTTCTTCCAAGAACAAGGAGTATTCTAAAATGAGTTCAATTTTACTTGGCGTCAATATCGATCACGTAGCCACTCTTCGTAATGCAAGAGGGACTAAATACCCAGATCCAGTGCACGCTGCTGAAATTGCAGAACGTGCCGGTGCTGCGGGTATTACGATTCATCTACGTGAAGATCGTCGTCATATAAAAGACCGTGATGTGCGAATTTTACGTGAAACACTGCAAACTAGAATGAATTTAGAAATGGCAGTGACGGATGAAATGGTCAGTATTGCATTAGAAACACAACCAGAATTTGTTTGTCTTGTGCCAGAAAAGCGTGAAGAGTTAACCACTGAAGGTGGTTTGAATGTCGTTGGTCAACTTGAAAAAGTGAAAGCGGCAACTCAAACACTATCAAAAGCAGGCATTAAAGTATCCTTGTTTATTGATGCAGATAACGCCCAAATTGATGCAGCTGTTGAGTGTGGTGCACCTTTTATTGAGCTTCATACTGGTGCGTATGCTGATGCAGAAACAGAAGAAGCCGAACAAATTGAATTGAAAAAAATTGCGGCAGGTGCAACTTATGCGGCAAGTAAAGGACTGATTGTTAATGCGGGTCATGGTTTGACGTATCATAACGTTGAAGCTGTCGCAGCATTACCTGAAATCTATGAATTAAATATTGGTCACTCTATTATGGGAAGAGCAGTGTTTGATGGATTAGAGAAAGCGGTCGCTGATATGCACCGAATTATGCTAGGTGCTCGTAAGTAGTGGCTATTGTCGGTCTTGGGACTGATATTGCTGAAATAGAAAGGGTAGAAAAAGCCCTTTCTCGTTCAGGAGATGCGTTCGCTGAGCGCATCTTAAGTCAACTTGAACTTGAACAATATCAAGCTTTAAAGCAGAAAGGACGTTTTTTAGCGAAACGTTTTGCAGCGAAAGAAGCGGCGTCTAAAGCGTTAGGTACAGGCATCGCTCATGGCGTCACTTTTCATGATTTTACCGTCTCTAATGATGAGAATGGTAAGCCATTATTAACGCTTTCTGGTAAGGCGCTAGAGCTTTCTTTACGAAATAACGTTGCTCACATTCACCTTACTATTTCTGATGAACGTCATTATGCCGTTGCGACGGTTATTTTTGAATCTTGAGCTGAGTTTACCTCAGCCATTGAGCTGCATCCTTTGTTACTTTCCCCATCTCATCCTGAAGTTCGAATAATTCAGGTTCAATATCTTTAATTAATTGTTCTTGTCGTAGTGACGTTTCAATCAAATTACATAGTTGCTTTAATCTTGGAACGCCACAATAAGAACTGCTGCCATGCAGTTTATGAATATAGTGACATAACTCTTCAGTTGATAAGCTGCCTTCGATCGCCTTCTCTATCCATCCATTTACTTCAGGTATGAATTCAATCAGCATATGTAGCATTTCTTTTGCAAGATCTTCTTTTCCTGCGGATTGTTTTAAGGCGATAGTCCAATCGATACTTCCAGCAATGTTATCTTGAACTTCTTCCATTGATGCTTCAGGAATAACATCAGGGAGAATTGTTATTTTCTCGACATCGCTATTATCAGTAAGAGGGCTCCAATGAATAATAACCTGCTGAAGAACATGCTCTTCGATTGGTTTTGTTAGGTAATCGTCCATACCTTCGCTAATCAATCTTTCTCGCTCGCCTTCCATTGCATGAGCGGTTACCGCTACTACTGGTGTTTTGGCGTTTAAGGCTGTTTTTCGGATCTCTTTACAGGCCATCACGCCATCCATTTTTGGCATTTGGATATCCATTAAAATGATATCAAATTTTTGCTCGGTGGCTTGTTGTACTGCATCAATACCGTTTTTACAGGTCACAACGGTTTCAACTTGTTCATGTAGCAGTGCGGAGATCAGTTTTAGGTTTGCTGGATTATCATCAACAGCCATTACTTTAATAGGTAAACG
This sequence comes from Aliivibrio sp. 1S128, assembly GCF_001691065.1. Taxonomy (NCBI): domain Bacteria; kingdom Pseudomonadati; phylum Pseudomonadota; class Gammaproteobacteria; order Vibrionales; family Vibrionaceae; genus Aliivibrio; species Aliivibrio sp. 1S128. The sequence goes on along the minus strand of NZ_MAJV01000003.1, from coordinate 31,553 downwards.
TTGTGGAACATCGTGAGAGGCCATTAAATCAGGCAAGATAAGCGTATGCTCTGATTGTTTTTCAATTAATAATGCATCTAACAATTTCTTCTTAGCGAATGGCTTAGATAGACAGGTAATGTGAGGTAGCTGATTTAGCTTCTCTGTTAACGCAAGCTCGGTACTTGGTAAACCAATGACTATCGTTGTGCAGTAAGGTGCTAATTTATCCGAGATTATTTTTAATGATTCAGCACTCGGTTTTGCATTTGAACTTAGGCTTATTAGAGCAAAATCATGAGGCTCAATTATCTCTGGTAATGTTGAACGATAAGTAACAAAAACCCCATGATGAATAAATTGTTGTTGTAAAATAGAGGCTGATTGTATATTAGGCTCTATCAATAACAGTTTTTTCTTATCTAATTGTTGAACATCTCGTTCATCAATCATTGGTAATTCGGTTTGTTTCATCTTCATCGTAAACCAGAATGTAGAACCTTGGTGCAGACGACTCGTTAAACCGATCTCTCCCCCCATTTGAGCAACCAGTTTTTGAGTAATGACAAGACCTAAGCCTGTACCACCATAACGTCTAGAAATACTAGCATCGGCTTGGCTAAATGCTTGGAATAGTTGTGCTTGTTGTCGTTCTGATATACCAATGCCGGTATCTCTGACCACAAATTGAAGATCAACACTGTCATCATGTAAGTGTTTTAGCTCGATCGAAATATCAATATTGCCCTTCTCTGTAAACTTAATGGAATTACCAACTAGGTTATTAAGTACTTGCTGGATACGTAATGGATCCCCAATTAACCCTGATGGAACACGTTGATCAATTTTTAACGTAATTTCTAACCCTTTCTCATGAGCACTTGGTGCAAGAAGGCTAACTACTTCATCAAGGCTGTCTTGAACATCAAATGGTAAATTTTCAAGAAGTAACTTACCCGCTTCTAGTTTTGAAAAATCAAGAATATCGTTAATGATCGTGAGTAAGTTATTTGCAGAGCGCTCAATAGTTTGTAAATAATCTTGTTGGTGGGCAGAAAGTGATGTTTTGAGCATTTGGCGTGTAAATCCAATCACACCATTTAACGGCGTTCTTAATTCGTGAGACATATTCGCTAAGAATTCAGATTTAACACGAGCGGCTTCTTGTGCTCGTTTCTTCGCTATGTCTAACTCAACGTTTTGGATTTCTAATTGCTCTAAGGTTTCTCGTAAATCAGACGTCGCTTGGTCGATACTTTGCTGCATCTCTACGTGGTATTCAGATAAAGAGATCGCCATGGCGTTGATGCCATTTTTAAGGGTATCTAATTCACCATGTAATTTATTTTCAATACGTACATTTAAATGACCACGACGTATGCGGTCAACCACACTTACCATGTGTGAAATTGGTTGGGTTACATCTTGCATTAAGCGATATGCAAAAACACCAGATAAGGTAAGCCCTAGAATTAAAACGATTAACGCCGAGAATATCTCTTGGTATTGCTGCAAGCGTAAACTAGATAAATCCAGTTCAATAGCGATATAGCCCAAGGGTTCATTCATATGAGATGAATCAAAGTTGGATGTAAACTGACCTTCCGGAAGTATAGGCGTTCTCAGTATTAATGATTCATCTTGAAAAGAGATATTAAGCAGAAGAGGTATAGGTTTATCTTTAGGAAAGGTTAAGCTTTCAAAGTTAGGATGAAAATTAGATGTCACGAAAAGCTCGTGGTGTTCATCAAATACGGCAATACTTCGAACAATTTTAGAATGTTTTCGATGTGCATAACTGATCAAGCGTCTTACTGCTTCTCGGTTTTTTCCTGTCATTCCATATTCACTCGAAATCGCTAATGGTTCAATGATACTTGTACCGCTAGAAATAAGCTGAGCTTCCAAATCATTATATCGATTCATGGTAAAGAACCCACTGAGGAGCAAACCGATAATTAATGTTGGGGCTAATGTGAGGGTGATGACTCGTGCGCGTAAACCGTATTTTGTCATATTTATTCGTTCTGATTAACTTCCTTGAGCGCGTAGCTTAATCAAGTTAGAGGGTAAGCTCAATTATTCTGTGCTGAAATCGTAAGTTGAAACGTAAATGAATCATTAATCAGCGCTACATCTTAATGTGGTTTCGGTATAATGGCGTTAATTTCAGTAAATCAGGCAATAATCATGGCCCAATTCTTCAAAGCAAAAAAGAACACCTCAATAAACACGAAGCATCAATCTGTTGATGTGGTTCGGTTGGATCATAATGGCGCAGGTATTGCCTTTATCGATAAGAAACCAGTGTTTATCGAAGGGACTTTGCCTGGAGAGAAAGCGATCATTCAATTAACTGAACAGAAGAAACAATATTCTCGTGGTATGTTAATTAAATTGACAGAAAAAAGCAGCGAGCGACAAGAACCGATTTGTAAGCATTATCACGAATGTGGAGGCTGTAATTTACAGCACCTACAACATAGCGAACAAGTTTCCGCTAAAAATATCAAACTACAAGAGTTGATGCAAAAGCAAGGCGTTGAATGTTGTGAGATGGTTGCTCCTATTGTGGGTAATGAACAAGGGTATCGTCGCCGAGCTCGTATCAGTTTAATGATCAACAAACAAACGAATCAACTTGATTTTGGCTTTCGAAAAAAGCAAAGCAAAGCCATTGTTAATGTTCGCCATTGTCCTGTTTTAGTAAAAGAGCTTGATCAGCATTTAGAATCGCTATATACCCTGCTTAATCAGTTGAAAGGCAAAAAGAATTTAGGTCATGTTGAGTTAGTTCAGGCTGACAATGGCAGTGTATTATTGATCCGACATATCGCCGCATTTAATGTTAACGATCGCGCAGCATTACTTACGTATTGTGAAGAACGAGATATTATTCTCTACCTTATGCCTGAATCGGATGTGTTGAATCACGTACGCGGAGCAGAACCGTATTATGTGATTGAAGGGGCCAAAATTTATTTTACGCCTAAAGACTTCATTCAAGTTAATGCGTCAATTAATGACCGAATGGTAAATCAAGCATTGAATTGGTTAGCCCCTCAGGCTGATGATATCGTACTCGATCTATTTTGTGGATTAGGTAACTTCAGTTTGCCATTGGCTCAAAAAGTACAGAAAGTCGTTGGTATCGAAGGCGTTGATGGGATGGTTCAACGAGCCACATCAAATGCAAAAAGAAACCAATTAGATAATGTGACGTTTTATCAAGCGAATTTAGAAGAAACTATTAGTAAGCAAATGTGGGCGAGTACAAAATTTACAAAGATTTTACTCGATCCAGCGAGAGCAGGGGCTGCAGGTGTGATGCAAACTGTGGCAAAATTGAAACCTCAAGCCGTGGTTTATGTATCGTGCAACCCTGCAACACTTGCACGCGATAGCCAATTACTTATTCAACACGGTTACAAGCTTACTCGGTTAGGTATGCTTGATATGTTCCCTCATACAGGACATTTAGAATCAATGGCGCTGTTTGAGCGATAATTTATCGCTATCGAAAATTAAGTCAAACGCAGCCAAAAAGAATCATTATAAAATTGGATTATAGGAAACGGACATGGTCGCAGTTCGCGGAGCACATCTTAAGGAAAATGAAGAGTTCGAGTTGGGTGAATGGATTACTAGCCTCGGACAAGATAAAAACACCTCAAAAAAAATGACTGAGGTGTATCAGCAATGCCAAGAATTAGTGGCTTCTAATGAAGACGGAGCACTTCTTTTGTGGCGCGGACGAGAGATGATCGAAATTCTGATCACCTTAAGTATGGATAAGCCAACGCTTATTGCTGCCTTGTTATTCCCTCTGGTTTCATCGGGTGTATTAGACCGAGAAACGCTCGCAGAGAATTACAATAAAGAAATCGAAAAATTGATTGATGGCGTTGAAGAGATGGACGCCATTGGTCAACTAAATGCCTCTGTTGATGCGGAATCCGCGTCTTCTCAAGTGGATAATATTCGTCGAATGTTGCTTGCGATGGTGGATGATTTTCGTTGTGTGATCATAAAATTAGCGGAGCGTATTTGTAATTTACGTGAAGTGAAAAATGAATCAGATGAAATCCGTCGAGCAGCAGCTAAAGAGTGTAATAACTTATACGCACCATTGGCGAACCGTTTAGGTATTGGGCAGTTGAAATGGGAGATAGAAGATTACTCTTTCCGTTATCAACATCCAGATACGTATAAAAAAATTGCCAAGCAATTGTCTGAACGTCGTATCGTTCGTGAGCAGTATATCGAGGATTTTGTTACTGGATTGAGTGATGAAATGCATGAGTACAACATCAATGCAGAAGTCAGTGGGCGTCCTAAGCATATCTATAGCATCTGGCGTAAGATGCAGAAAAAAAGTTTGGCGTTTGATGAGTTATTTGATGTTCGTGCCGTCCGTATTATTGCGGATAAGTTGCAAGATTGCTATGCAGCTCTTGGGGTTGTGCATACTCGATTTAAGCACTTACCAAGTGAGTTTGATGATTACGTAGCGAATCCGAAGCCGAATGGTTACCAATCGATTCATACCGTTGTATTGGGCCCTGAAGGCAAAACGATTGAGATCCAGATCCGCACCAAGGATATGCATGAAGACTCAGAGCTTGGGGTCGCTGCACACTGGAAATACAAAGAAGGCTCATCAAACAGCAGTCGTAGTGGTTATGATGAAAAAATAACATGGTTACGTAAGTTGCTTGATTGGCAAGAAGAGATGTCAGATTCCGGCGAAATGCTTGATGAGCTGCGAAGCCAAGTATTTGATGACAGAGTCTATGCCTTTACACCTCGTGGTGATGTGGTCGATTTGCCAATGGGCGCAACACCATTAGATTTTGCGTATCATATTCACTCAGAAGTTGGTCATCGTTGTATTGGTGCAAAAGTAGGGGGGCGAATCGTTCCATTTACGCATCAACTCACTATGGGTGATCAAGTTGAAATTATTACTCAAAAAGAACCAAACCCATCACGAGATTGGTTGAATCCTACGTTAGGTTTTGTTAACTCAGGACGTGCTCGAGCTAAAATTAACGCATGGTTTAGAAAGCAAAGTCGTGAAAAAAACCTTGATGCAGGTAAGGACATTTTAGAGGTTGAATTAGCAAAAATTGGAGCAACATTAAAAGACGCTGAGCAATATGCATTGAAGCGTTTTAATGTGAATTCAACAGATGAATTATTTGCTGGTGTTGGTAGTGGTGATCTACGTATTAACCAAGTCATTAATCACATCAATGCTCTTGTTAATAAACCAACGGCAGAGCAAGAAGATCAAAAAGTATTAGAACAACTGCAAGAGTTAGAAGCTAAAGCTCAAGCTCATGCGCAAGCACAAAATAAAAAGCGTAACGATGCCGTTGTGGTTGAAGGGGTGGATAATTTAATGACCCACCTTGCACGTTGTTGCCAGCCAATCCCAGGAGACCCAATATCAGGTTATATCACTCAGGGGCGGGGTATTTCGGTTCACCGTAGTGATTGCGACCAGTTAAATGAACTGCGCCATCATGCGGCAGAACGTATTATTGATACGGTGTGGGGAAATGGCTTTGTTGGCTCTTATATTTTAACATTACGTATAACAGCAATGGATCGAACGGGTTTATTAAAAGATCTTACAAGCTTGTTTGCTAATGAAAAAGTAAAAGTGTCAGGTATGAAAAGTCGAAATGATTATAAGAAACAACTGACTATAATGGATTTTGATTTAGAAGTATTTAATGCCGATATTCTTGGTCGATTAATAACAAGAGTAGAGCAAGTTAAAGACGTTATAGAAGCGATGCGATTATCATAATCAAATAGCTGAGATAGAGTGATTTCATAAATTATTGATAAATCATTGATAAATAATGATTATATTGTAAAGCCGAATGTTATTTATAGCATTTGGCTTTTTTATTGGAAAAAAATCTCAAGTTATAAACTCTCAGGCCGTAAATAAAGGTATCAACGATGAATTATAGGCTTCTTATCCTATAACAATAAGTGAAGCCGACCGGAGTAAACATCATGGCAATTTCAGTAAATACAAACATTTCAGCAATGACAGCACAGCGTTATATGAATAATGCAACGGCAGCTCAAACTGATTCAATGGAGAAATTGTCTTCAGGTTCAAAAATCAACAGCGCTGCTGATGATGCTTCTGGTCTGCAAATTTCAAATCGTATGACAGCACAAACTCGTGGTTTGGACGTTGCTGTTCGCAATGCCAATGATGGTATGTCAATTGCACAAACAGCTGAAGGCGCAATGAAAGAAACGACCAACGTACTTCAACGTTTACGTGACTTATCGCTGCAATCGTCAAATGGCTCAAATACCGACGCGGATCGCCAAGCAATGCAAGAAGAAGCGAGTTCACTGACTGATGAGCTGAACCGTATTGCTGAAACAACTTCTTTTGGTGGTACTCGTTTAATTAACGGTGAGTTTGGCACAAAATCTTTCCAAATTGGTGCTGATTCAGGTGAAGCAGTGGCAATGACGCTAAACAGCATGCGTGCTGATGAATCAACAATGGGTGGTAAATCTTACTTTTCAGAAGAAGGCCGCGACATTAATTGGACTGTAGACAAAGAAAATACACAATTCAATGTGACTTATAACGATAAAATAGGTAACGAACAAAAGATCAACATTACAGCAAAAGCGGGTGATGATATCGAAGAGTTAGCGACTTACATTAATGGTCAAACAAATGAGTTAAGCGCTTCTGTTACTGAAGACGGTGTGCTTCAAGTATTCATGTCAGGCGAAACCATCTCTTCACCATTAGAATTCAATGGCTCTCTAGCAAACGAATTGAAAATGGGTGGAGAATCAGATGATACTGTTGCTTCTATGGATTTGACAACCGTTGGTGGCGCTCAGCGTTCAATTGACGTGATTGATGCCGCTCTGGAATTTGTTGATAGCAATCGTGCTGATTTAGGTGCTTTCCAAAATCGTTTCGAAAGTGCAATTAAAAACCTAACGAACATCAATGAAAATATTACTGATTCAAACAGTCAGATTAAAGACACTGATTTTGCAAAAGAGACAACGAACTTAACGAAAAATCAAATTTTAAGCCAATCAAGCTCTTCAATTTTTGCTCAAGCGAAACAAGCGCCAAATATGGCAATGAGCTTATTAGGCTAAGCTTTGTGAAGTGAAAAGATAAGCAGCCTTAACATAAGGTATATGAATTTTGAAAAAGCGATGACTATAATGGTTATCGCTTTTTTTGTTTTTAATCAAAGGTAAACCTATGACAAGCTCAAATAATATTGAACAATTGCTCTCAATTATGACGCAACTACGTGACAAAGAATCTGGTTGTCCGTGGGATCGAAAGCAAACCTTTGATTCTATTATTCCACACACCATAGAAGAGACGTATGAAGTGGTGGACGCTATTCATAAGAAGGACTGGATCAATTTAAAGGAAGAATTAGGGGATTTACTATTCCAAGTTATCTTCTATGCTCAAATGGCTAAAGAAGAGCAATTATTTGATTTTAGTGATGTCGTCGATACCTTAAATGAAAAATTGGTTCGTCGTCATCCTCATGTTTTTGGAGATGAAACTTTTTTATCAGAAGAAGAAATTACGGCCAATTGGGATAAAGTGAAGCAAAAAGAGCGTCTAGATAAAGAATTATTAGAAGATAATGTCCCTTCTCAAAAAAGTATTTTAGATTCAATTCCTGCGGCATTACCTGGCTTATTGAGAGCCAATAAAATCCAAAAACAATGTGCAAAGGTCGGTTTTGATTGGGATCAGCTACAACCTGTCGCCGATAAGGTCAATGAAGAGGTTGCTGAGGTACTTGAAGAAGCATTCAAAATACCAAGGGATGAAAAGAAGCTTGAAGAAGAATTGGGCGATTTACTTTTTGCTACTGTAAATTTTTCTCGTCATTTAGGAAAAAATCCTGAGCAAGCATTGTGTAAAGCAAATGATAAATTTGAGCGTCGTTTTCGCCAAATTGAAGCGAACGTCGCCAAAAAGAATAAAAAAATACAACAATGTGATTTAAATGAACTAGACTTTGAGTGGGAAAATGTGAAGCGAAGTGAGCGGAATTGATTTGGAGCAAAAAATAAATCAATTAACTGTGATACTTTTCACGTTGTGGCCATAAAGCGGTTCTGGTATATTCATTTCCCGTCCAGATAATATCCATTTTATTCCTCATTACACCAATTTCAGGTAACGTATGACGACGAATTACATTTTTGTAACTGGCGGGGTTGTATCCTCACTAGGTAAAGGTATTGCAGCAGCATCATTAGCAGCTATTCTTGAAGCTCGTGGCTTAAAAGTCACTATGATGAAGCTTGACCCATACATCAACGTTGATCCGGGCACAATGAGCCCAACTCAACACGGTGAAGTATTCGTCACGGAAGACGGCGCAGAAACTGATCTAGATTTAGGTCACTACGAGCGCTTCATCCGCACCAAAATGACTAAACGTAATAACTTTACAGCCGGTCGAGTATACGCAGACGTTCTACGTAAAGAGCGTCGTGGTGATTACTTAGGTGCAACAATCCAAGTTATCCCTCATATTACGAATGCGATTAAAGAACGTGTTATCTCTGGCGCTGAAGGCCATGATATCGCACTCGTTGAAGTTGGTGGTACAGTCGGTGATATCGAATCTCTGCCATTCATGGAAGCGATTCGTCAACTTGCTGTTGAGATAGGCCGTGAACATACAATGTTTATGCACCTAACTCTTGTACCTTACTTAGGCGCTGCAGGCGAGCTTAAAACTAAGCCGACTCAACACTCAGTAAAAGAGCTATTGTCTATTGGTATCCAACCAGATATCTTAGTTTGTCGTTCTGATCGTGTTATTCCAGCAAACGAACGTAAGAAAATTGCTCTTTTCTGTAATGTACAAGAAAAAGCAGTTATCTCAATGAAAGACGTAGATTCAATCTACAAAATCCCACAATTGATCCGAGCGCAAGGTACTGATGAATTAGTATGTCAACGCTTTGGTATTACAGCACCTGAAGCTGATCTTTCAGAGTGGGAACAAGTAATCTATGAAGAAGCTAACCCGACTGGTGAAGTTACTATCGGTATGGTTGGTAAGTACATTGAATTACCAGATGCTTACAAGTCAGTAAACGAAGCATTAAAACATGCGGGCTTGAAAAACCGTTTGAGCGTCACTATTAAATATATAGACTCGCAAGATGTTGAGTCTAAAGGTACTGAAATCCTAGAAGGTCTAGATGCAATTCTAGTTCCTGGTGGTTTTGGTGACCGTGGTATTGAAGGTAAGATCCTTGCTGCTCAATACGCTCGTGAAAATGAAGTACCATATTTAGGGATCTGTCTGGGTATGCAAGTTGCGCTTATTGAATATGCGCGTAACGTTGCTAATATGGAAGGGGCTCACTCTTCTGAATTCTCTAAAGACACGAAATTCCCTGTTGTTGGTCTAATCACTGAGTGGATTGATGGCGATGGTAAAGTAGAAGAGCGTACTGAGACATCAGATTTAGGCGGCACAATGCGTCTTGGTTCTCAGCTATGTCACCTTGCAAAAGGCTCTAAAGCTCGTGAGCTTTACGGTAACGCTACTGTTGAAGAGCGTCATCGTCACCGTTATGAAGTAAATAACAATTTACTTCCTCAGCTTGAAAAAGCCGGTCTTAAAATTTCTGGTCTATCAGCTGATAAGAAGCTTGTGGAAATCATTGAACTTCCTAACCACCCGTGGTTTGTGGCTGCTCAATTCCACCCAGAATTCACATCAACACCTCGTGATGGTCATCCATTATTTGAAGGTTTTGTTAAAGCAGCAGGCCAAAATGCTCGCGGTGAATTCGAAAAGTAATAGGATTTACGGATAGCTGCTCAATGTTGCAGCAGCTATTTTTAGCTTTTAAATTAAAGAAAATAGAGGAAACACAATGTCTAAGATCGTTAAAGTTCTAGGTCGTGAAATCATCGATTCTCGTGGTAACCCAACAGTTGAAGCTGAAGTTCACCTAGAAAGTGGTTTTGTAGGTATGGCTGCTGCTCCATCTGGCGCATCTACAGGTTCTCGTGAAGCTCTTGAGCTACGTGACGGCGACAAATCTCGTTTCCTAGGTAAAGGTGTTCTTAAAGCTATCGCAGCTGTAAATGGCCCAATCGCAGAAGCTCTAATCGGCAAAGACGCGAAAAACCAAGCTGAAATCGACCAAATCATGATCGATTTAGATGGTACAGAAAACAAAGCAAAATTTGGCGCGAACGCAATCCTTGCTGTTTCTCTAGCGAATGCTAAAGCTGCTGCTGCTGCTAAATCTATGCCTCTTTACGCTCACATTGCTGAACTAAACGGCACTCCAGGCGTATTCTCTATGCCTCTACCAATGATGAACATCATCAACGGTGGCGAGCACGCTGATAACAACGTTGATATCCAAGAATTCATGATTCAACCTGTTGGCGCTAAAACGCTTAAAGAAGCTCTACGCATCGGCGCAGAAGTATTCCACAACCTAGCTAAAGTTCTTAAGTCTAAAGGCTACAGCACTGCAGTTGGTGATGAAGGTGGTTTCGCTCCTAACCTTAAATCTAACGCAGAAGCGCTAGAAGTTATCGCAGAAGCTGTTGCAGCTGCTGGTTACGAGCTAGGCAAAGACGTTACTCTTGCTATGGACTGTGCTGCTTCTGAGTTCTACAACAAAGAAGACGGTATCTACGACCTTAAAGGCGAAGGTAAGAAATTTACTGCTGAAGAATTCAACCATTACCTAGCTGGTCTTGTTGAGCAATTCCCAATCGTTTCTATCGAAGATGGTCTAGACGAATCAGATTGGGCTGGCTTCAAGCACCAAACTGAACTTCTAGGTGACAAGATTCAACTAGTTGGTGACGATCTATTCGTTACAAACACTAAGATTCTTGCTCGTGGTATCGAAGAAGGCATCACTAACTCAATTCTTATCAAGTTCAACCAAATCGGTTCACTTACAGAGACTCTAGCTGCAATTAAGATGGCTAAAGATGCTGGTTTCACAGCAGTTATCTCTCACCGTTCTGGCGAAACTGAAGATGCAACAATTGCTGATCTAGCAGTTGGTACTGCTGCAGGTCAAATCAAAACTGGTTCTATGAGCCGTTCTGACCGTGTTGCTAAGTACAACCAACTAATCCGTATCGAAGAAGCTCTAGGTGAACTAGCGCCATTCAACGGTCTTAAAGAAGTTAAAGGTCAATAATCTCAATTTTTGAGAATATGACTTAATTCTTTAATCGTTCGATTAGAATTTAGATATAAAAACCGTCTCATTTGAGGCGGTTTTTTTTATTTCCGCTATACAGCTAGTGAAGTTCTAATGATGGATTGATATAGTTAGCGCTTCTTTCTATTGTTACTCATTTATTTATTGTCGGAGCTATTATGCGAGCATTCGCCGTTTTATTAATTATTGCTTTGGGTTGGCTGCAATATACCCTATGGTTTGGAAAAAATGGCATGGCGGATTACGCTCAAGTATCTAATGATGTTCAACTTCAAGAGGAAGTGAATCAGGGATTACGTAATCGAAATGGGCAAATGTTTGCTGAAATAGACGACTTAAGAAAAGGTTCAGCAGCAATAGAAGAACGAGCTCGGCATGAATTGGGGATGATCAAAGAAGGTGAAACATTTTATCGAATTATTGATGAAAATAGTGAGGGATAATTGATGACATCTTCACTGAATTATTCAATTACCGCGATAGTACCTGCCGCAGGGGTGGGGAGTCGCATGAAGGCAGATCGTCCGAAGCAATATTTACTCTTAAATGATAAGACGGTTTTAGAACATACCATTGAACAATTACTGGCTTATCCTGCTATCGATAACGTGATTGTTGCAGTTAGTGATACAGACCCTTACTTTAATGATTTAACCGTAGCAAAAAACAAGCGGGTTATTCGAGTTTCTGGCGGTTCAGAGCGTGCTGATTCAGTGCTCTCTGGGTTAGCTTATGCAAAAGATAATCATTTAAGTGAATGGGTTATGGTTCATGATGCAGCGCGTCCTTGTATCCGTCATAGCGATATTGATAAACTTATTAAAAATGTAATTCCCTCTCATATCGGCGGTATTCTCGCATCCCCCGTTCGCGATACAATGAAACAAGCGACGTTTGAACAACAAATAAATAAAACCATTGATCGAAGTGTTTTATGGCATGCATTGACACCCCAATTGTTCACTACTGAATTGTTATATACCGCATTAAAAACAGGATTAGAGCAAGGGTTATCTATTACGGATGAATCTTCTGCCATAGAATTCATGGGATATCAGCCTAAACTCATCCAAGGCAGATCCGATAATTTAAAGATAACTCAGCCTGAAGATCTTGAGTTAGCAGAGTACTATCTCCAAAAAATGAAAAAGGAAATCTACAAATGAGAATTGGACACGGTTTTGATGTACATAAATTTGGTGGAGAAGGTCCCGTTATTATAGGTGGCGTCAGCGTTCCTTATGAACAAGGATTAATTGCTCATTCTGATGGTGATGTTGCGTTGCATGCATTGTGTGATGCCTTGCTTGGTGCGATCGCCGAAGGCGATATTGGACGTCATTTCCCAGATACCGATGATAAGTGGAAAGGGGCAGACAGCCGTGCATTATTGCGTGATGTTTATCGTCGTGTAAAAGAGAAAGGGTTAGAATTAGGGAATGCAGATGTCACCATCATTGCACAAGCCCCTAAAATGGCACCGCATATTCATAATATGTGTGTGGCCATTGCTGAAGATTTAGAAACAAGTTTGGATAATGTGAACGTAAAAGCGACCACATCCGAACGTTTAGGCTTTACAGGTAGAAAAGAAGGCATTGCTTGTGAAGCAGTAGTGCTGTTAGTTAAAAAATCTTATTAATTAGAGACAAACTTATGTCAGACATCATGTCTACTTTTTCATGGTTATACGGAAAGCCAGTTGCAACTGGTAAATTAAAACAATTACCTGAGCATTTCATTGTAAAAGAAGTGTTAGGGTATGAGTTCACCGGTAAAGGTGAGCACTTAATGGTTAAGATCCGTAAAACGGGTGAAAACACCAAGTACGTAGCGAACGAATTAGCAAAATTTTGTGGTGTAAAATCAAAAGATATTAGTTGGGCTGGTCTGAAAGATCGCCATGCAATCACAGAACAATGGTTAAGTGTTCACTTACCAAAAAGTGATCACCTTAAGTTTGCTTTATTTGAAGCTACGCATCCCGGTGTTGAAATTCTAGAAATGACACGCCACAACAAAAAATTGCGTCCTGGCGATCTTTTAGGTAATAGTTTCCAGTTAATTGCGACTGAAGTGACTGACATGGATGATGTATTGTCTCGTTTAGAGAAAGTAAAAGTATCTGGTGTGCCAAATTACTTTGGTGCACAACGTTTTGGTCATGAAGGTAATAACGTCATCGAGGCACGTCGTTGGGGGCGTGAAAATGTACGCACTCGTGATAATACAAAGCGTAGTTTTTACTTGTCAGCTGCTCGTTCATGGATCTTTAATCAGATTATTTCTCAAAGAATAACAGAGGGTTACTTCTCTCTACCTGTGGATGGTGATATTCTACTTGATCATAATGGCCGTACGGTTAATGAGAATGTGACCTCTGAAGAAAGCATTCAAAAAATTCAAAATAATGAATGGTCAATCAGTGCAGCATTAGCTGGTGATAATCAGCTACCAACGACTGAAACAGCATTAACTTTAGAGCAACCACAGCTTGATGCGGAACCAGATTTAATGGCTCTTGTTCGTGGTAACCGTATGAGGCATGAACGCCGTGCTATTGAGTTACACCCTGAGAACCTAAGTTGGTCAGCTGATGGGGATACGTTAACTCTTAATTTCTCTTTAACATCAGGCAGTTTTGCTACGGTTATCGTACGTGAATTATTGCAAGAAATTGAAGTGGAACGTACATACGAATAATTCGATTTAGAGAAAGAAGCGGAGATAAGAGTGAATAAATTACGCATACTATTAAGTAATGATGATGGTGTTTTTGCAGAAGGGATCAATACCCTCGCGGCAGTATTATCAGATATTGCGGATATTACGATTGTTGCCCCTGACCGTAATCGCTCGGGAGCATCTAACTCACTTACTCTTGAATCGCCACTTCGAGTTCGACAAATTGAACAAAATATTCATTCAGTGCAAGGTACGCCGACCGATTGTGTGCATTTTGCATTGAATGAATTAATGAAAGATGACCTCCCTGATTTAATCATTACGGGTATAAATCATGGTGCAAACTTGGGTGATGATACTTTATACTCAGGAACCGTTGCGGGGGCTACAGAAGGGCACTTTCTAGGGTTACCAGCAATAGCAATGTCTTTAGTCGGGCGCACGTATTTTGATACAGCAGCTCAAGTTGCTTTAGAGTTAGTGACAATGCATTTAAAAACCCCGCTGACTACAGAACGGGTGTTAAATGTAAATGTCCCTGATTGTGAGTATTCTCAAATTGCCTCTTGGGAAGTAACTCGCCTGGGTGCAAGGCATCATGCAGAAAGTATGATTAAAGACACCGATCCTCGAGGAGAAACCATTTATTGGTTAGGTCCCCCAGGAAAGAAACAAGATGCAGGTAAGGGCACTGACTTCTATGCAATTCAACATAACTGCGTGTCAGTTACCCCATTACAGGTAGATTTAACCGCTCATGATTCATTAGCTATGATGAGCGATTGGCTATCAATTGAGAGATCTAATTAATGCTTCATTCTCGCACTGAACTACTCGATCAATTTTTACGTCAACAAGGTATTCAAGATGAAGCGGTTTTGTCTGCTATTCGTTCTTTACCGCGTGAGCGATTTGTTCCTGAAGTGTTAGCACACCAAGCTTATCAAAATAATGCCTTGCCTATTGGGGAAGGACAGACTATCTCCCAGCCTTATATTGTTGCGAAAATGACCGAGCTACTCATGCTACAGCGAGAGTCAAATGTTCTAGAAATAGGGACGGGTTCAGGTTATCAAACGGCAGTATTAGCGCAATTATTGGATCATGTTAATTCGGTTGAACGAATTAAATCACTTCAATGGAATGCAAAGCGATTATTGAAACAATTAGATATATACAATATTTCAACAAAACATGCAGATGGTTGGAAAGGGTGGGGAAATAAAAGCCCATTTGATGCAATCATTGTTACTGCGGCAGCAGAATCGATCCCGAATGATTTATTGTGGCAGTTAAAAGATGGCGGAAGATTGGTTATTCCTGTCGGAGATACCGAACAGCAGTTACTTCGAATTGTTCGTTGTGGAGATGAATTTCATTCAGAGGTCATAGAAGAAGTTCGTTTTGTTCCCTTAGTTGCAGGTGAATTAGCATAATCATAATGAAAAAAATAATAATGACACCTTCTCGTTTGTGGCTTATCGCTGCAATTTTGACTCTATTGCTTTCAGGCTGTTCTATGGGGCCTCATGGTCCTGCTCCTGTGTCTAGTGTAAATAAATCCAGTTCATCTTATGGTGGGGCAGAACGTGGCAGCTATAGAGGCAGTTATTATCGAGTAGAAAAAGGGGATACGTTATATTTTATTTCTTATGTTACTAATAAAGATGTCAAAGAGCTGATTGCTTATAATGAATTAAAAGCACCTTATGTTATTCACCCAGGACAAAAACTAAAATTGTGGGGACCTAAATATATAGCTCCTGCTTATGGTGATGATGGGCATTTAGTTAGTAAGGCCGACAGCTCTAAATCGACTAGTACAGCTGCCGTTGCCGTTGTTCCTCTCGCTAATAATAAACCGAGTACGAAAGCTAAACCAACTGTGTCGGCTAGCACAAAATCATCACCAGCACAAAAACAAAGTGCAAAAAAGGTTGAAAACACAAAATCTAAGGAGTATGTTAAATCTAACAAGTCGGTAACAACTGCAACATCAAAACCGACAGTTAAAGCTAAACCGGTAGCTAAACCGGTAGCTAAACCGGCAGCTAAACCAAAACCAGTACCTAAACCTAAATCAGTAGAAAAAAAATCGGAAAAGGTAGATTCATGGTTATGGCCAACAAAAGGGCGAGTAATCGCTAAGTTCTCAACAGGAGACCAAGGAAATAAAGGGATAGATATTGCAGGCCAACGAGGTCAAGACATCATATCTACCGCAAAAGGAACAGTGGTTTATGCAGGTAACGCCTTAAGAGGTTATGGAAATTTAATTATTATTAAACATAACGAAAATTATTTAAGTGCTTATGCTCACAATGAATCACTGTTTGTTAAAGAAGGTCAAAGTATCAATGCGGGACAAAAAATTGCATCAATGGGTAGCTCAAGTACGAGCAGCGTTCGTTTGCATTTTGAGATCCGTTTTAGAGGGAAATCGGTAAATCCACAACGATATTTGCCATAACAGGGATGACATAGCTGAGTTGTAATGTCTTGCTGGCTCGCCATGGGGAGGCGCTATGAGTAAAAGCAATGCAGTAACTAAAAATGAAGAATTTGATTTAGACGTAGTTGATGATGCTGAGCTAACCAAAATTCAAGAAACGGAATCTGAACGTCTTGAGGTTAGCAGTTCGCAGAAAGTAATGGATGCAACTCAACTTTACTTAGGTGAAATTGGATTTTCGCCACTCTTAACAGCAGAAGAAGAAGTTTACTTTAGTCGACTTGCCCTAAAAGGTGATATGGCAGCTCGTTCTCGAATGATTGAAAGTAACCTTCGATTAGTAGTAAAAATAGCTCGTCGTTATAATCACCGTGGCCTTGCTTTATTAGATTTAGTTGAAGAGGGCAACCTTGGTTTAATCCGAGCAGTTGAAAAATTTGATCCAGAGAGAGGCTTCCGCTTTTCTACTTATGCAACCTGGTGGATACGTCAAACCATTGAACGTGCCATTATGAATCAAACTCGAACTATACGTTTGCCTATTCATGTCGTAAAAGAACTTAATGTTTATTTACGTGCCGCTCGTGAGCTTTCACAAAAGCTTGATCATGAACCGACACCTGAAGAAATTGCAGAGAAACTAGATAAACCAGTCAGTGACGTAAGTCGTATGCTGCGTTTAAATGAAAGAGTTGCTTCTGTAGATTCGATGGTTGCTGGTGAATCAGATAAAGCGTTATTAGATATTTTACCTGATACTAAAAATAGTGATCCTGAATCTGAAACACAAAAAAATGATATTAATGCTTCTTTGGTTGGTTGGCTTGGTCAACTAAACCCTAAGCAAAAAGAAGTTGTTGCTCGTCGTTTTGGTTTATTAGGATATGAAACGGCAACGTTAGAACAGGTAGGTAAAGAAATAGGGTTGACTCGTGAGCGTGTGAGACAAATTCAAGTTGAGGGGTTACGACGTTTAAGAGAGATCATGACCCAACAAGGTTTGAATATGGAAACTCTGTTTGCTGTTGAAGAGTATTAATCGCTAATTTATAGCTATAACTCAGTTTAATAAAAGAATAAAAGCCCCAGTAAGTGAATTACTGGGGCTTTTTCTTTTTTATTAGAGTTGGTATTCATCCTGTTTTTCATTTTCTTTTAATGTATGAAATCCTGACCAAATTCGATTAAACGTTGTAATCCAACATAGTGCTGAATAAATGTAAGCAATTAAAGTAAAATGCTCTGGAAATAAACAGAATAAAATAAAGCAGCCAATGGTCTCAGTACCTTCAGTTAAGCCACTCATGTAATAAAGAGATTTGTTTTTATACACGGGGTTATCAATGTTTCTTTTCCCCGCCATGATAGCAAAAGCTAAGAAACTACTGCCTGTTCCAATAAAAGAGAAAATAATTAGAGCGCCAGCAATCGCATTTTGCTCTGGGTTTGCTAAAACAAATCCAAATGGAATTAGGGAGTAAAAAAGAAAATCTAAGCTGATATCTAGAAATCCCCCTGAATCAGTAATTCCAGTAATCCGAGCTAAAGCGCCATCTAAACCATCACAAATTCGGTTTAATAAAATAAAGATCAGCGCAATATTATATTCTTGAAGTAATAATGCAGGAAAAGCTAAGCAGCCTAAAATAAAACCAAATAATGTTGTTTGGTTTGCGGTAACGCCCAGCTTATGCAATCCGGAAGCTGAGATGGATAACGGTTTTCGAATAACTTGAATACTGAATTTATCAAGCATGATTTATCTCCATTGGCCAAAAGAATTGTTGGCTCTCTTTTGGAATATCGTCACTGTCATGAGTTACTAATAATGTAGGGATGTCCGCTTCCGCCAATTGCTCAAATACCCAGTCTCGAAATTGGATACGTAATGCTTTATCTAATTTACTGAAAGGCTCATCTAGCAAGGCAACATCGGGTTTTGCTAATAGCATTCTAACTAAGCTTATTCTTGCTCGTTGCCCACCTGAGAGTTGGTTTGGGAATGCATCAGATAATTGTTCTAATTGAACGTTTTTAAGTGCTTGCATTGCTTCTTTTTTTCTTTGTATGCCTTTGACTTTATTGGGTAAAGCAAATGCAAGGTTTTCCCAAATACATAAATGAGGAAACAGAAGATCTTCTTGAAATAATATCCCTACTTTTCGTTCGTGAGAAGGGGTTTTATTAACTCGCTTTCCATTAACCGTAATCTCACCTGAATAACTAAAATCACAACTTAAATGTCCAGCAATGACGTTTAATAATGTAGATTTACCACAACCGCTTGGGCCCATAACACTAAGCACTTCTCCTTTATCGATAGAGAAAGAGTAATCCGTTAATAAAGGAACGCCATGATTAGTGAGAATGCTGAGATTTTTTATTGATAGGCTCATTACCTGTCACATTCCTTGTTTTAGATTTAAATGAGAACGATGAGAGTAGAATCGTCCGATGAAGATAGCCAAGCTAAAGAAGATGAACGGTAACAGCGCTTGCCATAATCCATACAGGGCTGTAATTCGACGGTCGAAACCACTAGAGAGGGCAACCGCTTCTGTCGTTAATGTGATAACTCTGCCTGCACCAAGCATTTGTGTTGGTAGGTATTGAGCCAAACTCACGCTGATGCCTATTGCCCATGCGTATAAAATAGCGGGAAGCAACAAAGGAAGTTTTATTTTTATCCAACAGTGCCATGGAGATTTACCAAGGCTTAATCCTGTTTGAATCAGACGTTGATCAAAACTGCGCCATGGCCCATCTAAAGCAAGAAAAATATAAGGGAATGAAAAAAATACGTGCGCCCAAAGAACCCAAAACCAATATGACTCACTTGAAAAGTAAAGAGCACTTACTTGCAAACCAAATAATAAAGAGAGTTGAGGCACTAACATTGGAACGGCAATTAATAGCGGGGGGATATGCCAGCGATGTTTGATTTTAAATTCATGCCCAAGTAATGAAAAGGCAAGCGCGATAGTCGCTGACACTGTGGCGATAATAACGCTGTCCATTATGACGGGCAGTAAGCTTGTCCACTCATTATCCCAAAAACGAAGAGTAAAAACGCTTGGCAATAGATCGGGGAAACGCCACCGTTGGGCAAAACTCCATAGCACCATGATGGGTAATGATAAAATAATTATGCCAGCA
The DNA here is from genome assembly GCF_001691065.1 of Aliivibrio sp. 1S128. Lineage (NCBI taxonomy): Bacteria > Pseudomonadati > Pseudomonadota > Gammaproteobacteria > Vibrionales > Vibrionaceae > Aliivibrio > Aliivibrio sp. 1S128. The sequence goes on along the minus strand of NZ_MAJV01000003.1, from coordinate 12,013 downwards.
ATCGTGACGAAAAAAGATAAGCCAGGTAAGCGAAACCCCATTCGACCAGATATTTGCCAGTGGCGACAGTGTGTTGTTATTGCCCATTCTAATAAGCGGTGCAGTCCAATAAGTAATAAACATAGAAACAGAAGAATTATTGCCCCTGCCCCCGCTCTTGGTTGTAATTGAATGTCAGGATCGGTAAACCATTGCCATACTAAAACAGCAAAGGTTGGTGGGTTGGTTGAGCCAATAATTAAGCTGACATCAACCACTGATACGCTATAAGCAATGATAGCCAATAAAGGAAAACGTGCCTTTTTTAGCCATTGTGGGAACACACATTTCCACCATATTTGATGGCGCTGATAGCCTAGACTAGCGGCTACCTTTGTTGTTTTATCTATATTGAGTTGTTGCATAATAGGAATGCTCATTAAAAGAAGAAAAGGCACTTCTTTAATAATGAGCATTAAAATCAAACCGATATTGATTGAATCATTAATAATAATTGGAAAATTAACGTTACCAATAGGATTAAGCAGTCTGGCAAGCATCCCTGTAGGAGAAAATAAAAAAGCAAAACCAATAGCGAAAGCGACATGAGGCATAGCAAGTAACGGGGAGAGTAAAAATTCTATTTTTTTCCAAACAGGAAGTTTCCACGTACTTTGTAAAATAATAAAAGTAAGTAAAGCGGTAATAAGAGTACTGATAAAAGCGCTACTTAGGGTTAAAAATAGAGAGTGCCAAACTCCGCTCCATTCAAAAACAGAAACGTAGCCCTCTAGAGACAGATTATGTAAACCAATAGGAGGCATATAGCTGAAAGAGGCGCTAAGTACGCCAACTATTCCGGGCAGAATAGGAAGGATGCATACAATAACAAGGAAAATATAAAAAAGAGGGAATATCATTGTCTTGTTATTCATGCCTTAAGTAAAAATAAATAAACGATTCGACTAGGATTATAGGATTGTCCCATATCGTATTGATGATGTATTGAATAAGACTAAAAGTAAACTAAATAGTTCATTTTTATCTGTGGCGTTAATGTTGATAATTGGATTTATTACCAATATCAAAATGAAGTGGCATTTTCCATTTCTGAATAGCTAAAAAAAGAAAAATAACGCCAGCGATGGTCAAACAAATTAATGAGATAACCCATTTTTCCATAGCAAGCATGAAGGTAGCAGCACATAACAGAAATGGAATAAATTTCAAACCTAACACCTTGAAACAAAATGATTCTTTTAATGCTATTCCTGAAAACGTAACAAAAAGAAAGCCAATAGCAATCCAAACTAAATGGCTACCAATGAGTAAACTTAATAGAACTAGGCCAATCCAAGCTGACCAAGTAATGACGATTCTTATTTTTTTATCATAAACATGTAAGTTAGCTGCGCTCATAGCGGAAGAGATCGCAAGAGTAATAAAGGCAAATTCTTTTAATGATCCATCAATTAAGATCAGTGACATATCGTTAGCGATAGTAAGGCTGCATAAAAAGAGTGAAAAAGAAAATAATGTAATACCTAAACGGTAAGTAATGACACTGACTTTATCTAGAGAGTCTAATGTCTCGACATGTTCTGTATTTGCCATGTTAAGGACCTAATGTAGAGATTTCATTATTAACTTTAGCATGCTCAGTGAATGTTTATTGTGTGAATTTCGTTGAAAATGTTTAATTTTATCCTATTCATCAAGGTTTACTTTTCGTATTTGTAATTATTTGCTGTGAATGTTTTTCTAATAAGTAAAAATAGTAATTTTCATCACATAAAAGATGATTTTAAATCTGCGAGATGTATACTCCTTCCCCCAATACAAGCCGTCACATGGAACAGTGAATGACCCCAAGGACTCGGACCAGCTACTGTTAAACAGCTTGTAAAGGAACCCAAATGAACATCTTTTTATCTAATGTTATTCCGTCTTCTTGGAGTAACTATTTTATACCTCTATCGTCATCTACTATGGCGAGTCCTTTCGTTTCTTCATATTTACCTCAATTTATTAAATAGGCATTATTATGACCATTTTATTTAGCCTTATAGGCATGTGCGCGCTTATTTTTTGCGCGTGGGTATTTTCAGAGAAGCGTTCAGCTATCAATTGGAAAACCGTCCTTAGAGCCCTTTTTTTACAACTTTCTTTCGCGGCTCTTGTTCTTTATTTTCCTTGGGGACAAATGGCGTTGGCATCGCTAAGTAGCGGGGTATCGAGTTTATTGGGTTTTGCGGATGAAGGCATTGCCTTTCTATTCGGTGATTTAGCTTCAACTGGTTTTATCTTCGCAATTCGTGTCCTACCAATCATCATCTTCTTCAGTGCGTTAATCTCCGCTTTATATTATTTAGGTATCATGCAAAAAGTCATTGCTGTATTGGGCGGTGCAATCCAAAAATTCCTAGGTACTAGTAAAGTTGAGTCATTAGTTGCGACGGGTAATATCTTTTTATCTCAAGGTGAATCTCCTCTACTAATTCGTCCATTCTTACCTCAAATGACACGTTCAGAACTCTTTGCTGTAATGGTCGGTGGTATGGCATCGGTAGCTGGTAGTGTTCTTGGTGGTTATGCTGGTCTAGGTGTTGAATTAAAATACTTAATTGCAGCAAGTTTTATGGCAGCACCTGGCAGTTTATTGATGGCTAAGATCTTAGTTCCTGAACAAGAAACTCCGGTTGATCAACATGAATTAGCCATTGATAAAAGTGAACAAAGTAACGTGATTGATGCGTTAGCAAGCGGCGCAATGAACGGTATGAAAATCGCAGTAGCGGTAGGTACAATGTTGATCGCGTTTGTGAGTGTGATAGCTATGCTAAACAGTGGTCTAGAAATGGTTGCTGAATGGTTTGGTTTTGCTGGCGTGACATTACAAACTGTTTTTGGTTACTTATTTGCACCAGTTGCTTGGATTATCGGTATTCCAAAATCTGAAATGGTAATGGCTGGTTCTTATATTGGTCAAAAAGTGGTATTGAACGAGTTTGTTGCGTTTATTGATTTTGTTCAGCATAAAGATCAATTGTCAGCATACAGCCAAGTTATTATTACTTTTGCATTGTGTGGTTTTGCGAACGTGAGTTCTATTGCGGTTCAACTCGGTTCAATTGGTATTATGGCACCAGAGCGTCGTGCAGAAGTGGCAAATATGGGTTTTAAAGCGGTACTAGGTGGTACGTTAGCAAACTTAATGAGTGCGTGTTTAGCGGGTCTGTTCTTTAGTTTATCACTGTAAGATAATTAAATATAAAAAGCCCGTGATGCTTGTTTTTATTAACAGTGCACACGGGCTTTTTGTTATCTATCATTTATTAATTGTGTTTAATTCCCACGTTAGCCAATGACAATTTGACCTAAGACGTAACCAAGCATACACGCAGAAATGACACCAATTAAGCCAACGGACATAAATGAATGGTTAAAGTAGTATTTACCAATCTTTGTTGTACCTGAGCTATCAAAGTTAACCGTTGCAATGTCTGATGGGTAGTTTGGAATAAAGAAGTACCCATAAACAGCAGGCATTAAACCTATCACTAATGCAGGCTCTAAACCTAGAGCAAGACCAACAGGTAGCATCATACGAGCCGTTGCTGCTTGAGAGTTAACCACGACAGATACAATGAATAATGCTAAAGCAAATGTCCATGGGTGAAGCGTAACCATATCTACGATGCCAGCTCTAAATTGAGGCATAGCATATTGGAAGTAAGTATCAGACATCCAAGCGATACCAAAGATTGCAATCGCCGCAACCATTCCTGATTTGAATACCACACCATTAGGTACATCGCGAGGATCTGTTTTTGTTGCTAATAGAATCACACCACCAAACGCCAGCATCATCATCTGAATTACGACGGACATTTTGATTGGTGCACCGCCCTCTGTAATCGTTCTAACTTCAGGCCACATAGCGATGATAACGATAGATACAATCGCACCCAAAAAGATCAGTACCGCATTGCGCGCTTTAGTTGGCAGTTGTTCATCTAGAGAGGTTGATGTTGTATTTAAGATTTTTTCACGCCAAACAGGATCTTTTAAACGAGCTTGGTATTCTTCATCATCATCTAATTCTTTACCACGACGTAAGCTGTAAAGAGCGAGCATTAGCGTACCAAATAACGTAGAAGGCACGGTTACCATCAAGATAGACATTAAGGTAATTGAAGCATCTATATCGACTAATTGTGCTAGATAATAAACCACCGCGGCTGAAAGAGGTGAGGCAGTAATCGCAATTTGAGAAGCAACAGATGCCGCCGCCATTGGGCGCTCAGGACGAATGCCATTTTTTAAAGCAACATCACCAATGATTGGCATAATAGAATACACGGCATGGCCTGTACCTAGTAAGAATGTCATTGCATAAGTAACAAAAGGCGCAATGATAGTGACGCGTTTAGGATTCTTTCTTAAGATCCGCTCTGCCACTTGTAACATATATTTTAGGCCGCCAGCCGCTTCTAATATCGAAGCACAAGTGACTACAGCTAAAATGATTAACATTACGGTGACTGGTGGTGAGGTTGGCGGCATTTTGAAGATAAATACTTCAATAACTAAGCCAATCCCAGAGACTACCCCTAGACCTATTCCACCAAATCGGGAACCGATATAAAGCACGAGTAACAAAAAGAGAAATTCAAAATACAACATAGAGCCACCTGCATAAATGCAATTTATAATTAAAATCAACTACAGGCATTAATACCTTATATTTCATAGGGTTTTATTGAGCAAGTTCTCATTTGGTTTGTTGTTGGTTTTATAAATAGAGGATATGTTGATCTGAATTAAATGAAAGGTCATTTTTTATAAAAAAACAAAAAAATGGGCGCTATCTATCAGAATTTTCTGGTTATTATATGCTGGGAATAGGTGTTAATCAGATGATTAACACCTAATAAATATTAATCTCGGGTAAAGTTTTGCTCTGAAAAATGGTCCAAGTCGTATGGTGTTTGTTGGTAAACACAGTAATTTAACCAATTAGAAAACAACAAATGACCATGGCTACGCCATGTTGCTTTGGGTGGGATCTCAGGGTTGTCACCAGGGTAGTAATTGAGTGGTATTGTTGGTTCCATGCCTTCACCTAAATCACGAACGTACTCATGATGCAGAGTGAATGAATCATACTCTGGGTGGCCTGTGACAAACACATTTCGCTTATCTTTGGTTGAAGCAAGGTATACACCAGCTTGTTCAGATGTTGCTAGAATATCCAGATCAGTGTGTTCATTCAGGTAATCTGCAGAAAAATCAGCGTAACGAGAATGAGGTGCTAAAAATTCATCATCAAAACCACGTAAAATAGGGTGGTGTTGGTCAAGATTATCATGCTTATATACCCCTGATAATTTCTCTTTACGGGTGCGTTTGGGTAAATCATAAAGCAGTTTTAGCCCTGCTTGAGCAGCCCAACAGACATATAAGCTAGAAGTAACATGGTCTTTTGCCCACGTCATGATGGTTTGTAGGTGATCCCAATAAATGACATCTTCAAACTGCACTAATCCCAGTGGAGCCCCCGTAATGATCAGTCCATCAAAATTTCGGTTTTTAATACCTTCAAATTGGCGATAAAAGGTATCTAAATGCTCAGTTGGCGTATTTTTACTGGTGCGATTATCTATACGTAATAGCTCAACATCCACTTGTAATGGGCTATTTGATAGTAAGCGTAAAAATTGTGTTTCGGTTTCAATCTTCTTTGGCATCAAATTTAAAATGATCACTTTAAGAGGACGAATGGCTTGCGTGGTGGCGCGAGATTCTTGCATGATGAAAATGTTTTCTTCACGTAATACTTCGGCTGCTGGGAGTTGGTCTGGTATTTTTATTGGCACAACTTATCCTTAAGTTATTTCTTATTTGTAGCGTTCTATACGTCTATACACCTAAGCTACCTTATTATGAATAGTGTGTCGATAGTAGAAAGGGATCCTATATACCCTTTCGATATTTATTCACTTTATTATTTAATAGGTAATTGAAAAGCCAATCTGGGCTATTTGCTCGACTTTTTGTATTAATTCCTAGCCATTAAATCGTATTGCCAATATTTATGTAAAAATGTTTTACGTTTCAGCTATCTTGTTAGCCTTCAGAATATAGTTAGAATCAATGGCATACCAATAAGGTATTATCTATATATATCAACAACCTGTTGATTGAAAAGGTAACGTATTCCTCGATGAGAATTATAGAAATGACAACATTAACAGAAAAATCAGGCATTACTCTTATTAAATCTGGCAGCTTTAAATTAAATGATCTTAGCCAATTACTAAATGTATCAGGTCTGAAAAGTGATATGGCAGAAGTGGCTGTAACTAACAATACAAACTCATTAACTATGGGGCATTTTACAATGTCTCCAGGTGTTGAATTTGAATATTTCTATGATTCAGTAGAATACAAAGTAATTACTAAAGGTAAGATTGTAGTACGTGATGTAGATGGCAATAAATATGTTGCTGAAGTAGGCGACGTACTTTTATTCTCTCCAGATGTAACCGTTATTTTTGATGCAGAGAGTAATGGCGAAGCAATTTATACCGCTCATCGTCAAGCTGCAGAAGATTTTGCACCAGCTAAATAATTAAAAATTAATTAATGTTTAAAAGGGCTTCTTACTAATAATCAAAATTGGTAAGCAAGCCCTAATTGACTCGTTATTATAGGAAATAATCTCAGCATTAAATACTCGATTCATAGCGACCTCTCGCCCCTACGGAAACACTTCCTGCAACATCACCAACCGACCATTACAATCTTAATCATTTGTTATTTACCTTACCCACAGTGAAAAAGAGTTCTTTTTTTGTTCATTAGTTTTGACTACAGCACTTTAAATTAGCCTTATCTAATATTCATCTTGTTAAATTTGATTTTGCTAAATAAGTATTGACTAATATACCGTTCGTACGTATTCTTATCAATATGTTCAAAAAACAAACTAATGAGTAATAATGATGACTATTCCATGGGACTCTCTATTTGGCGGAATGCTGTTAGGTGTATCTGCTACTTTACTACTTTTATTCAATGGTAAAATTGCGGGTATTAGTGGTGTACTTACGGGATTAATGACACCGAAAAAACGTGATTACGCGTGGCGATGGCTATTCGTGCTTGGCATGATAAGTGGTGGTATCGCAGGTGTGCACTTTTTAGGCGCAGAGGTTCCTAGTGAATATTCAACGACGACAGGAATGCTTATTATCGCAGGATTACTCGTCGGGATAGGCACACGCTTAGGTAATGGTTGCACAAGTGGTCATGGTATTTGTGGTATTGGGCGTCTTTCAGTTCGCTCAATAGTTGCCACATGTATATTTATGGCTGCTGCTGCGATTACCGTTTTTGTTCGTCTTCATTTACTTTAATAGGAGTAAGGTATGAATAATGTATTGTTTCGTTTAGTTGCTCTTATTTCTGGTGTGTTGTTTGGTCTTGGTATGGTGATATCTGGTATGGCAGATCCCCAAAAAGTCATTGGTTTTTTAGACATCGTAGGGCAGTGGGATCCAAGCTTAATGTTTGTGATGGGAGGAGCGTTACTTGTCTTTATGCCTGCTTATTTCCTCTTGATAAAGCCTAAATCAAAACCTGTGAACGCAGAAGAATTTTGCTTATCAACCAATACTACAATAGATAAGCGATTAGTTACGGGTGCTGCTATTTTTGGATTAGGCTGGGGTATTGCTGGTGTATGCCCAGGACCTGTTGTGTCTAGTCTTGCTTTAGGTAATATGGATGTCATTGTTTTCTTTATTGCTATGATTGCAGGCTTAGGAATTACTCATAAAATGAGCCAATAGAAAATAAAATAGCTTTCCATTATATCTCTCACCCTAAAAGACATTGAAATAAGGCGTTCACAGCTAAAGTGAGCGCCTTTTTTATGCTTGTGACTTTTAGTTAGTAAGTATAGATTTGGCGTTCATGCTTTTCTTGAATAACGTCACAAGCTATGTTTAATAGTGAAATTCTTAATGATGGATATATTAGTTGTGTTTTTAGGTTTATTTATCTTTATTATCCATACATTATTCAAGGTTATAAGTTGATAAAAGTTGATCTGTTTACATTCTATTTATGTTGCGTTAATAATTAGTAAGTTTCATTAATATTAAAGATAAGGATATTAATGAGAAAAATGATGTTCTTATGTTATTTGATTTATCTGTGTTTTTTATTAAAGCCTTATATATCAGCCTATTAACTTATTTTCTGAATGGTGTTTATAGGGCGAATCTTGATGGATCCTAAGATTCCATTTTTGATATGGTAATAACATATCCTCGAATAAATAGTTTATTTATAATCCCCCTCTCTTTCATAAATAGTATTTTAATTAATCGTGAATCTTTATCTTTTGAGATGTGTAGGCTATTTATATTAATAACGATTTAACACTAATGAGTATCTTATGGTTGGATTATGTTTTCAAATTAATGACTGGACTCTTGTCATTGAAGAAAATAAATTATATCGCCAAGATAGGGAAGTCTCTGTTGAGCCACGTTTAGTTAATCTATTACGTTTTCTGGCTCAGCATTCAGGTGAAGTTTTTTGTCGAGATGAGCTCATTAATCAGGTTTGGGATGGGGCATTTGTAACAGATCAAGTCGTCACCCAGTCTATTTTTGAGTTACGTAAGATCTTAAGAGACGGTCGATTAGATAACGCAAGGTATCTTGTGACCGTACCAAAGCGTGGTTATAAGTTAGTCGCGGAAACAAAACTGATTAATTTTGAAGATACAGAGTTTTGGAAAGCTAGCGATTGTACTACGTTTTCAACGGGAGCTCCTACTTCTCAATCAGATTTTCAAAATAAAGCGCTAGAAAGAGAAGAAGAGGAAAAGTACCCTGATCTTTCTTTTCCTTCAGGCCCACTTACTCGAGCTATGACGACGATATCTAAAGACGTCGAAAAAGAGAAAAGTAAGCAAGGTTCTAGTTTTAATTCTTTCCATCGTTGGAAATTACTCGCTTTTGATGCCTTTCTTGTGTGCATTATTATTACTGTCATTATATCGACAACGTATCAAGAATCGGCGACACGTATTACAAAGGCTATTGATATCGATCTAATTCAATTTAGCTACCATGAAAGTCGAAATCAAAAAGATGATACTGCGTTTTTAGCTGATGGGATCAGCCAAAAATTAATGGCAGATATAGCCAGTGTTGGCAATTATCGTGTTCAATTAGATAAAACGGTATTTACTACGGGGATATTACCGGGAAAAGTAGTGAATGTTAGAGTCGAAGAACAACAAAATAAAACCTATTTGGATATTGAATATCGCAGTAATACGTCAAATAAAGTGCTGTTTAGTCGCCAATATAGAATGAAAAATACAAACCTAGATGATGTATTACGTCAATCATCTTTGGATTTAATGAGAGCATTAGGTATCTCAGTATCTAAAGAACAAATTGATATCCTAATGCTTGGTTTGCCTAAAGAAGAGGGATTGCTTGAAATGTTAATTCAAGCGAACCATTACATTAATCAACCCGATCCTGAGTTGTTTGAACAAGGTATTAGACTACTAGAAAAAATATCAGTACAAGAACCGGATAATGGCTACATATTAGCGGAGTTATACATTGCTTATAATGCATTTTCTGCGCTTAATCCTGAGCTGGAATTAAATGATAATACGTTGAAAATTGAAAGTTTAAGCCAAGATCTTGTTGCTGGTTATACGAATAATACGGAGGCAATACAACCAACCCGTATTTATGAAGCGTTAGCTATGAATGCGATTAAACAAGACGAAAAAGAAGAAGCTCAGAAGTACCTCAATTTGGCTTTTCAAAGAAGAGAATCTGCTTTTTCTTTTATACTTCAAGGTAAGTTGGCTGAATTAAACGGCAATTTAGAGCAAGCAGGGGATGCATATAGTCGAGCATTCTATATGGATACATCGTTAGAAACGTATACATTAAGTGAAAATTTAGTCTTTTATAGTGACTTAGAAACGGTTGCTTATTTCATGTATAGAGCGGTGACACCAAGTGAAATTCGATTAATGTAATCATCATGCTGTTGGAAATAAAAAAGCCCGTCGTAAGAGATACGACGGGCTTTTTTCATTTATGATTTAGGAAAGTATTTATGCTTTCTTTTTCTTTGGGTGCCATGCACCTTCTAAATCATCAAGTTCTGGGAACTTAGTACGATCAAACTCTGGCGTTTTACCCGCTTTAAGTTGAATTTCGTAATCTTTAATGATCTTGATAGCCAACTTAGAAAGTAGGATTAATGCAATGATGTTGATTAACGCCATCATGCCCATAGAGGCATCAGCTAGACTCCATACCACAGGTAGAGAAGCGACAGAGCCAAACATTACCATGCCAAGAACACACAGACGGAAACCAAATAGGCCTTTCTTAGAGTTACCATTCAAGAACATTACGTTTGTTTCAGCGTAGCTGTAGTTCGCAATGATAGAAGTGAAACAGAACAGAAGAATAGCCAGTGCCATAAAGTAGCTTGTCCAACCGCCTAACTCATTGGTTAGTGCTTGTTGAAGAAGGCTGATACCAGTTGCAGCATCAGGTTGGTCCATTACGCCAGAAAGCATAATCATTGCAGCAGAAGCCGTACAGATAACGATTGTATCGACAAACACACCTAGCATTTGCACAAAACCTTGTGATGCAGGGTGGTTAGGGTTTGGTGTAGCACTTGCTGCGATGTTAGCAGCTGAACCCATACCGGCTTCGTTCGAGAACAGACCACGAGCGATACCAGATTGCATCGCTTGCGCGATAGTATAAGCAACACCACCCGCCGCGGCTTCTTGCCAACCGAATGCGCTCTTAACGATAAGCGTTAATACTGCAGGAACTTCAGTAATGTTCATTACGACGATGATTAATGCAATGGCAAGGTAACCAATCGCCATTACAGGAACAATTTTAGATGATGCAGTAGCTACACGACGTAACCCACCCATAATGAAGAAAGCAGATACAGCAACAATGACAACACCCATGATGGTTTTATCAAAACCAAATGAGTGATTTAACGCGTCAGTAATTGTGTTTGCTTGAACAGCATTAAAGACCAAACCAAATGCGATGATTAAGAAGATAGAGAAAAGTGTGCCCATCCAGCGTTGGCCTAGGCCTTTTTCCATGTAAAAAGCTGGGCCGCCACGGTATTGACCGTCAACGTCTTTCACTTTGTACACTTGCGCTAGTGTTGATTCAATGAATGCTGTCGCCATACCAAATAGAGCAATCACCCACATCCAGAAGATAGCACCAGGGCCACCCACCGTTAATGCCACTGCCACACCTGCCATGTTACCCGTTCCCACGCGAGCTGCCATAGAGGTACAAAATACTTGATAAGAGCTGATGCCGTTTTCGATTTCTTGGCCGCTGCGTAAGATTTTAACTGAATGTCCAAGTTGGCGAAGCTGAATGAAGCCAAGACGTACTGTGAAGTAAACCCCCACACCAACAAGAAGGTAAACGAGAACTTGTCCCCAAAGAAGGCCATTGATCACACCAATAACGGACATCAATGCCTCGTTTATTGACTCAATTAGCGGTAAATCTGTGTTTGTCATGAAATTTCCTTATTATTAATCGTTAATTTATTTTTCTTAAATAATGGATAACGAAATGCCAATCTTTAAGAAATATAAGTAACTTTGTTATAAAGTTGTATAAAATATCGTTTGCTAAGGATTCGCGGCGATTAATATAGTTCAGTCAGCTTTGTATAGTCAATAATAATGAAACAATATGTCGTACTTTTTTTACGAATAAACATAATTATTTACAACATTTCGTTTTCATTTTTCTCTCTTTTATTATTTTTGTATTCAACAAGGAAAATGGCAGCAAGCTTGACATAACGGAGAGATAAACCTTTTCCTTTCTCGGTAAATATTTCAAAGTTGATAACTTTATCTTTTTTATTTTTTATCATTTTATCTAAATTGAAAATAATTAACGTAATGATA